>NZ_JBHXFL010000003.1:0-351144 GCF_042724095.1 Streptomyces sp. NPDC127100
GCCGCGACCGGAACAGGGGAACGGTCGCGGCCCCGCTGCCGCTCTACCCGCCCGCTGCCTGACGTGGCGAACCTTCCGCCGCCCAGTGAAATCGCGGCTCAGGGCCACACCAGGCAGTACGGCTGATGCCCCGCCTCGTGCAGCCGGGGGCTGAAGTCCTGCCACTCGTGCAGCGATTGGAGGAGGCGGGGCGCTGACCTGGGGAGTATCAGCGAAGAACGAGCTGACCTGCGCAACCATGTCTCCGTAGTTCTCACCGGGCAACGCTGATTTCCAGGCTCATGTGCCCTGGATGTGCCCTCGCGCTGTCGCTAAGCCTCTGCGACCACCGGCGTGCCGGTCAGTTCGACCCCCGCTCGCCGGAGTTCGTCGCGGGCCTGCTCGATCGTGTCGTGGTTCACGCCGGCGGTCAGGTCTAGCAGGACTCGGGTGGTGAATCCCGCTGCGGTGGCGTCCAGGGCGGTGGCCTTCACGCAGTGGTCGGTGGCGATTCCGACGACGTCCACGGCCGTGACGCCCTGCTCCCGCAGCCACGCGGTCATCCCCGTCCCGTCTTCGGTGGCGCCTTCGAAACCGCTGTAGGCAGCCTCGTAGGCGCCCTTGTAGAAGACGGCATCGACGGCTCCGGCGTGTACGGCGGGGAGGAAGTCCGGGTGGAAGTCGGAGCCTTGGGTGCCGGCCACGCAGTGCACGGGCCAGGAGGTCTTGAAGTCGGGGGTGTCGGAGAAATGGTCCCCGGGGTCGATGTGGTGGTCGCGGGTTGCCACGACGTGCTGGTACCCGGCCTCCGCCGCGCGCTCGACCAGGTCACGCACCTTCACGGCGATCTCGGTGCCACCTGCCACGGCGACACTGCCGCCCTCGCAGAAGTCGTTCTGCACGTCCACCACGATCAGTGCTCGTCGCATGTTCCTGTCCTTCGGTTCGGCGTTCACGTCGTTCACGGATCTACTGCCTACCTTCGGCTTCGGGCCGCGGCGTCTCGTAGACGTAGGCGAGGGCGGTGTCCAGGAGGTAGCGCAGCTGGGCCGGTGTCGGGGCGACGGCGGTGGCGATGAGGGCCTGGGGGTCGGCGAGAGGGGCCAGTACGGCGTGTCCCTCTGCCGGGTCGTCGCCGATGACGTGCGGCTTCTGGGGCATGTCCAGCGTCGTGTCGATCAGGAGGAGCTGCCCGGTCGCCCGGTGGGGTCCGAGGACGGCGGGGCCGTCCCACGCCGGTGCCGGGTAGCCGTAGGCGGTCTGCTGGTCGAGGAGCGGTCGTCCGCCGCGGCGGACGGTCAGGCGGGTGGTGAGGTGGCCCGGCGCCTCGCCCGAGCGGCCCAGGAGCTGTTCCTCCCGCATGAGCAGGCGGGAGGTGGGGGCGAGGTCGACGGCGAACGTCTGGTGCAGGGTACTGCCCCGGGTACTGATCAGGGGCTCGGGCAGCCAATGCAGGGACGCATCGTCGTCCACCCTGATCCGTACGTCGTACGTCGCCGGTGCGGTGGTGGGGCCGCGCAGGGCGATGGTGGCGGCTGCGCCGGTCACCTCCAGCCGGGCGCGTGTCTCGGCGGTGATGTCGAGGGCGAGCCGGTCTCCGCCGAGCGGCGCGCTCATCGCGCCGAGTACGCAGACACGCGCCTGCTCTTCGCGGGCCCGGAGCCGGCGCAGGTGGAAGGGACCGTCGCTGTGGAGGAGGGGGACCGTCGTGGCGCGGCCGTTGTGGGCGGCCCGGATGCGGGCGGTGGCTGTGACTCCGGACGGGTGTGCAGTGGAGGGTTCGGCGGAGCGCCGGCCGTGCGCTCCGCCGTCGGCGCGGAGGGGTGCGCCGACCGGCGAACCGATCACGGTCGGCGTCTGCACGGGGGTGATGTTCACCGGGTGGATCCGTCGGCGTGCCAGGTGGCGAGGCAGCCGGCGACCCAGTCGGCGACCGGCTGGACGCCGTCGGTGCTGGTGAGGCTGGTGAAGGCGTACGGCAGGTCGTTGCGCTGCCTGCGGGTGTCGGCCCTCATGGTGTCCAGGTCGACGCCGACGTAGGGGGCCAGGTCGGTCTTGTTGACCACGAGGAGGTCGGCGGTAGTGATGCCGGGGCCGCCCTTACGGGGGATGTCGTCGCCGCTGGCCACGTCGATGACGAAGACCTGGGTGTCGACGAGTCCGCGGGAGAAGGTCGCGGTGAGGTTGTCTCCGCCGGACTCGATGAGGATCAGGTCGAGCGGGTGCAGGGTCTGCTCGAGTTCCTCGACGGCTTCGAGGTTGGCGGAGATGTCGTCGCGGATGGCGGTGTGCGGGCAGGCTCCGGTCTCCACGGCGGTGATCCGCTCGGGCGGCAGGACGGCCTCGCGGCGCAGGAAGGCGGCGTCCTCCTGGGTGTAGATGTCGTTGGTGACCACGGCGATGGACAGCCGGTCGCGCAGGGTGCGGCACAGTGCGGCCACGGTCGCGGTCTTGCCCGAGCCGACGGGTCCGCCGAAGCCGATGCGCAGGGCGCGGCGGCTGCCGTCGGCGAGCAGTGGTTCGGCGCTGTGGGTGTGGCGGTGCGGCATGGTCACGGGGTGGTCGAGATGCACGGGATGCTCCAGGCAACGGTCAGGGCTGGTCAGGAGGCGAAGAGCCGGACGGTCCAGGCGGCGTGCTGCTCACCGGTGATGTCCAGCAGGGGAGCGGAGGCGGCGGGAAGGGCGGTGAGCCCCTCGGTCATCGCCCGCCCCGCCGCGTCGGTCGCGGTGCCGGCGACGGTGTCGAGTTCGTCGGCGAGTCGCGCCAGTACGCCGGTGGCGTCGAAGGGGTCGAGGCTCAGCAGGCGTACCGCGGCGGTCGCCGGACCGCCCACGCTTTCGTAGGCGGCGGCCTGTGCGGCGTCGAGTGAAGTGAGCCCGGCGGCGCGTGCGGTGACGCCGAGCACGACCGGCTGGTGGGCGCCCTGGGGTCGGTGGCGGGCGAGGTGGTCGAGGTCGGTGCTGGGCCAGGTGGCCCGGGCCGCGCGCATCAGTTGCCGGCCCAGGCGGCGTGAGATGTGGCGCAGTGCCGGTACAGGGGTGCGGGTGTCGGCGGCCTCGTCCAGGGTGAGGGCGTCGTGTCCGTCGGCGGCGGCTGCGGCGAGGCCGGCCGCGACCAGTCCTGCGGTGTGCAGCCGCCCCCGGCAGAACGCCTCCAGGCTCGCGGTGTCATGGACCCGGCCGGAGGCGACGGCGGCCTCCATCCCGCCGGAATGGGCGTGCCCGCCGGCGGGGAAGCGGCCGTCGGCCAGGACGAGCAGGGCAGTGCGGCTCATGGGGCGGCGGGACCGCCTTTCGCGAGGAGGTGCCGGAGTCGGTCGCCCGGGTGTGACCGGGCCCGGCCGTGGTGGTCGGAATCAGAAGCCGGGGTGGTCAGAAGAGGAAGTACCGCTGTGCCAGGGGCAGCTCGGTGGCGTAGTTCCGTCCGACTTCCTGCCCGTCGACCGTGGTACGGACGTCGGAGGTGGTGGCGCCGCCGATGGTGACGTCGAAGGTGTCGGGGTCGATGTCGATCTTCGGAACGCCGTTGTTGTGGACCATGTCGGCCTTGGTGACCTCCCGGGTGGAGCGGATCGCGCGCAGGGGCTTGAGCAGCCCGATCTCGGCGAGTTCACCATCCAAGGCGGCCTCGGCCACGAAGTTGAAGGAGTTCGCCGCCGGGGCGCGGCCCTCAAAGCCCCAGACGGGGCGCGGGAGGTAGGGCTGCGGGGTGGGGATGGAGGCGTTGGCGTCGCCGATCTGGGCGTAGGAGATCTGGCCGCCCTTGATGACCATGTGCGGCTTGATACCGAAGAACTTCGGCTCCCACAGCACCAGGTCGGCGAGTTTGCCGGTCTCGACGGAGCCGACCTCGTGGTCGATGCCGTGGGTGATGGCCGGGTTGATCGTGTACTTGGCGACGTAGCGGCGGGCACGGAAGTTGTCCGCGTGCGCGTCATCCTCGCGCAGGTGGCCGTAACGGGACTTCATGACGTGCGCCGTCTGCCAGGTCCGCATGATCATCTCGCCGATGCGGCCCATGGCCTGGGCGTCGGAGGACATCATCGAGATGGCGCCCATGTCGTGCAGCAGGTCCTCGGCGGCCATGGTGGAGGGCCGGATCCGGGAGTCGGCGAACGCCATGTCCGCCTCAACCTCCGGATTGAGGTGATGGCACACGATCATCATGTCGACGTGCTCCTTGACGGTGTTGACCGTGAAGGGCCGGGTCGGGTTCGTCGACGCGGGCAGTACGTTGGGCTTACCAGCGAGGCTGATCATGTCGGGGGCGTGGCCACCGCCGGCGCCCTCGATGTGGAAGATGTGCAGGCTGCGGTACTTGGCCTTCTTGGACTTACGGTCTTTCTTGGTCGCGGCGAAGGTGCTCTGCACGAAGCCGGCCTCGTTCAGCGAGTCGGCGTGCAGCGCGACCTGGACACCGGTCTCCTCGCACACCGTCAGCGCGGCGTCGATCACCGCCGGGGTGGCACCCCAGTCCTCGTGGATCTTCAAGCCGAGCGCGCCGGCCGCGACCTGGTCGTGCAGAGCCTTCTTCGAGACGGTGCTGCCCTTGGCAAGCAGGCCGATGTTCACCGGGAAGGCGTCCAGCGCCTCGAAGGTCCGCTGGATGTGCCACTTGCCCGGCGTCACGGTGGTGGCCGTGCTGCCCTCGGCCGGGCCGGTTCCGCCACCGATCAGTGTCGTCACGCCCGACGCCACCGCCTCGTGGATCTGGTTTGGGCAGAGGAAGTGCACGTGGGTGTCGACGCCGCCCGCGGTCAGGATGCGCCCCTTGCCGGAGATCACCTCCGTCTCGGGCCCCACGACGAAGTCCGAGCCGCGAGGGTCGTCGTTGGGGCGCGGCGTCATGGTCTCCGGGTTGTACGCCTTGCCGATGGCCCGGATACGGCCGTCACGCAGCCCGACGTCGGCCTTGACGACGCCCCAGTGATCCAGGATCAGCGCACCGGTGATCACGGTGTCCACCGGCTCGCGGGGGTCGTCGCGAGGGATGTGTGACTGGCCCATCGACTCACGGATCACCTTGCCGCCGCCGAAGACCATCTCGTCGCCGCTGCGCCCCGGCCCACCGCACCAGTCCGCCTCGATGCGCAGGACGAGATTGGTGTCGGCCAGCCTGATCCGGTCGCCGGCGGTCGGCCCGTACAGGTCGGCGTACCGGGAACGCAGCAGCGGGTCCCAGGGCTTGTCCTTCTCAGTCCTGTCCGGCATCGAGGTGCTTCTCCTCTTCGCTCTTGTCGGCCTGGAGCCCGTGGACGATCCGCTCGCCGGCGATCGGCACGAGCATTACGGTGCGCTTGTCACCGGGCTCGAACCGTTCGGAAGTGCCGGACGGGATGTGCAGCCGCATGCCGTGGGCCGCCTCGCGACGGAACTTGAGTCCCTCGTTGGCCTCGGCGAAGTGGAAGTGGGATCCCACCTGGACCGGGCGGTCCCTGGGGTTGCGCACGACCAGCGGCACGGGCGTCGCGCCGTCGTTGAAGGCCACCCGGTGTTCGTCCTCGTCCGGCAGCAGTTCCGGCTTGCCGGGATGGACGTCCACCTTGGTGGACGCCTCATCGAACGGCTTGCTGATGGTCACCAGCTTCGTGCCGTCCGGGAACGTCGCCTCGACCTGGACGTTGTCGACCATCTCCGGCACGCCGTCCATGACCTCGCTGCGCTTCAGCACATGGCGCCCGGACTCCATCACCGCGTCGACCGTCGCCCCGGCCCGCGCCTCCTCGAAGACATGCGCCGTCAACAGCGCCATGACTTCGGGATAGTTCAACAGCAGACCGCGTTCACGCCGCCGCTGGGCGACATCGGCCGCCACGTGGATCAACAGACGTTCCTGCTCGTGCGGTGTCAGATGCACGCTGGTCCCCCTCTCCTGGTGGTCGCTACACCCACGCGGCGAGACCGCGAAGCGGAAAGAAGATGCCTCCCGCCGTACCTGCCGCAGACAGATCCTGGGAGAGGAGAGAACCCATAGGCATGGAAACGCACAGGTCAGCCCTGATGGAGTGAACCGGGGGCACAGGGCGCATGCGGGGCGCAACGCCCGCGTGCAGGGTGAGAAGGCATCGGTTGCTTCGTAGGTACGGCCCACGGTCGATTGAACGCGGCGGGGCGCTGGCCTGGTGGTACTCGGTAAACCTGTTATGGCAACTCGACCTCTCGAAATAGGCCCCGCCGGCTTGCACACCGCCCGCGCTATCGAGCGCATGCGGCTGGCGCTCGGCCTCACCCAGCATCAACTGGCTGCCCACTGCACCGCGATCGGCCGCCCGATGACCAACACCGCGCTCAGCCGCACCGAGCGCGCCCATCGACGTTGCGACATCGACGACCTCGTCGTGATCGCCGAAGCCCTCGGTGTTCGTGCGACGGCTCTGCTGCCGGCCGGGGTCTGCCCCGCCCACCCTCGCCGCACCGAAGCAGACCTCTGCTGCCGTGCCCAGGGGGCCCTCCTTGGCTGACGTGTACGACCGCTGGCACAAGTCCCGTCCCAAACCGGACGAGACCCAGTGCAGCGAGCACAAGAGCCGCACCCGGCGGATGGTCCCGACCTCTGACCACGGGATCGATAAGCGCTGGCAGGTCCGGTACCGAGACCTGGACAGCCACCAGCGCACGGAGAACTTCCACACGAGGGCCGAAGCCGACAAGCCGGCGGCTGAGGTCGACGTCGAGATCCGGAGCGGCAGCTACGTCGTTCCCGCCGAGACGAAGCAGACGCTCGGCGCCTACGCCCAGAAGTGGCTCGCCGCGAACTCGGTAGGCCTGACCACTGCCCTCCGCTACGAGGCCACCGTCCGCAACCACATCGTCGCCCACCTCGGCCGGCGCGAGCTGCGGTCCCTGAACAAGCCCTCGGTCATTCAGGGCTGGATTCGCGCGCTGCAGGACGGCGGCTTCTGCCGAAGAACCCGTGCAAGTCGAAGTCGGTCAAGCTGCCGACCGCGACCAAGAAGAAGATCGTCACATGGTCCCTGGATCGTGTGCGTGCCGTCATCGCCGGGCTGCCCGAGCGCTTCCAGGCAGGCGGCAAGCTCGCCATCGGGTGCGGCCTGCGTCAAGGGGAGGTCTTCGGCTTCGCCGTCGAGGACATCGACTTCAGAGGCGGCTGGATCCACGTCAACCGCCAGGTGCGGCTCGTCGGCACGAAGCCGGTTTTCGCTCTGCCCAAGGGCAACCGGATCTGGTCGTCGCCGGCGTGATCCCTCCCCGCGAGCGCGGGGCGAGGTGTCTCCAGGCGGCCCCGGAGGACGGCATGCACGCCCTCCGGCATGCGTACGCCTCCGTGCTTCTGGATGCGGGGGAGAGCATCAAGGCGCTCTCCGGGTACCTCGGCCACTCGGGCCCGGGCTTCACGCTCCGGACGTACACACACCTGCTGCCGTCCAGCGAGAGCCGGACCCGCAAGGCGATCGACGATGCCTTCACCGGCCCGGAGCCGCCGGAAACCGGAGAGCCCCAGGGCGCATCACCGCCCCCGGCAAAACCAATGTGCCCTGGCCGCGTGACGGCCCCTCCCCGGCACTGGAAAGGGCGAGGCCCGAAGACCCCGCCCACACCCCACGAAACCCCAGCTCAGGGCCATACCAAGCAATAAGGCTGATGCCCCGCCTCGTGCAGCCGGTGCGAGAAGTCCTGCCACTCGTGCAGCAGCTGGTACACGTTGAACGCGTCCCGCGGGCCGCCCCGGTCCGGGACCGTCGACCAGATGAAGGCCGCCGCGCCGACCGCCTCCTCGCCGATGCCGCGCAGCGGGTCGACGACGGTCATCGGCAGCTTCACCACCGCGTAGTCGGGGTGCAGGACGACCAGTTCCAGCGGGGGCACCTTGTGCAGGGGCACGCCCTCGATGCCGGTGAGGACCATCGCCGCCATGGTCTCCGGCTTGATCTTGGTGAACATGCCGTTCATCCCGAGCTCGTCGCCGCCGAGTTCCTCGGGGCGCATCGAGATCGGGACGCGGGCCGCGGTCGCGCCGTCGGGCGCGCCGAAATACTTGTACGTCACCCCCACCCGACCACCATTCCCGCTCCCCGCCCCGAGCCGGCCGCCCCGTCGGTCGGTCCGGTCGGGCTCGCTCGGCGCACCGTGTGCCTGACGTGTCTCGCGTGCTTCGGCCGTACCCTCCGCGTCGCGTCGGTGCCTTCCCCGCCGGGCACGTCGAGGACCCAGGTCGTCGGTCCCCTCGCCCAGTCCGCCACCGCGATGCATATCTCCACCCGACTGCTTTTCTAGGACGCGTGACCCCCGCCGCGCAACCCGATCATCGTGTCAGTGACCTCCCCCACGGCCGCGCGCCGAAACGTGCGGTGAACATATGGGCGTCATCCGGCCGTCATATGCCCGCGGGAGCCGGCCGCCCCTGTCCGCGCCGCCCGCATGAACTGCGTGGACGGGCTCCAGTCTGGCAGACGGCGCGGCGTTCGGGCGGGTTGTCTACCCTGAATGAGGTCACCCTGGGCAACCAGAGCCGGAGCAGGGTCCGAGAAGTCGGAGAAGGTCGAGAAGGTCGGAGAAGTCGCAGGTCATGAGCGAACTGGCATATCCATATGAAGCACCGGCCTCGCAGGCTCTGTTCGACCGCGCGGCGGTCGTCACGCCCGGTGGTGTGAACTCGCCGGTGCGGGCGTTCGGCGCCGTCGGCGGCACCCCCCGGTTCATGGTGTCCGGCACCGGGCCGTACCTGACGGACGCGGACGGGCGGGAGTACGTCGACCTCGTCTGCTCCTGGGGTCCGATGATCCTCGGGCACGCGCACCCCGAGGTGGTCGCCGCCGTGCAGGAGGCGGTCGCGCGCGGGACGTCCTTCGGCACGCCCGCCGAGGGCGAGGTCGCCCTCGCGGAGGCGATGGTCGAGCGGGTCGCGCCGCTGGAGCAGGTGCGGCTCGTCTCCAGCGGGACCGAGGCCACCATGTCGGCCATCCGGCTCGCCCGCGGGTTCACGCGGCGCACCAAGGTGATCAAGTTCGCCGGGTGCTACCACGGCCACGTCGACTCGCTGCTCGCCGCGGCGGGCTCCGGCGTCGCCACGTTCGCGCTGCCCGACACCCCGGGCGTCACCGGCGCGCAGGCGAGCGACACGATCGTCCTGCCTTACAACGACCTCGACGCCGTGCACGCCGCCTTCGCCGCCCACCCCGGCGAGATCGCCTGCGTGATCACCGAGGCGTCGCCCGGCAACATGGGCGTCGTGCCGCCGCTGCCCGGCTTCAACCAGGGGCTCAAGGACGCCTGCGCCGCGAACGGCGCGCTGTTCGTCTCCGACGAGGTGATGACCGGCTTCCGCACCAGCAGGGCCGGCTGGTACGGCGTCGAGGGCGTCGTCCCCGACCTGATGACCTTCGGCAAGGTCATGGGGGGTGGGTTCCCCGCCGCCGCGTTCGGCGGGCGCGCCGACGTCATGGCGCACCTCGCCCCGGCCGGGCCCGTCTACCAGGCCGGCACCCTGTCCGGGAACCCGGTCGCCACCGCCGCCGGCCTCGCGCAGCTGCGGCTCCTCGACGACGCGGCGTACACCAAGGTCAACGCGGTGTCGGAGCAGATCCAGGGCCTCGTCACCGAGGCGCTGGCCAAGGAGGGCGTCGCGCACACGGTGCAGACCGCCTCCAACATGTTCTCCGTCTTCTTCACCGACGGCCCCGTGCGGAACTACGAGGACGCCAAGGCGCAGGAGTCCTTCCGCTTCACCGCGTTCTTCCACTCGCTGCTCGCGAACGGCGTCTATCTGCCGCCGTCCTCCTTCGAGTCCTGGTTCGTGTCCACGGCCCACGACGAGCGGGCCGTCCAGCGCATCGCCGACGCCCTCCCGGCGGCGGCCCGCGCGGCTGCGGAGGCGACCGCGTGAGCGCCGGGGACCGGAACGACGAACTGACCGTCGTCCACGTGATGCGGCACGGCGAGGTCGAGAACCCGACCGGCGTGCTCTACGGCCGGCTGCCCGGCTACCACCTCTCCGAGCTGGGCCGGCGCATGGCCGACCGGGTCGCCGAGCACCTCGCCCCCCGTGACGTCACCTACGTCGTGGCCTCCCCGCTGGAGCGGGCGCAGGAGACGGCGACGCCGATCGCCAAGGCGCACGGTCTGGACCTCGGCACCGACGAGCGGCTCATCGAGGCCGAGAACGTCTTCCAGGGCAAGACCTTCGGCATCGGCGACGGCGCACTGCGCCGGCCCGCCAACTGGAAGCACGTCGTCAACCCGTTCAAGCCGTCCTGGGGCGAGCCGTACGTCGACCAGGTGGTGCGGATGATGGGCGCGCTGAACGCCGCCAAGGACCAGGCGCGCGGCCACGAGGCCGTCGTCGTCAGCCACCAGCTGCCGATCTGGATCCTGCGGT
Source organism: Streptomyces sp. NPDC127100 (assembly GCF_042724095.1). Lineage (NCBI taxonomy): Bacteria > Bacillati > Actinomycetota > Actinomycetes > Kitasatosporales > Streptomycetaceae > Streptomyces > Streptomyces sp. NPDC127100. The sequence continues at coordinate 10,318 of NZ_JBHXFL010000003.1, forward strand.
CCTACGTCGAGCGGCGGCGGCTGTGGCACGACCCGCGCAAGCGGCAGTGCACGCTGGCGTCCCTGACGACGTTCACGTTCCGGGGCGACCGGATCGTGTCCGTGGGTTACACCGAGCCCGCCCGTGACCTCGTGCCGGCCCACCTCCTCGCGGGGGCCAAGCCGGTGAAGGGACAGGGCAAGGCCTTCGGGGCCTGAGGGACACGCAGGCCCGCGCCGCGCGAACCTCGTTACGGAATCCGCACACATATCCGGAACCGGCCCGTTCGTCGCGTCCTCTGACCGAGTGACCACCAGAGGACGTGACGAACGAGGTTGCGATGCGCACTTCCACCCGCACTCTCACCCGCAGGGGGATGCTCGGACTCGGCGCGGGCGCCGCGGCGGCCGCCGGGCTCGCGGGCTGCGGCTCCCACTCATCGACGGACGGCTCGCACCAGGCCGGCGGTTCCGGCGGGCGCCCCTCGCCGTCCCGGAGCAGCGCGCCCCCGGCGCGCCCCATCGGCGACGGCTCCACGTCGTACACCGGGAAGCAGCCGCACCAGCCCGACGCGCCCGTGCCGCTGGAGCCCGGTGAGACCCCGCCGCAGTTCGTCGTCTTCTCCTGGGACGGCGCGGGCGAGGTCGGCAACGGGCTCTTCCCGCGCTTCCTCGACCTCGCCCGGAAGCACGGCGCGCACATGACCTTCTTCCTCTCGGGGCTGTACCTGCTGCCCGAGTCGAAGAAGCGCCTCTACGACCCGCCCAACAACCCGCGCGGCGCCTCGGACATCGGCTACCTCACCGACGCCCACATCAAGGAGACGCTGAAGAACGTCCGCCGGGCCTGGCTGGACGGCCACGAGATAGGCACCCACTTCAACGGCCACTTCTGCGGCGGCAGCGGCACGGTCGGCAACTGGACCCCGGCGCAGTGGCGCAGCGAGATCGACCAGGCCAGGTCCTTCGTGAAGGAGTGGCGGACCAACAGCGGCTGGACCGACCTGCCGTCCCTCCCCTTCGACTACGACAAGGAACTCGTCGGCGGCCGCACGCCCTGCCTGCTCGGCCAGGACAGCCTGCTGCCCACCGCCCGCGAGCTCGGCTGGCGCTACGACGCCTCCTCGCCCGGCGGCCGGCAGGTGTGGCCGGTGAAGAAGGACGGCATCTGGGACCTGCCGTTGCAGCAGATACCCTTCCCCGGCCACTCCTTCGAGGTCCTCTCGATGGACTACAACATCCTCGCCAACCAGTCGGTCAACTCGACCAAGGCCCCGCCCCACAACTACCCGGGCTGGCGCGACCAGGCCACCCAGTCGTACATATCGGGCTTCAGGCGGGCATACGAGTCGAACCGGGCACCGTTCTTCGTCGGCAACCACTTCGAGGAGTGGAACGGCGGCATCTACATGGACGCCGTCGAGAACGCCCTCGAGCACATCGCGCGGGAGAAGGAGAAGGGCGGGGACATCCGGCTCGTCTCCTTCCGCCAGTTCACCGACTGGCTGGACGTGCAGAAGCCCGAGGTGCTCGCCAGGCTCCGTACGGTCGAGGTCGGGCAGCGGCCCGCCGGCGGCTGGAACGCCTTCCTCAAGGACACGTCCACCGGAGGCGCGACACCCACCGGAAACGCCGCCTGAAATGCGGGTTTCCGCCCGTGAGGGGGGTGCGCAAGATCCCCGGAACGGACATGCGAAACTTTTCACATGAGTGCCGCCAGCCGCGCCTTCCTGCGCTCGAACCGCACCGCCGCCCGCGTCCGCCGTCGCGCCGCCCTGACCACCGGCGCAGCCGTGGCCGCGCTGCTCGTGTCCGCGTGCAGCTCGGGAGGGACGTCCGGCGGTGGCGGCCAGACCGGCTTCATCACCGGCTCGGACGGCATCTCCACCGCCAAGGAGGGTGAGCGGGCGGACGCCCCCGAGCTGTCCGGCAAGACCGTCGACGGCGGGCAGGTCGACGTCGCCGACTACAAGGGCAAGATCGTCGTCATCAACGTGTGGGGCTCCTGGTGCCCGCCCTGCCGGGCCGAGGCCAAGAACTTCGAGAAGGTCTACCAGGACGTCAAGGACCAGGGCGTCCAGTTCATCGGCATCAACACCCGCGACACCTCGCCCGGCCCGGCCCGCGCCTTCGAGAAGGAGTTCGGCGTCAGCTACCCGAGCCTGTACGACCCGGCCGGCCGGCTGATGCTCCGCTTCGAGAAGGGCACCCTCAACCCCCAGGCCGTGCCCTCCACGCTCATCATCGACCGGGACGGCAAGGTCGCCGCGCGCACCCTCCAGGCACTCAGCGAGGAGAAGCTGCACGCGATGCTCGCCCCCTACCTCGCCGACGGATCCGCCGACGCCAAGCCGGAGAAGTGACGTGTCGGCAGCGATCACCCTCGCCGAGGCGGCGGGCAACAACGGCACCGTGCTCAACGGCGCCCTGCTGGTGGCCCTGCCCATCGCCCTGCTCGGCGGGCTCGTCTCCTTCTTCTCGCCCTGCGTCCTGCCCCTCGTCCCCGGTTACCTCTCCTACGTGACCGGGGTCACCGGCAGCGACCTCGGTGACGCTCGGCGCGGACGCATGGTGACCGGTGCCTCCCTCTTCGTCCTCGGCTTCACCGCCGTCTTCGTCTCCAGCGGCGCGCTGTTCGGCTACTTCGGCCAGACGCTCCAGGAGAACCGGGGCGTACTCACCACCGTCCTGGGCGCGTTCATGATCCTCATGGGCGTGTTCTTCATGGGTCTGATGCCCTGGCTCACCCAGCGCGAGTTCCGCTTCCACAAGAAGCCGGTGAACGGCCTGGTCGGCGCCCCCGTACTCGGCGCCCTGTTCGGCATCGGCTGGACGCCCTGCATCGGCCCGACCCTCTCCTCCGTGCTGATCCTCTCCTCCCAGCAGGGCACCGCCGGCCGCGGCGCCATACTGACCGTCGCCTACTGCCTCGGCCTCGGCGTTCCCTTCGTCCTCGCCGCCGTAGCCTTCCGCAAGGCGCTCGGCGCGTTCGGCTGGATCAAGCGCCATTATGTGTGGGTGATGCGGATCGGCGGCGTCATGATGATCGCGACCGGTCTGCTCCTGCTCACAGGTGCGTGGGACAGCATCGTGCAGGACATGCAGACCTGGTCCAACGGCTTCACTGTGGGGATCTGACCGATGAGCAACACCACGACGGACACGCCCACGACGCCGGGCGGCGAGGACCAGGAACTCGGCGCCGCCGGCTCCCAGCTCTCCACCGCCCCCCAGGAGGACGCCCCGAACCTCCCCTCCCTCGGGGTGACCGGCTGGCTGCGCTGGTTCTGGCGGCAGCTCACCTCGATGCGGGTGGCGCTGCTGCTGCTCCTGCTGCTGTCGCTGGGCGCCATCCCCGGGTCACTGATCCCTCAGGACGGCGTCGACGCCATGAAGGCCCAGGCGTTCCGCGACAGCCACGACATCCTCGGGCCCGTCTACGACAAGCTCGGCCTCTTCCATGTCTACAGCTCGGTGTGGTTCTCCGCGATCTACATCCTGCTGTTCGTCTCCCTCATCGGCTGCATCGTCCCGCGCACCTGGCAGTTCGTGGGCCAGCTCCGTGGCCGCCCGCCCGGTGCCCCCCGGCGCCTGAACCGGCTGCCCGCCCACACCACGTGGCGCACCGGCGCCGAGCCCGACGAGGTCCGCGAGGCCGCGCTCGCGCTGCTGAAGAAGCGCCGCTTCCGCGCCCACGTCGTCGGCGACGCGGTGGCCGCCGAGAAGGGATACGTGCGCGAGGCCGGCAACCTGGCCTTCCACATCGCGCTGATCGTGATGCTGGTCGCGTTCGCGTGGGGCCAGTTGTTCAAGTACGAGGGCAACAAGCTGATCCTGGAGGGCGACGGCTTCTCCAACACGCTCACCCAGTACGACGACTTCAAGTCCGGCAACCTGTTCGACGCGGACCACGACCTGGCCCCCTTCAGCTTCACGCTCAAGGACTTCCACGGCACCTACGAGGCGACCGGCCCCAACCGCGGCACCCCCCGCGTCTACGAGGCCAAGATCACCTACAGCGAGGGCGCCTACGGCAAGGACAGGCCGACCACCATCAAGGTCAACGAGCCCCTGGAGATCGACGGCTCGAAGGTCTACCTCACCGCCCACGGCTACGCGCCGATCGTCACCGTCAAGGACGGCGCGGGCAAGGTCGTCATGGACCACGAAGCGACCGCGCTGCTGCCGCAGGACTCCAACGTCACCTCCTCCGGCGCCATCATGGTCCGCGACGGCTACACCGACGCCAAGGGCGTCAAGACCCAGCTCGGCTTCTCCGCCGTGTTCGTGCCGACCTTCGCCGGCGAGGGCCAGGGCACGATGTTCTCCCAGTTCCCGGGCCTGCTGAACCCGCGTCTCGCGCTGAACGCGTACCACGGCGACCTCGGCGTGGACGCGGGCATCCCCAAGAGCATCTACCAGCTCGACACCCGCAAGATGACGCAGTACAAGGACGCCGACGGCAAGCCTTTCGCGAAGCGGCTCGCCATCGGCGACACCATGACCCTGCCGAACGGCGCCGGCACCGTGACCTTCGACGGCGTCCAGGAATGGGCCAACTTCCAGGTCACCCGGCAGCCCGCCAGCGGCTGGGCGCTCGGCGGTGCCGTCGTCGCCATCCTCGGACTCGCCGGTTCCCTGTTCATCCAGCGCCGCCGCGTCTGGGTGCGGGCCGTCCGCGGTGCCGACGGCGTCACGGTCGTCGAGATGGCCGGCCTCGGCCGCAGCGAGTCCGCGAAGGTGCCCGAGGAACTCGGCGAGCTGGCCGGGATCCTGTACGAGCAGGCGCCCGGTGCCCCGGACGCCGAAGCCGGTCCCGAAACCCCCGATCCCCGAGTCGTACCTGCCGAAGGGGCTGAGAAGTGACTCTCGCCGCCGCAACAGAGTTGGCCGTCGCGGCCAACGAGCATCTCGCGAACCTGAGCAACACGCTCATCTACTCCGCGATGGCCGTCTACACCCTGGCCTTCTTCGCCCACATCGCCGAGTGGCTCTTCGGCAGCCGCAGCAAGGTCGGCCGCACGGCCGCCGCGCTCACCGCCACGGCCGAGGCGAAGGACGCACCGGCCGTCACCGTGAAGAAGGCCGGCGGCACCGCCGTCCTGGAGCGCCCGAAGGTCGTCGTGCGGGCCGCCTCCGGCTCCCGTGACGTGCCCGACGGGCCGGGTGCCCACGGCGGCACGGAGAAGGGCGACCTCTACGGCCGCATCGCCGTCTCGCTCACCGTGCTCGCCTTCGCCATCGAGGCCGGCGGCGTGCTCGCGCGGGCCCTGTCGGTGAAGCGGGCGCCGTGGGGCAACATGTACGAGTTCAACATCACGTTCACGACGGTCGCCGTCGGCGTGTACCTCGTGCTGCTCGCGCTGAAGAAGAACATCCGCTGGCTCGGCCTGCCGCTGGCCACCACGGTCCTGCTGGACCTCGGTCTGGCCGTCACCGTCCTGTACACCGCGAGCGACCAGCTCGTCCCGGCGCTGCACTCGTACTGGCTGTACATCCACGTCTCGACGGCGATCTTCTGCGGCGCGGTCTTCTACGTCGGTGCCGTCGCCACGATCCTGTACCTGTTCAAGGACTCGTTCGAGAACAAGCTGGCCACCGGTGGCACCCCCGGCCGCTTCGCCAACTCCGTCCTGGACCGGCTGCCCGCCGCCGCGTCCCTCGACAAGTTCGCGTACCGCGTCAACGCCGCCGTCTTCCCGCTGTGGACGTTCACGATCATCGCGGGCGCCATCTGGGCGGGCGACGCCTGGGGCCGCTACTGGGGCTGGGACCCCAAGGAGGTCTGGTCCTTCATCACCTGGGTCGCCTACGCCTGCTACCTGCACGCCCGCGCTACGGCCGGCTGGAAGGGCCGCAAGGCCGCCTACCTGGCCCTGGCGGCGTTCGCCTGCTGGCTGTTCAACTACTACGGCGTGAACATCTTCGTCTCCGGCAAGCACTCCTACGCCGACGTCGGCCTGGGCATGCTCCAGTCGGCCGGCTTCTGACCCCACCGCCGAAGGCCGGCCCCCGCGACCTGGATCGCGGGGGCCGGCCTTCGTCACACCCGTCCGCGAACCCGCCCCGGGGCCCCGCGAGGAGGCCGCCGTAAGGGGCGTCGCGGCCGCCCGACGTTCAGGCCCCGTCCGCGCTCACCGAGCGCCAGATGCGGTCCGGCAGGACGCGTGCGGCCTCGTCCAGGTCGATGTCGCCGAGGGTCAGCCAGCGGCGGGCCGCGCCGATGACGGGGCCGAGGACGAGGGTCTCGATCAGCGCGGGGGTGAGGGGCGCGAGTTCACCCTTGTCGACGTACCGCCGGAGCCACTCGGCCAGCGGCGTCAGCCTGGCCTCCTGGGCGTCGCGGAGCTGCTTGGCCTGGGCCATGCCGAGATGGTCGGCACGGGAGGAGTGCAGGAGCCGGCCCGCCTCCGGGTGCTCCCGGACGAAGGACAGGTAGGCGCGCACGAGGGCACGGACGCCGGTCCGGGCGGTGCGTGAACGTTCCAGCGCGGTGACCATCTCGCCCAGCAGCCGTTCCAGCCACCGCATCAGCAGCGCGTCGACGAGGCCGTCGACGCTGCCGAAGTGGTGGTAGAGGCTGCCCAGACTCACGCCGCTGGCCTTGGTGACGGCGCTGACGGTCAGGCCCTGCTCGCCCGCCTCGCCGTAGACCCGCAGTGCGGCGTCCAGTAGCAGTTCGACAGTGGCCTCACCACGTTGTTGCTTGGGGCTCATGAGGCGACCGTTCTCTGCTGGGACCGTGAACGACCAGGGTAAAGCAACGTTCCGGCTGGTCCTCCGTCTGTGAAATTCTAGAGCACCTTTCTAGAAAAGCGCTCCGGTTGGGCGGTGTCGGCGAGCACACTGGGCGCATGTCTGGATCAGAGATCCCCACCGTGTTCAGGCCGGGCGGCGCCACCCGGGTGAGGGGGGCCGCGGCCGCCGCCGTGGCCGTGCTGCTCGCCCTGTCGGCCACCGGGTGCGACGGCGGCGGTTCCTCCGCCGGGTCGGCCGGCTCCTCCTACGGCACCGACGCCGAGGACCCGTACAGCGAGGATCCGTACAGCGAGGATCCGTACGCCGACGACCCCGAGACCGAGGACCCGTACACCGAGGAACCGGCCGACGACGAACCGGCCGACGAGGAGCCGGTGGACGACGAGCCGGTGGACGAGAACCCGTTCACCGAGGACCCCTACGCCCCCGAGACGGAGGCCCCCGACCCCTACGTCTCCGGCACCTGCCTCAACGGAACGCTGCCCGACTCCACCACCGCGCAGGAGGTGGACGACGTGGAGGAGGTCGACTGCTCGGCGTCCGACGCCCACTACCAGGTGATCCAGACCTTCCCCATGACGTCCGACCTGAACGAGTGCAACGCCAACTCCCGTACGGAGTACGCCTTCTCCTACCGCTATACCCTGAACGGAACAGCGATCAACGAGTACGTGTACTGCCTCGTGGGGCTCGGCTCGTACGCGCGGAGATGAAATTAGTTTCTAGAAGCACCTTTCAATTCGGGGCCGCCGTGGTACAGACTGGCCCCTCGACCGGACCCGTGTCCGTCCGTACGGCCCGGGGGGGAACGTACGGCCACGGGTCCGGTCCGGTCGGTCGGTGAACGGGGAGAGAGTGAACGGGGAAGCCGGATTCCGCCTCGAGGGCAGCGGAGCCGAGCCACTGGAGGACGGGGACCCGCGGCGGATCGGACCGATCCCCCTGCTCGGGCGGCTGGGAGCCGGCGGCATGGGCCGGGTCTACCTCGGATTCCACGAGGGGCGGTACACCGCCGTCAAGCAGCTCCTGCCGTCGATCGTCGCCGAGGACCGGGACTTCCTGCGCCGCTTCGGACACGAACTCGACAACCTCGCGCGCCTGCCCGAGAAGGCCACCGCCCCGCTGCTGGCGGGCGACCGCGACGCCCGGCCCCCGTGGTTCGCCACCGCCTACGTCCCGGGGCTCACGCTGACCGAGGCCCTCGACGCGCACGACGGCCCGCTGCCGGCCGAGGCGCTGTGGCTGCTGCTGCGGGAGGCCGCCGCCGGGCTGGCCGCGGTGCACGCGCTGGACATGGTGCACCGGGACCTCAAGCCGTCCAACGTGATGCTCACCCTCGACGGCCTCACCCTCATCGACTTCGGCGTGGCCCGCGCCGCCGAGCAGAGCCAGGTCACCCGGACCGGCATGGTGGTGGGCACCCCCGCCTACATGTCACCCGAACAGGCCTCCGGTGCCCGGCGGTCGACCGGCGCCGTCGACGTCTTCGCGCTCGGCTCGGTGCTCGCGTACGCGGCGAGCGGCCGGCCGCCCTTCGGCGACGAGTCCGGGCACGCGGTGCTCTACCGCATCGTGCACGAGGAACCCGACCTCGGCGCCCTGCGTGACCTGGACCCCGACCTCGCCGACGTCGTCGCGGCCTGCCTCGACAAGGACTTCGAGGGCCGCCCGAGCGCCGCCGAACTGGTCGAACTCGCCGAACGGCACGGGCCGTTCACGCCGCCCCTGTGGCCGGAGGCCATCACCGGGCGGCTGTCCGAACGGGCCGCCTTCGCGGCGCGCACACCGGATCCGGGGGACCTTCCGGCGGCCGGACCCGCGACGGAACCGGACCTGGAGGCGGAGGGCCGGAAGCCCGCGGCGGTGCCGGAGCAGAAGCCCGCGGCGTCCCGGAAGGAGCGCCGCCGCCGGATCCTGCCCGTGTTCGTCCCCGTCGTGGTCGTCGCGACCGGCACGACCCTCGCCTTCCAGCTCCTGCCCCACGTCACCGACGCCGGCGACGCGTCGGGATCCGCCCCGTCCGCCCCGGTCACGGCCTCCGCCGTCGTTGCGCCGTCGGGGACGGCCGGCCCCTCCGCGAAGGCGTCGCCGTCCACCGGCGCCTCCGGCTCGAAGTCACCGGAGGCCGGGACGAAGGAATCGGCGACCGCGCCCGGGGCGGCAGGCGCGGACCGGGCCGCGGACGAGGCAGGCGCGAAGGGCGACGGCGGCCCGGCCGCGAACGACGACGCGGGCGACGGCACCAGCGGCACCAGCGGCGACGGCGGCGGTGGCGGTGGCGGCGCTGACGACCCCGCCCCGGACACGGCGACCGAGGCCCCCTCGACGGGCGGCGGCACCCTGCGCAACGGGTCGAGCGGGCGGTGCCTCACCGCTTCCACGCAGGCCGGTTACGGCAACGTCTCCATGGGCGACTGCACCACCGGGGCGGCCGACTGGAGCCTGCGCGGCGCCTCGTCCGGCACCTACCGGATCGTGCACGGGGCGTCCGGCAACTGCCTGTCCGCCTACGGCTCGATGCACAGCGGCACCTGTGGCACGGACGACGCCCAGGAGTGGCGCCTCGGCCCGGGCGGCACCGTGGTCCTCGCGAAGACCGGCAGGTGCCTGGAGCACTCCCGGCCGAGCGGCCTGGTCATGGTGCGGGTGTGCGAGGGGACGGCGAGCCAGAGCTGGACCAGGAGCTGACGCGCGGGGGAGGGTCAGCCGGCGCCGCCGCGGTCGCCGTCCCCCGGCCTGTCGTCCTTGTCCTGGTCGTCGTCCAGCGACTTCAGGAACTCGGGGTTGTCGTCCGGGGCCACCCACCGCTGCCGGCCGCCGCCCCCGCCCCACGCGGAGCCGCCCGCGCCCGCGGGATGCCGCTTCTTGCCGGCGATCAGCCACGAGATCGAGCCGACCATCGGGAACAGCAGAACGAGGATCGCCCACAACGGCTTGGGCATGTGACGGATGTCCTCGTCCTTCGTGCTGATGCAGTCGATGAACGCGTAGACGCTCAACGCCAGTGGCACGAGGAACATCAGCACCCGGAGCATGGGGCCTCTCCAGCGGAAGCGGTGGGCGGGGACGCGTCACGGCCCCCAGGTACAGGGCCAGCGTAGCCGCTCGGGGATACTGGACCGCATGGCTTACGACGATCTTCGCTCCCTGCTCAGGGCGCTTGAGCGCGAGGGCGACCTCAAGCGCATCAAGGCCGAGGTGGATCCCTACCTGGAGGTCGGGGAGATCGTCGACCGGGTGAACAAGGCCGGCGGCCCCGCCCTGCTCTTCGAGAACGTGAAGGGCTCGGCGATGCCGCTGGCCATGAACGTCTTCGGGACCGACCGGCGCCTGCTCAAGGCCCTCGGCCTGAAGTCGTACGGCGACATCTCCGACAAGATCGGCGGGCTGCTGCGCCCCGAGCTGCCGCAGGGCTTCGTCGGGATGCGCGAGGCGTTCGGGAAGCTCGGCGCGATGGCCCACGTGCCGCCGAAGAAGGTGAAGTCCGACAGCGCGCCGGTGCAGGAGGTCGTCCTGCACGGCGACGACGTGGACCTGGAGCGGCTGCCCGCCCTGTTCACGTGGCCCGACGACGGCGGCTCCTTCTTCAACCTGGGCCTCACCCACACCAAGGACCCGGAGACGGGCATCCGCAACCTGGGCCTGTACCGGCTCCAGCGCCACGACAAGCGCACCATCGGCATGCACTGGCAGATCCACAAGGACAGCCGCAACCACTACCAGGTGGCGGCCCGGCGCGGCGAGCGCCTGCCCGTGGCCATCGCCTTCGGCTGCCCGCCCGCCGTGACCTACGCCTCCACCGCGCCGCTGCCCGGCGACATCGACGAGTACCTCTTCGCCGGCTTCGTGCAGGGCAAGCGGATCGAGATGGTCGACTGCAAGACCGTGCCGCTCCAGGTCCCGGCCAACGCCGAGGTGGTGCTGGAGGGCTGGCTGGAGCCCGGCGAGATGCTGCCCGAGGGCCCCTTCGGCGACCACACCGGCTTCTACACGCCGCAGGAGCCCTTCCCGGCCCTGACGATCGACTGCGTGACGATGCGCCGGCGCCCGCTGCTCCAGTCGATCGTCGTCGGGCGGCCCCCGACGGAGGACGGCCCGCTGGGCCGCGCGACCGAGCGGTTCTTCCTCCCGCTGCTGAAGATCATCGTCCCGGACATCGTGGACTACCACCTCCCGGAGGCGGGCGGCTTCCACAACTGTGCGATCGTGTCGATCGACAAGAAGTACCCCAAACACGCCCAGAAGGTGATGCACGCCATCTGGGGCGCGCACATGATGTCCCTGACCAAGCTGATCGTGGTCGTCGACTCCGACTGCGACGTCCACGACCTGCACGAGGTCGCCTGGCGCGCGCTCGGCAACACCGACTACGCCCGTGACCTCACCGTCGTGGAGGGCCCCGTCGACCATCTCGACCACGCCTCCTACCAGCAGTTCTGGGGCGGCAAGGCGGGCATCGACGCGACGAGGAAGCTGCCCGAGGAGGGGTACACGCGCGACGGGGGCTGGCCGGACATGGTGCTGTCCGACCCGGATACGGCGGCGAAGGTCGACCGCCGCTGGAAGGAGTACGGACTGTGACGTCGGCTTCCGCCGCGCTACCGCAGCAGCCGGGGCGCACCAAGGCGTTCCTGCGCCTGGTGATGATCGAGCACTCGGTGTTCGCGCTGCCCTTCGCCTACATCGCCGCCCTGACGGCGATGTACGAGTGGGACGAGAACATCCACTGGGGCCGGCTGCTCCTGGTCACCGTCGCCATGGTCGGCCTGCGCACCTTCGCGATGGCCGTCAACCGGATCATCGACCGCGAGATCGACGCCCGCAACCCGCGCACCGCGCACCGCGAGCTGGTCACCGGCGCGATGTCCGTCCGGCACGCCTGGACCGGCGCGTTCGTCGCCCTCGTCGTCTTCCTCGGCGCGGCGGCCCTGCTCAACCCGCTCTGCCTGGCCCTCGCGCCCGTCGCGGTGATCCCGATGGTGGTGTACCCGTACGGCAAGCGGTTCACGAACTTCCCGCAGGCCATCCTCGGACTCGCCCAGGCCATGGGCCCGGTCGGCGGCTGGCTGGCCATCAGCGGCAGCTGGTCCTGGGAAGCCGTGATCCTCGGCCTCGCGGTGGGCATCTGGATCGGCGGCTTCGACCTGATCTACGCCTGCCAGGACGTCGAGACCGACCGGAGGGTCGGCGTGAAGTCGGTCCCGGCCCGCTTCGGCATCCCCGCTGCCATCTGGGGCGCCCGCGCCTGCCACACCGTCACCACGGCCCTGTTCGCCTGGTACGCCGTCGCCACCGGCGCCGGTGCCTTCTTCTGGCTGGGCCTGCTGATCGTCGCCGGTGCCTTCGTCTACGAGCACACGATCGTCAAGCCGCACGACCTGTCCCGCCTGAACAGGGCGTTCTTCAGCGTCAACGGCTTCATCGGCATCGCCCTGTTCGTGTGCGCCCTGCTGGATCTGCTGGTTCGGGGCCTCACGGTCTGAATACTCGGAGCCTACGGCTAGGCTCGACATCATGAAGCCAGGACAGACGCAGCGCGTGCCTTGGATCGTGGGGGTGTCGGGGGCATCCGGTACGCCGTACGCGGCGGCCGTCCTGCGAGCACTGCTCGCGGCAGGCGAGAGCGTCGACCTGGTGGTCAGCCGGGCCTCGCGGCTCACCCTGCTCGACGAGACCGGCATCTCCTTCCGCGACGCCCACTGGCAGCAGGACCTGCGCGAGTGGCTGGCCCGCGGAGCCGACGGCAAGCCGGACACCTTCGACGTCGACCTCGACGGCGACCGGGTACGGCACTGGAGCGCGGGCGACCTCGCGGCCGGGCCGTCCTCGGGCTCGTACCCCACCCGGGGCATGCTGATCGTGCCCGCGTCCACGGCCTGCGTGGCCGGGGTCGCGCTGGGACTGTCGAAGGACCTGCTGCAGCGGGCGGCGAGCGTGACCCTGAAGGAGGGGCGCAAGCTGGTCGTGGCCGTACGGGAGACCCCGCTGGACGGCCGGACGCTGCGTCACATGGTGAGCCTGGACGACGCGGGGGCGACCGTGGTGCCCGCGTCCCCGGCCTTCTACGCGGGCGCGACGCACATCCAGGACCTGGTGGACTTCGTCGCCGGACGCGTCCTCGACGCGGCGGGCGTCGGACACGGCCTGTACCGCCGCTGGCGCGGCGAACTCGGCGGAGGGTCGCGCCCCACCGCCTGAGCACGAGCACCACCTCCCCCCACACGTATCTTCAGACCTCTTCAGCGGAAGGCTTCGATCGCATGGACGCGGTGGACAGGCAGCTCATCCAGGCCCTGAGGGAGAACGGCCGGGCCTCCTACGCGGAGCTGGGGCGCCTCGTCGGACTGTCGGGACCCAGCGTCACCGACCGCATCAACCGGCTGGAGGCGGCCGGAGTCATCACCGGCTACCGGGCCACCGTCGACTCCGCGTCGCTCGGCCTCGGCGTCACCGCCCTGATCGGCGTCTCGCTCTCCGACGCCGCCGACCACGAGGACGTCGCGCAGCGGCTGAGGGACCTGCGGGAGATCGAGGACTGCTGGTTCATCGCCGGCGACGACTCCTACATGCTCAAGGTGCGCGCGGCCGACGTGGACGGCCTGGAGAGCATCATCCGCCGGCTGTCCGGGACGAAGGGCGTCTCCCGGACCCGCACCACCATCGTGCTCTCCACCAAGTGGGAGAACCGGGTGGGCGAGCTGCCCGAAGAGGTCTGAGGCGCTGGGCGTACGGTTTACGGAGTCTGCCGGAGAAAGAGGTAACGCATGGACGCCGGGCTCAAGCGCGAGCTGGAGGAGAAGGTACGGGCGGGCGTCCGCCTGACCCGCGAGGACGGCATCGCGCTGTACGAGTCGGACGACCTGGCCTGGCTCGGCGGCCTCGCGCACGAGGTGCGGACGCGGAAGAACGGCGACGTCGTCCACTTCAACGTCAACCGGCACCTCAACATGACCAACGTGTGCACGGCGTCCTGCGCCTACTGCTCCTTCCAGCGCAAGCCGGGGGAGAAGGACGCGTACACGATGCGCATCGAGGAGGCCGTGAAGCTCGCCAAGGCGATGGAGGGCGAGAACCTCACCGAGCTGCACATCGTCAACGGGCTGCACCCGAACCTGCCGTGGCGCTACTACCCGCGCTCGCTCAGGGAACTGAAGGCCGCGCTGCCGAACGTGTCGCTGAAGGCGTTCACGGCCACCGAGATCCACCACTTCGAGACCATCTCCGGGATGTCCGCCTCCGACATCCTCGACGAGCTGATCGACGCCGGCCTGGAGTCCCTGACCGGCGGCGGCGCCGAGATCTTCGACTGGGAGGTGCGGCAGCACATCGTCGACCACCGCACCCACTGGGAGGACTGGTCGCGCATCCACCGCCTGGCGCACGAGAAGGGGCTCAAGACCCCGTGCACCATGCTCTACGGCCACATCGAGGAGCCCCGCCACCGCGTGGACCACGTGCTGCGGCTGCGCGAGCTCCAGGACGAGACGGGCGGCTTCCAGGTCTTCATCCCGCTGCGCTACCAGCACGACTTCGTGGACATGAAGGACGGGAAGGTCAGGAACCGGCTCCAGGCCCGGACGCAGATGGCGACCGGTGCGGAGGCCCTGAAGACCTTCGCGGTGTCGCGGCTGCTGTTCGACAACGTCCCGCACGTGAAGGTGTTCTGGGTCATGCACGGCGTCCAGACCGCGCAGCTGGCGCTCCAGCACGGTGCGGACGACATGGACGGGTCGGTCGTCGAGTACAAGATCACGCACGACGCGGACGACTTCGGCACGCCGAACAAGCTGACCCGCGAGGACCTGCTCGACCTGATCCGCGACGCCGGGTTCCGGCCGGTGGAGCGGAACACCCGCTACGAGATCCTCCGGGAGTACGAGGGCCCCGACCCGGCGCGCCGGGAGTCGCCGCAGCCGATGCGGGTGTGAAGGTGCGGTCGTCCGTCGGCCGCGGGTGAGCGGCGGCTGGTCGCGCAGTTCCCCCCGCCCCTTCGGGGCACGTCCACGGAGCCTCCTGAAAGGGCGCGGGGACCTGCGCGACCAGCCACGGACCCCCCCGCACCCGACCGGATCCGAACCGGCCACGGCGGGTACCCCCACCCCATGGCCACCGAGGACGACTACACCGCCGAACCCTTCGTCCCGGAGGGCGGCAGTCTGACCGCCCTCCGCGAAGCCGCCGCCGGCTGCCGCGGCTGCCCCCTGCACCGGGACGCCACGCAGACCGTCTTCGGCGCCGGCAGGGCGGACGCCCGCGTCATGCTCGTCGGCGAGCAGCCCGGTGACCAGGAGGACCGGGAGGGCAGGCCCTTCGTCGGCCCCGCCGGGAAACTCCTCGACCGGGCGCTGGCCGACGCCGGCCTGGACCCGGCGGACGCCTACGTCACCAACGCCGTCAAGCACTTCAAGTTCACCCGGGCCGAACCGCGCAAGCGCCGCATCCACAAGTCGCCCACGCTGCGCGAGACGACGGCGTGCGGACCGTGGCTCGCCGCCGAACTGGCCCGGGTGCGACCCGAGCTGATCGTGGTGCTCGGCGCCACGGCCGGCAAGGCACTGCTCGGCTCCTCGTTCCGGGTCACGCAGGTGCGTGGCACCGTGCTGGAGGAGGAGATCCACGGGCGGCCCGAGACACTGGTGCCCACCGTCCACCCCTCGGCGGTGCTGCGGGCGGACGACCGGGAGGGCGCCTACCGGGGCCTGGTCGCCGACCTGGAGGTGGCCGCGCGGGCCCTGTCCCGACGCACGTCCCGCCACCGGAAGAGTAATAGCTAGTATGGGCCTGTGTCCCTTACTTTCACGTCAGACCCCGCCCTCACCACCGAGCTGCGCGACGGCGTCCTCGACCTGTGGACCGACGTGTCCAACGCCGGCGGCTCCGTCGGCTTCGTCCCGCCGGTGACCCGGGAGGACATCCGCCCCGAGCTGGTCAAGCACATGGTGGCCATGGCCGAGGGCCGCACCCGGCTCCTCGTCGGCCACGACGAGGACGGGCGCGTGGCCGCCACCGCGTTCCTCACCCTCAATACCCACCGGCTGATGACCCACTGGCTGTGGCTCTACACGGTGATGATCCACCCCCGCCACCAGGGCCGGGGCTACGGCCGGGACCTGATGGCCGCCGCCGCCGACGCGGCCCGCGCCCGCGACGGCATCGAGGCGATCCGCCTCACCTGCCGGGGCGGCCTCGGCCTGGAACGCTTCTACGAGTCCTGCGGCTACAAGGAGGTCGGCCGGGTGCCCGGCGCGATCCGGGTCGCACCGGGCGACGACCGCGACGACATCACGATGCTGCTGCCCCTGACCTGAGCGCGGCACCCCGGCTGTGGCGCCCCGGCCCCGGCGTGCTTCACTGGGCGGTGCCCCTTTGGGTACGTTCTGGCCTCCCCCAAACGGAAGAGTGGATAGAGATGCTCCGCTACACGCTGATGCGCCTCGGAATCTTCGTGGGCTGCCTCGTGGCCGTCTGGGGCCTCGTCTACGCCGGCGTGTTCCCGCGCGGCCTCGGCGACTCCAACGGCATGTGGATCGTCCTGCTGTCCCTGCTGCTCTCGGCCCCCATCAGCTTCGTCGTCCTGCGCAAGGAGCGCGACCGCGCCTCCGAGCAGGTCGTCCAGCGGGTCGACCGCATGAAGGCCAACCTGGAGGCCAACCGCGGCCAGGAGGACCTCGCCGACGACGCCGCCCGCGCGCAGGGCCAGGCCTCGTAACACCCGTCACACGCCCGAAGCGCCCCGGTTCCCGAATCACAGGAAACCGGGGCGATTTTCGTTTTACGGGCAGTAGCCGTCTCCAGCCTCTCAAAGCGAGGCTTTGGGGGTCTCAAAGCATGGGTGTTAAAGTCGTACGCATGAAGCCAGCAGCCGCGCCCGCCACACCGCCGAGCCTCGGGCTCGTCGCGCGCCTGCACGTGGACCTCTGTCGGTGCGCCTCCGCGAACTGTCGCCCCTGACGTCCCTTCTCGACCCGTCGTTCCCCACGTCAGCACGTGCGCGTCCGTCCCCGCGTCCCGTCCCCCCTACGGAGCATGTCCGTGTCCTCCCTCACGAAGTCCTTCAAGGTGCCCTTCTGGGCCCAGATAATCGCCGGCCTCGTCCTCGGCGTCCTGCTGGGCTGGGTGGCCCGCAGCCAGGACGTCTCCTGGCTCGTCACCACCCTGGACAAGATCGGCGGCACCTTCATCGGCCTGCTGAAGCTGGCCGTCGCCCCGCTCGTCTTCTTCGCGATCCTGGTCTCGATCACCAACCTGCGGAAGGTCAACAACGCCGCACGCCTGGCGTCCCGCACCCTCCTCTGGTTCATGATCACCTCGCTGATCGCCGTGGCCATCGGCCTCGTCATCGGCCTGGTCACCAACCCCGGCGCGGGCACCGGCCTCACCCCGGCCGACGGCGCCAAGCCCGAGCACACCGGCTCCTGGATCGACTTCCTCACCGGCATCGTGCCGACGGACGTCATCACCCCGTTCACCGAGCTGAACGTCCTCCAGATCGTCTTCATGGCAGCCGTCGCCGGCATCGCCGCCCTCCAGCTCGGCGAGAAGGCCCAGCCCATCCTCAACCTGAGCGAGTCCGTCCTCGAACTCCTCCAGAAGGCCCTGTGGTGGGTCATCCGCCTGGCCCCGCTCGGCACCGTCGGCCTCATCGGCCGCGCCATCGCCACCTACGGCTGGGACCTGATCGGCAAGTACGCGACCTTCACCGCCGACATCTACGTCGGCTGCGCCCTCGTGCTGTTCGTGGTCTACCCGACGCTGCTCGCCACCGTCGCCAAGGCCAGCCCGATCCAGTTCTTCAAGGGCGCCTGGCCCGCCATCCAGCTGGCCTTCGTCTCCCGCTCGTCCGTGGGCACCATGCCGCTGACCCAGAAGGTCACCGAGCGCCTCGGCGTGCCGAAGGAGTACGCGTCCTTCGCCGTCCCGTTCGGCGCCACGACCAAGATGGACGGCTGCGCCGCGATCTACCCGGCGATCGCCGCGATCTTCGTCGCGCAGATCTTCGGCATCGACCTCGGCGTCGGTGACTACCTGCTGATCGCCTTCGTGTCGGTGGTCGGATCCGCCGCCACGGCCGGCCTCACCGGTGCCACGGTCATGCTGACCCTGACCCTGTCCACCCTGGGCCTGCCCATGGAGGGCGTCGGCCTCCTCCTCGCCATCGACCCGATCCTGGACATGATGCGCACCGCGACCAACGTCGCCGGCCAGGCGCTGATCCCGGTCATCGTCGCCGCCCGCGAGGGCCTGCTCGACCGCAAGGCCTACGACCGGGCCCACAGCTCGCCGCTGGACGAGCCGGAGCCGGAGCCGCAGGACGCGGCACCCGTCCCGGTCGCGGCCTGACCGCACGACCGCCCTACCGTGACAGGGCGCCCGGACGTGCCGACGTCCGGGCGCCCTGTTTCACGGTCGCACGGACCGTACGCTGATTCGCATGGGTGTTGGGAAGACCAGGCGGATGCCGCGTGCGGTCCGTGAGCAGCAGATGCTGGACGCCGCCGTGCGTACCTTCGGGCAGCGTGGCTACGTGGCGGCGTCGATGGACGAGATCGCCGAACTCGCTGGTGTCTCCAAGCCGCTGGTGTACCTCTACCTGAACTCGAAGGAAGACCTCTTCACCGCCTGCATCCGCCGGGAGGCGCGGGCGCTGACCGAGGCCGTGCGGGCCGGGGTGCGTCCCGGGCTGCCGGCCGACGGCCAACTCTGGTCCGGTCTGCGGGCCTTCTTCGCCCACACCGCCCGCAACCCGGACGCCTGGACGGTGCTGCACCTCCAGGCCCGTACCCACGGTGAGCCGTTCGCCGCCGAGGTGGCGGTGATGCGCGAGGAGATCGTCGCGTTCGTGACGCAGCTCATCGTCGCCGCCGCGCGCGACGCCCATCGTGATCCGCATCTGCCCGAGCGGGAGGTCGCCGGGCTCGCCGAGGCGCTGGTCGGGGCCGCCGAGTCGCTCGCCGACTGGGCCAACGCGACCGAGGGCGTCAGCGCGAAGCAGGCGGCGGCGACGCTGATGAACTTCGCCTGGGCCGGCCTGGGCGGTCTGATGGCGGACCGGCCCTGGTCCGCGCCGGAGGAGTCCGGGGCCGAGGCGGTGGCTCAGGTCGCCGGATAGGGCCGGGCCTCGCCGGACAGGTGGAGTCGGCCGTCGGCGCCGCGCAGTTCGAACCGTCCGTCCGCCGCCGCGTACGTCACCGTCCCCGGCAGCGGTACCGGCGCCCGGAAGGCGGCCCGCACCGTGACCGCCTCCGGTGTGCCGTGCTCGGCGAGGCAGCGGGCCACGGTCCACATGCCGTGGGCGATGGCCCGGGGGAAGCCGAACGGGCGGGCGGTGAGCGGGTGGAGGTGGATCGGGTTGCGGTCGCCGGAGGCGGCGCCGTAGCGCCGTCCGAGGTCACCGGCGAGGCGCCACTCGGCGCGCACGGGCAGCGGTGTGTCCGCCTCCTGCCGCGGGGCGCCGGGGGAGGGTCGGCCCTCGGTGCGGTGCCGCGCCAGGTAGGTGCTGCGCGACTCCCACACCGGGGCGCCGCCGGTCCGCAGCTCCGTGACGACCACGGCCTCGGTGCCGCGCCGGTGCGGCAGCAGGGCGTCGACGTGGACGGCGAGTTCGTAGGTTCCGGTCGCCCGCAGCGGGGCGCGCCGGGTGAGGTCGATCGACGTGTGGACGAGCCCGAGCAGGGGCAGCGGGAAGTCCCGGCAGCTCATCAGCCGCATGGCCAGCGGGAAGCCCAGCACGTGGGGGTACGTGGGCGGAAGAGCGTCCTCCCCGGTCGGGAAGCCGCACACCCGCTCGTAGGCGGCGAGCCGCGCGAGGTCCACGCGCAGGGCGGGGACCACCAGACGGGTGCGGGGGAAGCCGGCGTCGGGGCGGGGTCGTTTGAGGGGGGACAGGAGGGCGCCGCGGGCGAGGAGCGGCGGGAGGGCGGGGACACCGGTCAGGGTGTTCGTGCTCCGGGGGGCGGCGGTGGTCATCAGGCCCCCAGCAGGCTCTGGCCGCAGACGCGCACGATCTGGCCGTTGACGGTGCCCGACGCCGGGTGGGCGAGCCAGGCGGTCGTCTCGGCGACGTCGGCCGGCAGGCCGCCCTGGGCCAGGGAGTTCATGCGGCGGCCGGCCTCGCGGATGAGGAGGGGGACGGCCGCGGTCATCCTCGTCTCGATGAAGCCCGGTGCCACCGCGTTGACCGTCACGCCGTGCTCGGCGAGCGCGCGCGGGGCGAGGGAGCGGACCAGGCCGATGATGCCGGCCTTGCTCGCGGCGTAGTTGGTCTGGCCCGCGTTGCCGGCGATCCCGGCGATGGAGGCCGTCGCCACGATCCGGCCGCCGCGGTTCACCGTGCCCGCGGCCAGCAGCGCGTCGGTGGTGCGCAGTACGCCGGCGAGGTTGACGTCCAGGACGGAACTCCAGCGGTCGGCGGACATGTTGACGAGGCGTCGGTCGCGGGTGATGCCGGCGTTGTGGATCAGGAGGTCGAGTCCGTCGGGGAGGACGCCGGCGAGGCGCTCGCCGGCGTCTGCGGCCGTGATGTCGAGGGCGAGGGCGCTGCCGCCGAGGCGTTCGGCGAGTTCGCGTGCGTCCTGCTCGGCCTGCGGCACGTCGAGGACGACGACGCGGGCGCCCTGTCCGGCCAGCGTTTCGGCGACCGCGGCGCCGATGCCGCGTGCGGCGCCGGTGACCAGGGCGGTGCGTCCGGTCAGCGGGCGGTTCCAGTCGGCGGGGGCGGTGACCTCGCCCGGTCCGACCTCGATCACCTGGCCGTCGAGATAGGCGGAGCCGGGGGAGAGGAGGAAGCGGAGGGTGGATTCGGCGGCGTCGGCGTCGGTGAGCCGGACCAGGTTGACGGTCCTGCCGCGGCCGATCTCCTTGCCGAGTGAGCGTGTGAAGCCCTCCAGGGCCTGTTGTGCGGCGGCCTGGTGGTGGTCGGCGGCGTCGAGCGGGGCGCCCAGGACGACCACGCGGCCGCTCGCGGTGACCGACCGTACGACGGGGTGGAGCGCGGCGTGCACCTCGGCGAGCGTGTCGACGTCCCGGACGCCGGTCGCGTCGAGGACGACGGCGGCGGGGTGGCCCGTCTCGTCCGCGCCGAGTCCCGTGCGGGCGAGGACCGGGGCGAGGCCGAGGTCCGTCCGTCCGGCCGTCAGGTGCAGCAGGCCGCCGGTGAGGCGGGGGTGCCGGTCGGAGCGGCGGATCAGCTCCGCGGGCTGCGGCAGTCCGATGCGGCGGGTCAGGAAGCGGCCGGGCGCGGTTCTGGTGAGGCTCAGATAGCGGTCGGCCATGGGTGACTCCCGGCTCCGTGACGGTCCAAGACGCTTACTCTGGAGTAAGGTTACCGGAGGTAAGTCGCGGTCGGGCGGAGTCGCCGGTGAGGAGCGGAACGAGATGGGGCCCCCTGAAGCCGCCGCGGACGCGCGGAGTGTGACGGGCATTCCGGAAGCAATGTGACCTACCCGCAGGTAACCCCCAGTGCTGCACAGCCCCGGCGCCGGACCATCCCCGAACCCGCACCAACTCCCCACGCGAGCCCCGTACGATCCCGACACTGACCGCCGGTAACCCCCGGCAGGACCTCGCGCCCACCGGGCCCGGCGATGAACGCCTCGGCACGCGAGGCACGTACGTCATGCAGCCGAGCAGTGCCGCCGCTGCACGTCCCAGGAGCCGCCCGTGTCCACCCCGCTTCCCTCCTTCGCCCCCTCCGCCGCGTTCGCCGACTCGCCCGGTCCCACCCTGGTGGAGCCCGAGACGCGACGCCTGGACGGGGCCGTGCGGGAGGCGTACGTACCGCCGCTCGCCCCGCTGGTGCGGCACGGCTCCCTCGCCGACCTGCCCTTCGACAACGCGGCCGCCGTCCCGGACTCGGTGGTCCTCAGCCGCAGGTCCGGGGACGGGCGCTGGAGCGACGTGACGGCGGCCGAGTTCGCCGGACAGGTGCTGGCGGTGGCGAAGGGCATGATCTCCGAGGGCCTGATGCCGGGCGACCGGATAGCCATCATGGCCCGGACGACGTACGAGTGGACGCTGCTGGACTTCGCCGCGTGGGCCGCGGGCCTGGTCACGGTCCCCGTCTACCCGACCTCCTCGCTCTACCAGGTCCGCTGGATCCTCCAGGACTCGGGCGCGGTCACCCTGGTCACCGAGACGGCCGCGCAGGCGGCGGCCCTCGGCCCCGAGCTGGACCGCCTCCCCGACCTGCGGCACCTGTGGATCATGGAGAAGGGGCACGTGGAGCAGCTCGCCGAGCTGGGCGCCGCGGTGCCGGACGCGGAGGTGGACGTACGCCGGGGCATGCTCAGCCCGAGCACCCTCGCCACCCTGATCTACACCTCGGGCACCACCGGCCGCCCCAAGGGCTGCGTGCTGACCCACGGCAACTTCTTCGCCGAGGTGGACAACGCGATCGAGCTGCTCTACCCCGTGTTCAAGGCGCAGACGGACGAGCCGTCGATCCTGCTCTTCCTCCCCATGTCCCACGTCTTCGGCCGCATGGTCGCCGTGGCCTGCGTGCGCGCCCGGGTGCGCCTCGGACACGCGCCGAGTCTCCAGGCGGAGGACCTGCTGCCGGACCTGGCGGCCTTCCGGCCGACCTGTCTGCTGACCATCCCGTACATGCTGGAGAAGGTCTTCAACGGGGCGCGCGCCAAGGCCGAGTCGGGCGGCCGGGCCACGGTGTTCGACCGCGCGGTGTCGGTGGCGGTGCGCTACGGCGAGGCCATGGAGGCCCGCCAGACCGGCTCGGGCGGCGGCCCGGGCCGCGCCCTGAAGACCGCCCGCTCCTTCTACGACCCCCTCGTCTACCGCAAGATCCGGGGCGCCATGGGCGGCCGGGTACGGCACGTGATCTGCGGCGGCTCCCCGCTCGGCCGGCGCCTGGCCGCCTTCTACGCCGGCGCCGGCATCGAGATCTACGAGGGCTACGGGCTCACCGAGACGACGGCCGCGGCCACCGTGACGCCGCCGCTGAAGCCGCGCCTCGGCACGGTGGGCTGGCCGCTGCCCGGCACCCGGATCCGGATCGCCGCCGACGGCGAGATCCTGGTCGCCGGCGACCAGGTCCTGCACGGCTACTGGGACCCCCAGGCGGGCGGTGTCGTCCCGGCCGCCCCCGGCGGCTGGTTCCCCACCGGCGACCTCGGCAGCCTGGACGACGAGGGCTACCTGACGATCACCGGCCGCAAGAAGGAGCTGCTGATCACGGCGGGCGGCAAGAGCGTGGCCCCGGCCCCGCTGGAGGACTGGCTGCGCTCCCACCCCCTGATCTCCCAGTGCATCGTGCTCGGCGACCGCCGCCCCTACGTCTCCGCCCTGTTCACCCTCGATGCCGACGGCATCACCCACTGGCGCCGCATGAACGGCAAGCACCCGGTGCCGCCGGAGCTGCTGACCGACGACGAGGAGGTCCGCGCGGTGCTCCAGCGCGCGGTCGACGAGGCGAACAAGCTGGTCTCCCGCCCGGAGTCCATCCGCCGCTTCGCCATCCTGCCGAGGGACTTCACGGAGTGGGAGGGCCATCTGACGCCCTCCCTGAAGCTCCGGCGCGACGCGATCGTGCGGGACTTCGCGGAGGCCGTCGAGGCGCTGTACAGGGGGTAGGCGGCGTCCGGCGTCAGCGGCGGGCGATGAGGCACGCCTGGGGGACCTTCGTGGAGGTGTCCTCCTCCTGCACCCGCACCGTCCGCGACAGCACGGTGAAGCCGGCCGCCTCGAGCAGCTCCGCCATCGGTTCCGGTCGCCGCCGCTCGAAGTCCAGGGCGACCGGGTGGCCGAAGGGGCGGTCGGGGCGGAAGGGCTCGTCGCCGACCTGGAAGGCGAGGAGGAAGTGCCCGCCCGGGGCCAGCACGCGCCGCACCTCGCCGAAGAGGTCCGGAAGCCGCTCCCACGGCGTGTGGATCGACGAGTACCAGGAGACCGCGCCCGCGAGAGCGCCGTCGGGCAGGTCCAGGTCCAGCATGGAGCCCTGCTCGAACCGCAGGGCCGGGTTCTCGCGGCGCGCGATCGCGAGCATGGCGGCGGACAGGTCGAGGCCGAAGACGCGCAGGCCCAGGGAGGCGAGGTGCGCGGTGACCCGGCCGGGCCCGCAGCCGAGGTCGGCCACCTCCCCCTCGGGCCCCACCAGTTCGGCGAAGGCGCCCATCAGCGCCCGGTCCAGCGCGGTGCCGGCGGCGACGGGGCGGAAGAAGTCGGCGTAGTCCTCGGCGATGGTGTCGTAGAAGGTCCGGGTGGTGTCCAGGAAGCCGGTGTCGTGGGTCATGGCGGGACCCTAGGGCCTGCCACCGACAGCCACCGGCGGCCGCCGGAATTCACCGTGAATTCATGAAGGCGCCGGAAAGGGCAGGAGCCCCGTCGCCGAAACCGGCGCGGGGCTCCTTGGGTACTGCTGTCAATCAGACAGGAGTGACGTTCTCCGCCTGCGGACCCTTCGGGCCCTGCGTGACGTCGAAGGACACCTGCTGGTTCTCCTCGAGGGAACGAAATCCCTGAGCGTTGATCGCGGAGTAGTGGACGAAGACGTCCGGGCCGCCGCCTTCCTGGGCGATGAAACCAAAGCCCTTTTCGGCGTTGAACCACTTCACGGTTCCGGTAGCCATAAGCCCTCCTTGGGCCCAAAGGGTTGCCCTGCTCCAGAACCAGCAAGTGTGAAGACCGATCCGCACAACTGCATATGTCTGAGAATGACGAGAGCCCGCGGTCACATGCTCCGCAGGCTCTGTACTGCAAGGGAAACCAAACTGCAACTTGCTGTGAGCGTAGCACGCAGGCACCCGAGCGCAACAGAGGCCAAGATCACTTCACCCGAATGTTTGAACGCACGTGTCATTCGGCTGACAGCGGGGGGTGCCGCCGGGGGGCCGCCGGGGGAGGGCTAGCCTCGCGATGTGGACAATTCTCGCACCCGGCCGCGCGTCGGCCACATCCAGTTCCTGAACTGCATGCCTCTGTACTGGGGGCTCGCGAGAACGGGAACGCTCCTCGATTTCGAGCTGACGAAGGACACCCCGGAGAAGCTCAGCGAGCAGCTGGTGCAGGGCGATCTCGACATCGGGCCGGTCACCCTGGTCGAGTTCCTCAAGCACGCGGACCAACTGGTCGCCTTCCCCGACATCGCCGTCGGCTGCGACGGCCCGGTGATGTCCTGCGTGATCGTCTCGCAGGTCCCGCTGGACCGGCTGGACGGCGCCCGCGTCGCCCTCGGGTCGACCTCGCGGACCTCGGTCCGGCTCGCCCAGCTGCTGCTGGCCGAGCGCTTCGGCGTCCAGCCGGACTACTACACCTGCCCGCCGGACCTGAGCGTGATGATGCAGGAGGCCGACGCGGCCGTCCTCATCGGCGACGCCGCGCTGCGCGCCAACATGATCGACGGACCGCGCTACGGCCTCGACGTGCACGACCTGGGCGCGCTCTGGAAGGAGTGGACGGGCCTGCCGTTCGTCTTCGCGGTCTGGGCGGCCCGGCGCGACTACGTGGAGCGCGAGCCGGTCATCGCCCGCAAGGTCCACGAGGCCTTCCTCGCCTCCCGGAACCTCTCCCTGGAGGAGGTCGGCAAGGTCGCCGAGCAGGCGGCCCGCTGGGAGTCCTTCGACGAGGAGACCCTGGAGCGGTACTTCACGACCCTCGACTTCCGCTTCGGCGCCCCGCAGCTGGAGGCGGTCGCGGAGTTCGCCCGCCGGGTCGGCCCGACGACGGGTTTCCCGGCAGACGTGAAGGTGGAGCTGCTCGAGCCCTGAGCGTCGCGCCGTCGGCCCACTACCCTGCTGGAAGGTTCCGGCGTACGGGGGAGGGGTGGACCGATGCGGCCGCTCGATGTCGACGAACCCACCGTCGTGGGGCCCTACCGGCTGCTCGGCCGGCTGGGCTCCGGCGGCATGGGCCGGGTGTACCTGGGGCGCAGTGCCGGCGGCCGGACGGTCGCCGTGAAGATCGTGCATCCGCACTTCGCGCTCGACGAGGAGTTCCGGGCCCGCTTCCGCCGTGAGGTGGAGGCCGCCCGCCGGGTGGGCGGCGCCTGGACGGCGCCCGTGCTCGACGCCGATCCCGGCGCGCGCGTGCCCTGGGTCGCCACCGCCTACGCGGCCGGACCTTCCCTGACGGCGGCGGTCGCGGACGGCGGCCCGCTGCCGGCCCACTCGGTACGGGCGCTGGGCGCGGGCCTCGGCGAGGCGCTGGCCGCGGTGCACGAGCTGGGCCTGGTGCACCGGGACGTGAAGCCGTCCAACGTGCTGCTCACCCTCGACGGGCCACTCCTGATCGACTTCGGCATCGCCCGTGCCACGGAGGGCACCGCCTCCCTGACCTCGACCGGCGTCTCGATCGGCTCGCCCGGCTACATGGCGCCGGAGCAGATACTCGGCAAGGGCGTCACCGGCGCCGCCGACGTCTTCTCCCTCGGCGCGGTCCTCGCCTTCGCGGCGACCGGCGCGCCGCCCTTCCCCGGGGACTCCTCGGCCGCGCTGCTCTACAAGGTCGTCCACGAGGAGCCGGAGCTCGGCGCCCTGGACGGCGAGATGCGGGAACTGGTCGGCCGGTGCCTGGCCAAGGAACCCGGCGCCCGCCCCGCCCCCGGTGAGGTGGCCCGGCGGCTCGCCCCGGACGGCGCCGCCCGGCTGGTCGCAGGCGGGTGGCTGCCGGGGGCGCTGGTGGAGCAGGTCAGCCGGAGCGCCGTGCGGCTGCTCAACCTGGAGGCCGCGGGGGAGGGCGGGCCGGGGTCGGGGCCGGTGGGCTTCAGCCGGCCGTCGGTGACGCCGGGGGCGGAGCCGCCGTCCGACGGGAGCTCGGCCGGCGCGACGGCGGACCGCGAGGCAGCGGCCACCCCCGTCACCGGCGCCTTCGACCCGCCGCCGGTGATGCCCGGGCCTCCGGCGCCTTCCGGGACGCCCGCGCCGTTCGGGGCTCCCGTCTCCTTCGGGGCCGCTGCGCCCTCCGGGGCTCCCGCGGCTGCCGGGACGTCCGCGTCTTCCGGGACGCCCGCGCCCTTCGGGACGCCCGCACCCGCCGGGGCTCCCGAGTCCTCCGGGGCGGCCGCCTTCGCCGGGCCGCCCGCGCCGTTCGGGGCTCCCGCCTCTTCCGGCGCGCCGTTCGGGGCTCCCGCGCCGTTCGGGGCGCCGGCCGCTTCCGGGGATTCCGCGTCCGCCGGGACGTCCGCGCCTCCCGGGGCTTCCGGGCCTCATCTGCCCCCGGGTGCTCCGCCACCTCCCGTCACCGTGCCGGGGGCGCGCAGCGGCGACCAGGGCCCCGGCAAGCTGTCGGTGCACGTGGCGGCGACCTCGACCCGGGGCGGTGACGGCCGCGGGCGCAGGCTCAGCTGCACGGTGGCCCTCGCCGTGGCGGGGGCGCTGGCCGCGGTGACGGTCGGCTCGGTGTTCCTGTTCGACCTGCTGCCGGGCGGCCACCGGGACACCGCGGGGGGCGGCGACGCCGACCGCACCAGCCGGGCGCCGTCCTCCCCGGCTCCCTCGTCCTCCGCGTCCGGTGAGAACCCGAGGGGTGGCGAGGGCGACGGCGAGGGCGACGGCGGCGGCACGCCCTCCACGCCCGCCCCCGGCGGCACCGCGGGCACCGTCCCGGCCGCCTACCTCGGCACCTGGGAGGGCCAGGGCACCGCCCTCGGCGGCACGCTGCCGGCGGGCACCTTCCGCATCACCATCGGCCGGGCCGGCGTCGGCGAGGAGCTGGGACGGCTGCGCCAGACCGACCAGCTGGGCGGCGTGTGCGTCGACGTCCTGACCCTCAAACAGGTGACGGGGCGGCAGATCGTCGCCGACTCCGTCGGTGCCGAGGACAACCACGGCGGCTGCAACCAGGCGCCCACGACGGTCCGTTTCACCCCGGTCGGCGACGACCTCGCCTATGCGTCCGAGAGCGCCGAGTCGGGGAGACCGGAGGCCCGGCTGTCGAAGGTCGGGTAGGCCACAAGGGCCACCGGCCGTGCGGCCCGCCCCCATAGGGTGTCCGCGTGCCGATGGTCGATGTGCTGGTCCTCCTCGCCGCCGTGCTCTGGGGCGCGGTGGCGGGCGCGCTGCTGCCGCGGGCGGCCTACCGCTTCTCCGCGCCCTCCGGCGAGGCGTGGCGCGACGCGTGCCCGGCCGCGCACCCGGTCCGGGGATGGCTCGGGCCGGCCCGCTGCCGGCGGTGCGCGGACGCGGCGGTGCCCGCCCCGGCGCCGTACGGTCCCGGTGCCGTCGTCCCCGCCGCCGTCACCGCGCTGGTCTGCGCCGCCCTCGCCGCCGCCACCGGGACCCGGCCCGAGCTGGCCGTCTGGCTGCTGCTCGCGCCGGCCGGCGTGCTGCTGGCCGTCGTCGACCTCCGGGTGCGGCGGCTGCCCGACCCGCTGACCCTCCCGCTCGCGGGCACCGCGCTCGCCCTGCTCGGGGTCACCGCGCTCGTGCCCGAGCACGCCGGGGAGTGGACCACCGCCCTGCTGGGCGCCCTCGCGCTCGGCGCCGGCTATTTCCTGCTGTTCCTGATCAACCCCGCCGGCATGGCCTTCGGCGACGTCAAGCTCGCGCTGGGCGCCGGTGCCGTCCTCGGCTGGTACGGCTGGCCGACGGTGATGCTGGGCACCTTCGCCGGGTTCCTGCTCGGCGCGGTGTACGGGGGCGCCCTCGTCGTCGCGGGGCGGGCCGGACGCGGCACGGCCATCGCCTTCGGGCCGTTCCTGCTCACGGGCGCCCTCCTCGGCGTCCTCGCGGGCGCGTACGCGGCCTGAACGCGGCCGTTGAAAACGGCTGGCGTACGCTGGTCGGGTCCGTCCACAACCCTTACGAACCTTGCGAAAGGGACGCCGGTGACCGAGAAGGCCGACCTTCAGACCGTCCTCGACCGTGCCGCCGCCGGTGGGCGGATCACCCCCGAAGAGGCCCTCGTCCTCTACCGCGACGCCCCCCTGCACGCACTGGGCGCGGCCGCCGACGCCGTCCGCCGGCGCCGGTACGCGGGCACCGAGCACATCGCGACGTACATCATCGAGCGCAACATCAACTACACGAACGTGTGCGTCACCGCGTGCAGGTTCTGCGCCTTCTACGCCGCGCCCAAGGACACCGCCAAGGGCTGGACCCGCGACCTCGACGACATCCTGCGCCGCTGCGCGGAGACCGTCGAACTGGGCGGCACGCAGATCATGTTCCAGGGCGGCCACCACCCGGACTACGGCGTCGAGTACTACGAGAAGCACTTCGCCGCCATCAAGAAGGAGTTCCCCGAACTCGTCATCCACAGCCTGGGGGCGAGCGAGGTCGAGCACATGGCCCGGATCTCCGGGGTGTCGGTCGAGGAGGCCATCACCCGGATCCACGCGGCCGGGCTCGACTCCTTCGCCGGCGCCGGTGCCGAACTGCTGCCCGAGCGCCCGCGCAAGGCCATCGCGCCGCTGAAGGAGTCCGGCGAGCGCTGGCTGGAGATCATGGAGATCGCGCACGGGCTGGGCGTCGAGTCGACGTCCACCATGCTGATGGGCACCGGCGAGACCAACGCCGAGCGCATCGAGCACCTGCGCATGATCCGGGACGTGCAGGACCGCACCGGCGGCTTCCGCGCCTTCATCCCGTACACCTACCAGCCCGAGAACAACCACCTGAAGGGCCGCACCCAGGCCACGCTCTTCGAGTACCTGCGGATGATCGCCATCGCCCGCGTCTTCCTCGACAACGTCGCCCACATCCAGGGCTCGTGGCTGACCACCGGCAAGGAGGTCGGCCAGCTCTCCCTGCACTACGGGGCCGACGACCTCGGCTCGATCATGCTGGAGGAGAACGTGGTGTCGTCGGCCGGCGCCAAGCACCGCTCCAACCGGCTCGAGATCATCGACCTGATCCGCAAGGCGGGGCGCGTCCCGGCGCAGCGTTCCACGACGTACGAGCACCTCGTCGTGCACGACGACCCGGCGAACGACCCCGTCGACGAGCGGGTCGTCTCCCACATCTCGTCCACGGCCATCGAGGGCGGCACGGCTCACCCCGAGCTGAAGCTGCTGGCCTCCAACTGACGCGGCCGTGCTGACGATCCACGTCGCCGAGGCCTCGCCCGAGGCGGCCGTCGTGGTCGACGGCGCGCACCTCGCCGCCGTCGGCCCGTACGAGGCCCTGGCCGCCGACCACCCGCAGGCACGGGTGCGCCGGTGGCCCGGACTCCTGACGCCCGGACTGCTCAACCCCTACGGTCCGGAACTGCTGGAACAGGCCTACCACCCCGACCCGCGCGAAGCGGACCGGCTCGGTACCGAGCCGGTCTTCGGGGAGCGCGCGCTCGCCCTTCTCGCCGCCCACCCGTCCGCGCGGGGCGCCAGCGCGCGCCGGGGAGTACAGCGCATGCTGGCGCACGGAACGGTCGCCGTCGCCGGTGAGCTGCACAGTCGCCCGGCCCTGGACGCGGTGCGGGGATCGGGGCTCGCCATGGCGGGGCGTCCGGCCACCCTGCCCGGGCCCGCGTCGTTCTCACCGGTGCCGCTCGTGCTGCTTCCTGGGCTCGCTCCCGGGAGACCCGCACGGTTCGCGGTGTTCGACGTACCCGACCGGGCCGCGCTCGTGCGGGACGGCGCGTCCACGTGCGTGGCGACCGTCGTGGCGGGCCGGATCGTCTACCGGCGCCGCTGAGCGCGCTGTCCCGCGAACGCCTGTGCGAAGTCGCCGTCCTCCTGGTCCACCCCGCTGCAGTCGGTCAGCGCGTCGTCCGACGACGTGTCGCCGTCGCACGGCCGGTCCCGGAACGTCGCCCACATCGACACCCAGGCGACGCCGTTCTCCTCGGCGAACGCCCGGACCTCCGCGGCGTCCTCGAGCGTGAACGTCTCGCCGGCGACGTCGTTGACGCCGGGCATCGAGGTGAGGGCCATGCCCCGCCAGGCGTCCGCCTCCGAGGTACCGAAGACCTTCCGAAGCTGCGTGTGGGCGGCCTTCGCCGAGGTGAGGGCGTACGCGCCCATGTCGCCGTCGTACGACTCGCCGTAGTTCATGGTCATGAGGTTGACGGTGGAGACCTGGACGCCGTGGTCGTTGGCGGAGGTCAGCAGCGCGAGGGAGGCGGCGTCCAGGCCCGAGGGCATCACCGGGAGGGTGAAGGAGACCTCCAGGCCGCTCCGTTCCTCCTGGAGCAGCGCGATCGCCTCCGAGCGCAGGGCGACCGAGGCGGCGTCGGTCAGTTCGTCGCCCTCGATGTCGAAGTCCGCCCGGGTGGCGCCCGCCGCGTCCAGGGCCTCGCCGTACGCCGCCGCCAGCGCGGAGGCGCTGCCGCAGGTGGCCGCCAGTTCCCTGCCGGAGGCGCCGCCGAAGGAGACGCGGACGGCGGCGCCGGACTCCTTCAGGGCCGCGACGCGGGAGGCCACCGCGGTGTCGCCGATCTCCTGGACGCCGTTCCAGCGCGGATCGCAGTCGTCACCGGCGGAGATCACGAACGCCAGGTTGTACGCCGCCGGGGAACCGGCCGCGTCGGTGGCGGAGGCCGTGGTGGCGCTGACGTAGGGCGCGTAGGAGGTGCCCCGCGCGGCGGTGGACGGAGCGGCGGAGCCGGACGGTGCGGCACCGGCCGCGTCGGTCGTGCCGTCCCGCCCGGAGCAGCCGGCGGTGGCCAGGGCCAGCAGCAGGGCGCACCCGGCCGCCGCCTTCCGGTGAGCCCTCATGTGCGCACGCTCCCGTTCTCGTCGTCGGACGAGTGAACGTCCCACGGGAGGCTGGGCCTTTCCTGAGGAAAGTGCGGAGTTCCTCCGGTTCTCCCAGGAGACGTACAGGTTGCGTCGCGTTTCATCGTGAACGCACAACGAAGTCCCAGGGAGCGACAGGCAAGGCTCCCTAACGTCCGGGGAATGCAATCCGAGCCTGCCTCCGCACGCCGCGCCGCCCCGGGCGAGGGGCCCGTGCGCGGTCGCCGCCGCGCACGCGGCAACGCGTCCGCCGCCGGACCCGTGTTCGTCGACAACTCCGGACGCCGGGCCAGGCTGCTGCGCCGGCTGGGACTGCTCGTCGGAGCCGTCTGCGTCGGCTACGCGGCCGTACTGGGCCTGGCCTTCCTGGGCATCGGCACCTCGGTCAACCCGTCCTCGCTGCTGCCCTTCGCCGGCGGTCAGGACGGCCCGGGCCCGGACGGCGGAGCGCGCCCGCAGGAGGGCCTCGCCCCCACCGGTGCCCCGCCCGCCGGAGCCCCCGGCGGCCCGGCGCCCACCGCCACCCCCACGCCCGACGCCTCCGCCGCCACCGACTGACCGGAACACCGCCACGCCATGACCACGACCACACCGCCCTCCCCGCCCTCGCCCCGGTCCACCCGGGGCCGCCGCCGGGCCCCCACCAGGATCGAGCGCGCCGCCGGCCGGGCCGCCGCGCTGCAACGGCCCCGGGTGCTCCTCGCCCTGCTGCTCCTGCTCGCCCTGACCTGCGTGATGCTGCTCGACGGCTATCTGCGCGCGGAGGTCGGCGGCGACCAGCGCGTGCGCACCGGGGCGAGCTCCGGCGACGTACCGGACGAGGTCCTCGACGGGGGGCCGATCCTCACGTTCCGCGGCGGGCAGGCCACCACCGTCTCCGTGCCGGACAGGACGATCGCGCTGACCTTCGACGACGGTCCGGACCCGACCTGGACGCCGCAGGTGCTGGAGATCCTCGAGAAGTACGACGTGCCCGGCACGTTCTTCCTGGTCGGCTCCATGGTCGCGCGCTACCCGGACATCGTGGAGGACATGGTCGAGCAGGGCAACGAGGTGGGCGTCCACACCTTCACCCACGTCGACCTGTCCTACCAGAGCGGCGCCCGCGTCACCCGCGAGATCGAGCAGACCCAGCTCGCGCTCGCGGGCGCTGCCGGCATCACCACCACGCTGTTCCGCGCGCCGTACTCCTCCCGGACCGACGCCGTCGACGACTACAGCTGGCCCGTCTACCAGAAGCTCGGCCAGGACGGCTACACCAGCGTCTTCGTCGACACCGACAGCGACGACTGGAAACGGCCCGGCGTCTCGAAGATCGTCGACTGGGCCACGCCGGAGGACGACGAGGGCGCCTCCGTCCTCTTCCACGACGCCGGCGGTGAGCGGTCGCAGACGATCGAGGCGCTGCCGAAGTACATCGAGAAGATGAAGGCGAAGGGCTACACCTTCACCACCATCAGCGGCGCCATGGCCGAGCAGCGGCAGGACCCGTCCGCCGCGGCCGGCCCCGCTGCGGATGCCGGTGCGGGCCCGCTGTCCGCCCACCACCGGGCCACCGGCACGACCCTGTACGAGGGCAAGGCGCTCGTCGCGGCCGTCGCCGTCGCCGAGTGGACGGTGCCGGCGCTGTCGGTGGGCCTGATGGTGGTGGGCGTGGCCGTGATGGGCCGCTTCGGGATGATGCTGATCCTCGCCCGGAGCCACTACCGCAGGCGCAACAGACGCCGCTTCGGCTGGGGGCCGCCCGTCACCCGACCGGTGAGCGTGATCGTCCCGGCCTACAACGAGAAGGAGTGCATCACCAACACCCTCCGGTCACTGGCGGCGAGCACCCACCCGATCGAGATCGTCGTCGTGGACGACGGGTCGACGGACGGCACGGCCGAGATCGCCGAGTCGCTCGGCCTGCCCGGCGTCCGGGTCGTCCGGCAGGCCAACGCCGGCAAGCCCGCCGCCCTCAACAACGGTGTGCGCAACGCCCGGTACGACATCGTCGTGATGATGGACGGCGACACCGTCTTCGAGCCGGACACCGTGCGCCACCTCGTGCAGCCCTTCGCCGACCCGGGCGTCGGCGCGGTCGCGGGCAACGCCAAGGTCGGCAACCGGCGCACCCTCATCGGGGCCTGGCAGCACATCGAGTACGTGATGGGCTTCAACCTCGACCGGCGCATGTACGACCTGCTGCGCTGCATGCCGACCATCCCCGGCGCGATCGGTGCCTTCCGGCGCGACGCGGTGCTGGAGGCCGGAGGCATGAGCGAGGACACGCTCGCCGAGGACACCGACATCACCATCGCCCTGCACCGCGCCGGGTGGCGGGTGGTCTACCAGGAGCACGCGCGGGCCTGGACCGAGGCGCCGGGCTCCCTGAAGCAGCTGTGGTCGCAGCGCTACCGCTGGTCCTACGGCACCATGCAGGCCCTGTGGAAGCACCGCGGGTCGCTGACGGACAGGGGGCCCTCGGGGCGCTTCGGGCGGGTCGGCATGCCGCTGGTGGTGCTCTTCCAGGTGGTCACGCCGGTCTTCGCCCCGCTCATCGACGTCTTCACCGCCTACTCGATGATCTTCGTCGACTTCCGGGCGGCGCTGCTCGCGTGGCTGGCCGTGCTGGGCGTCCAGCTCCTGTGCGCGGCCTACGCCTTCCGGCTCGACCGGGAGAAGTACCGGTACCTGCTGATGCTGCCGCTCCAGCAGCTCGCGTACCGGCAGATGATGTACCTGGTCCTCATCCACTCGTGCGTCACCGCCCTGACCGGCGGCCGGCTGCGCTGGCAGAAGCTCAAGCGGACGGGCGAGGTCGGAACGCCGGCGGGGAACGGCTGATGGGCGCGCACGGCAGGGGCACGGCACGGCGCGCCCCGGCGGTGAGCGGGACGACGGCGCCCGGGGAGGCCGTACCGGGTGTTCCCGGGGGTGGCGCGGCGGCCGGCCGGGACCGCTACTTCGACGTCCTGCGCGCCGTCGCCCTCGTCCGGGTCGTCGCGTACCACGCCTTCGGCTGGCCCTGGGCCGGGCTGGTCTTCCCGTCCATGGGCATCATGTTCGCCCTGGCCGGCACCCTGATGGCCCGGTCGCTGCGACGTCCGGCCGCGGCGGTGATCCGCGGCCGGCTGCGGCGCCTGCTGCCGCCGTTCTGGTGCTGGGGCCTGTTCGTGACCGGCGCGATGCTGGTGCACGGCTGGATGCCGGGCCGGCAGGCCGTCTACTGGGTCGTGCCGCTCGGCGACCCGCCGGGCGACGCCTGGGCCGAGCAGGTCTGGGAGATCCTCTGGTACCTGCGGACCTACCTGTGGTTCGTCCTGCTCTCGCCGCTGCTGCTGCGGGTGTTCCGGTGCGCGCCCGTGCCCGTGCTGGTCCTCTCGCTCGCCCCCGCCGTCGTCCTCCGGTACGTCTGGCAGCCGCCGGACGACCGCTTCGGCAGCGCGCTCACCGACCTTGCCACGTACCTCTTCTGCTGGCTGCTGGGCTTCGCGCACCGCGAGGGGGTGCTGGGGCGGCTGAAGCCGGCCGCCGTCGTCCTGCCCGCGCTCGCCGCGCTGGCGTACGGCGCCTGGTACGCCGTCGCCCACCGGGGCGAGTACGGCACCTACGACCTCGACGACATCCCGCTCGCGCAGGCCTTCTGGTCGGCGGGGTTCGTGACGCTGCTGATGTACGCGAAGGCGCGGTCCGGGACCGGCACGGCCCGGCCGGCCCGGTTCCGGCGCCTCGACCGGCTGGTGACCGTCTTCAACGCCCGCGCGGTGACGATCTACCTCTGGCACGAGCTCGCCCTCGTCCTGGCGGTGCCGCTGATCGACCGCCTCTGGGACGTGCCGGCCTTCGAGGCCCATCTGCCGCTGGACAGCCAGTGGTTCCTGCTGGGTGTCGGCTGGATCCTGATCGCGGTGTTCGTCGTCCTCTTCGGCTGGGTGGAGGATGTCGCCGCGCGGAGGAGGCCGAGGCTCGTGCCGTGACCCGGCCCTGCAAGAATGGTCCCGTGACCCGCGCTTCCCTGAACAAGCAGCCGCACGAAGTCGCCTCGATGTTCGACCACGTCGCGGAACGGTACGACCTGACGAACACCGTGCTCTCGCTCGGGCAGGACCGGGCGTGGCGCAAGGAGGTCGCCAGAGCCGTCGACGCCCGGCCCGCGCAGAAGGTCCTCGACCTGGCCGCCGGCACGGCGACCTCGTCCCAGCCCTTCGCCCGCGCCGGCGCCTACGTCGTCCCCTGCGACTTCTCCCTGGGCATGCTCCAGGTGGGCAAGCAGCGGCACTCCTGGATGCCGTTCACCGCGGGCGACGCGACGCGGCTGCCGTTCCGGGACGACGTGTTCGACGCGGTCACCATCTCCTTCGGGCTGCGCAACGTGCAGGACACCGACGCGGCGCTGCGCGAGATGCACCGGGTGACGCGGCCCGGCGGCCGGGTCGTCATCTGCGAGTTCTCGCACCCGACCTGGGCGCCGTTCCGCACCGTGTACACCGAGTACCTGATGCGCGCCCTGCCGCCGGCGGCCCGCGCGGTGTCGTCCAACCCGGACGCCTACGTCTACCTCGCCGAGTCCATCCGCGCCTGGCCCGACCAGGCGGCGCTGGCCCAGCGGCTGCGGAAGGCCGGCTGGTCGAAGGTGGCGCACCGGAACCTGACGGGCGGCGTCGTGGCGCTGCACCGGGGCTTCAAGGAGAGCTGAGCGGCGTCCGCGCCGGCTGCGTCCGCGCCGGCCCGTTCCCCGGTGTCACAGCTCGAGGCGGTAGCAGTGGCCCTGCTGCTGTGTCGCCGGGGTCGTGAAGACCTCGGCGAGCCGCATGCCCAGCCGCTCCGTGACCGCGATGGAGCGCGCGTTGCGGGCGTTGACCATCGCCACCACCTGCGCCACACCCGCCGAGCGCACCCGCTGGAGCGTCTCCCGGGCCGCCGCCGTGACGTAGCCCTTGCCCCAGTGCTCGCGCCCGAGCCGCCAGCCGATCTCGATCTCGCCCTTGGGGCCCCAGTCGCCCGGCCACGGCTGGGCGCCGGTGAAGCCGACGACCCGTCCGGACTCGTCCACCACGGTCCACAGGCAGAAGCCGCGCTCGGCGTCGTGCCGGCGCTGGCGGGCGGTGAGCTCCTCGTAGACGGACAGCTCCGCGGACCTCCCGCCGTGGAACTCCATGACGTCCGGGTCGTCGAAGATCCGGTGCCAGGCCACGGCGTCCTCGTCGGTGGGGACGCGCAGCCGTACGACAGGCAGAGCTCGTTTCACGGGGCAGCCCTTCAGCCGGGTGATCGGTGACGCTGAATAGACTGCCCATGTCCAGTGCCCGTCGGCACGCACATTTCCGAAACTCTGGGGAGATCCCGCCGTGACCGAGCCCCTCTCCGACAACACCGCCGATGTGATCGTCGTGGGCGCGGGGCCAGCCGGCTCCACGACCGCGTACCACCTGGCCAAGGCCGGGCTCGACGTCCTCCTGCTGGAGAAGACCGCCTTTCCCCGGGAGAAGGTCTGCGGCGACGGCCTCACCCCGCGCGCGGTGAAGCAGCTCGTGGCCATGGGCATCGACATCTCCGAGGAGGCCGGCTGGTTGCGCAACAAGGGCCTGCGCATCATCGGCGGCGGCTCGCGCCTCCAGCTGGACTGGCCGGATCTGGCCTCCTTCCCCGACTACGGACTCGTGCGCAGGCGCGACGACTTCGACGAGCAGCTGGCCCGGCAGGCGCAGAAGGCGGGCGCCCGCCTCTACGAGCGCTGCAACGTCGGCGCCCCCGTCGTCGACGACCGCACCGGCCGCATCACCGGCGTGCACGCGAAGCTGGGGGAGGACAAGCGCGAGGTCACCTTCCACGCGCCGCTGGTCGTCGCCGCCGACGGCAACTCCACGCGGCTGTCCCTGGCGATGGGCCTGCACCGCCGCGAGGACCGCCCGATGGGCGTCGCGGTCCGCACGTACTTCACCTCGCCGCGCCACGACGACGACTACCTGGAGTCCTGGCTGGAGCTGTGGGACCGCCGCGGAGCGCAGGACCGCCTCCTGCCGGGCTACGGCTGGATCTTCGGCATGGGCGACGGCACCTCGAACGTGGGCCTGGGCGTGCTGAACACCTCCGCCTCCTTCAAGGAGCTGGACTGGCGCGAGGTGCTGAAGGCGTGGTGCGCGTCCATGCCGGAGGACTGGGGCTACACCCCGGACAACATGACCGGCCCGATCCGAGGTGCCGCGCTGCCCATGGCCTTCAACCGCCAGCCCCACTACACCAAGGGCCTGCTCCTCGTCGGCGACGCCGGCGGCCTGGTGAACCCCTTCAACGGCGAGGGCATCGCCTACGCCATGGAGTCCGGCCAGATCGCCGCCGACGTCGTCGTGCAGGCCCACGCCCGGGCCACGCCGGCCCAGCGCGAGATCGCCCTCCAGCGCTACCCGCGCGTCCTGAAGGACACCTACGGCGGCTACTACACGCTGGGCCGCGCCTTCGTGAAGCTCATCGGCAACCCGAAGGTCATGCAGATCGCGACCCAGCGCGGCCTCACCCACCCCGTCCTGATGAAGTTCACCCTCAAGATGCTCGCCAACCTGACGGATCCGACGGGCGGCGACGCGATGGACCGCATCATCAACGGGCTGAGCAAGGTGGCCCCGAAGGCCTGATCACGCCCCGTCGAGGGCGGCGGCGTTGGCGGCCCGGCGCGCGAACACCTCGTCGCGCCGGTCCGCGGACTGCCGCAGCGCCCGCTTCCGGTCGCGCGCGGAGAGCCGGTCCAGGTAGACGTGGCCGTCCACGTGGTCGGTCTCGTGGGCGAGGCAGCGGGCGAAGTAGCCGGTGCCCTCGACGCGGATCGGTGCGCCGGTCCGGTCCAGGCCCCGTACGACGGCCCGGTCGGGGCGCGGCACCGCCATGACGGCGCCCGGCACCGACAGGCACCCCTCGCCCTCGTCCAGCAGCCGCCGCGCGGCCGGGTCGAGCGGTTCCAGGACCGGGTTGACGATGTGCCCGACATGTCGGACGCCTTCGTCGTCGAGGCAGTCGTACACGAACAGGCGCAGGCCGACGCCGACCTGACTGGCCGCCAGCCCCGCCCCCTCCGCGACGTACATCGTGCGGAACATGTCGTCGATGAGCGCGGCCAGGTCGGGCCCGAACTCGGTGACGTCCCGGCACGGCTTGTGCAGCACCTCCTCGCCGAACTCGGTGACGCGCCGCAGCGACCCGCGCCGGGCCTCGGGTGCGAGCGGTGGGTAGGAGGCGGTGCGCCGCCCCTGCAGGAACACGCTGGGCATGTTGTTCTCCCTTTCGGTCTCGGGACGGGCCGGTGCGGTACCGGCCCGTCCCGAGCTTGCCAGGAGAGGCCCGCGTCCGCCGGGAGAGCGCGAAAAGCCGCAGCCCCCGAAGCGGCTGCGGCCTTTCGTGCGGATGTGTCCGTGGTGTCCGGACGCGAGCGTCAGAGCACGCGCACGGCACCGCTCGGCGGGTCGTACGACAGGGGCTTCATCACGACGCCCGTCGACGAGTTCTGCGCGCCGACGAACATGCCGTCGCCGACGTAGACGCCCACGTGGTACGCGCTGCCCGCGCCACCCCAGTACAGGATGTCGCCCGGCTGGAGGTTGCTCAGCGACACCTGGGTGCCGGCCACCGACTGGTCCTGGGAGACGCGCGGCAGGTCGATGTTGACCTGCTTGAAGGCGGCCTGCACGAGACCGGAGCAGTCCCACGAGTTGGGGCCGGTGCCGCCGGAGACGTAGGCGTCGCCGACCTGGGCCTGGACGAAGGAGACGACGGCCGCGGCGGAACCCGTGGCCGACGAGCTGACGCTGACCGATGACCCGCCGGACGAGGACGACGAGGCCGACGACGAGCCGGTGTCCGCGGAGGCGCTCAGGGTGGCGCGCTCGGCGGCACGGGAAGCGCGCTCGGCGGCCTCCTTGCGGGCGGCCTCCTCGGCCTTCCTCTTGGCCTCCGCGGCCTTCTTCTTGGCCTCGGCGAGGTCCGCCTTGGCCTCCTTGGCCGCGGCGGCGGCGGCCGCGTCGCGCTCGGCGCGCAGCTCGTAGTTGGCCGCGGCCTGCTGCGTGGCGTCCGCGGACTGGGCGACCTGGGCGGCCAGGTCGGCCGTCAGGGTGGGCAGCTCGAGGGTCTGCGTCACCGGCTCGGCCGCGTTCGCCGAACCCGACGCCCCGGCCACTGCCAGGGTGCTGAGGACGCCACCGGCAACTCCGGCCCGCATCGCGATGGTCGACGCGCTGCGGCGGGGCTTCCGGTGGCTGCGTATGTGAGCGGTGTGGGACATGGGTACAACCGGTATCAGGAGCTCCTCCATACCTTCAAGAAACGTGTGCTGCGCCACAGTTGTTCAACCGAGCCCCTGAATCCCGGGCGTGTCGCCCTTTTTTGACACCCTGGCGAACATTGTGGGCCCTCCGTAACCCACCTGTGATCACGGACTTTGATCGTTTCGCCCGAATTGCCCCTCGCTTACCACTGGTTGAGGCAGTTGGCCAAGCCCGGTTCTCAGGCGCCTCTCATGGATGTGGCGGACGTCACGGAACGGCCGCCCCGGCGGTCGCGTCCCCCGCGCGGATCGCCGTCCGCGCCGCTCGTGAACGCGTGCACGCGTCCACATCACGCTCCGCTCTCCCTCCGAGGTGTGAACGGAGGCCACTATCAAGAGATCGGGTCCAGCACCAATTTGCATGCACGCGAAGCATCTTGATATTGAGACGCCCGCTACGCGACCCCTCTGGCCAGCGGCGACGAGCGAAATTGTCACCTCTGGTGATCAGCTGAACGCTTCTTGTGTGAAGATCACCGCTCATCCGACTTCATGATCCTTCGTCAGGTGGTGGAGATCACAAAGCTTGTGCAATACCCCGTGTCGCAGATCACAGAGTCACGGGCATAGGATGCGAGGCAGTTGGGCTTGTGACCTGCTTCACATGTTCGCGATCTTCGCCGGGACCAGCGGGGCTCGTGGGACTGCCGGGGCGGTTGTGAGTCCAGGCCAACCGCCAGCAGTCAGTGCCGACTGAGAGGAGCGAGGAGCGGTGAACGCGTATGCGCCCATCCTCGTACTGGGAGCCCTCGGGGCAGGCTTCGCGATCTTTTCCGTGGTCATGGCCACGCTGATCGGCCCGAAGCGGTACAACCGGGCCAAGCTCGAGGCCTACGAGTGCGGCATCGAGCCGACCCCCACGCCGGCCGGCGGCGGGCGCTTCCCCATCAAGTACTACCTGACGGCGATGCTCTTCATCGTCTTCGACATCGAGATCGTCTTCCTCTACCCCTGGGCCGTCACCTTCGACGCCCTGGGGATCTTCGGGCTCGTGGAGATGCTGCTCTTCGTGCTCACCGTCTTCGTCGCGTACGCGTACGTATGGCGGCGCGGCGGCCTGGAATGGGACTGAGGGGCCTTTAGTCATGGGACTCGAAGAAAAGCTGCCGAGCGGCTTCCTGCTGACCACCGTCGAGCAGGCCGCGGGCTGGGTGCGCAAGTCGTCCGTCTTCCCCGCCACCTTCGGCCTCGCGTGCTGCGCCATCGAGATGATGACCACCGGCGCCGGCCGCTACGACCTGGCGCGCTTCGGCATGGAGGTCTTCCGCGGCTCGCCGCGGCAGGCGGACCTGATGATCGTCGCGGGCCGGGTCAGCCAGAAGATGGCGCCGGTGCTGCGGCAGGTCTACGACCAGATGCCGAACCCCAAGTGGGTGATCTCCATGGGGGTCTGCGCCTCCTCGGGCGGCATGTTCAACAACTACGCGATCGTCCAGGGCGTCGACCACGTCGTCCCGGTCGACATCTACCTCCCCGGCTGTCCGCCGCGGCCCGAGATGCTGATGGACGCCATCCTCAAGCTCCATCACAAGATCCAGAACTCCAAGCTCGGGGTGAACGCCGAGGAGGCGGCCCGCGAGGCGGAGGAGGCGGCGCTCAAGGCCCTGCCCACCATCGAGATGAAGGGGCTGCTGCGGTGAGCGACGCGAACGGCACCACGGGTGACGCGAACGGGGTGAACCCCGAGAAGGACCTCTCCGCGGAGAACCTCCCGGGCCAGCGCGGCCAGGGCGGCGAGGAGATCCGGGTCCAGCGCGGCATGTTCGGCGCCAACAACGGCGGCGACACCTCCGGCTACGGCGGGCTGGTCCGCTCCGTCCGGCTTCCCGGACCGGCGAGCCGGCCCTACGGCGGCTGGTTCGACGAGGTCGCCGACGAGCTCGAGGGCGCCCTGGAGGAACAGGGGCTCGTGCCGGAGAACGCGATCGAGAAGACGGTCGTCGACCGCGACGAACTGACCTTCCACATCGAACGCGAGCACCTGGTGCGTGTCGCGAGGACCCTGCGCGACGACCCGGCCCTGCGCTTCGAGCTGTGCACCGGCGTCAGCGGCGTCCACTACCCGAACGACAAGGGCCGCGAGCTGCACGCCGTCTACCACCTGCGCTCGATCACGCACAACCGGCTGATCCGCCTTGAGGTCAGCGCCCCCGACGGCGACCCGCACATCCCGTCGCTGTTCTCGGTGTATCCGACGAACGACTGGCACGAGCGCGAGGCGTACGACTTCTTCGGCATCGTCTTCGACGGTCACCCGGCGCTGACGCGGATCATGATGCCGGACGACTGGCAGGGCCACCCGCAGCGCAAGGACTACCCCCTCGGCGGCATCCCCGTCGAGTACAAGGGCGCCCAGATCCCGGCTCCGGACCAGCGGAGGTCGTACTCATGAGCACTTCGCACGCCTCCCCCCGGGAGACCACCGAAGGCACCGTCTACACCGTCACCGGCGGCGACTGGGACGAGGTCGTCCAGACCGCGGCCCGCGCCGACGACGAGCGCATCGTCGTCAACATGGGTCCGCAGCACCCGTCCACGCACGGGGTGCTCCGCCTGATCCTGGAGATCGACGGCGAGACCGTCACCGAGGCCCGCTGCGGCATCGGCTACCTGCACACCGGTATCGAGAAGAACCTCGAGTACCGGACCTGGACGCAGGGCACGACGTTCGTGACGCGCATGGACTACCTGACGCCCTTCTTCAACGAGACGGCGTACTGCCTCGGCGTCGAGAAGCTCCTCGGCATCGAGGACCAGATCCCGGACCGGGCCTCGATCATCCGGGTCCTGCTGATGGAGCTGAACCGGCTCTCCTCGCACCTGGTGTGCATCGCCACCGGCGGCATGGAGCTCGGCGCCACCACGATCATGATCTACGGCTTCCGCGATCGTGAACTGATTCTCGACATCTACGAGCTGATCACCGGCCTGCGGATGAACCACGCGTACATCCGCCCCGGCGGACTCGCCCAGGACCTGCCGCCGGGCGCGGTGGACCAGATCCGCGAGTTCGTGAAGAAGATGAAGAAGAACCTCCCGGAGTACGACAAGCTCGCCACCGGGAACCCCATCTTCAAGGCCCGCATGCAGGACGTCGGCTACCTCGACCTGGCCGGCTGCATGGCCCTCGGCGCCACCGGCCCGATCCTGCGCTCCACCGGCCTGCCCCACGACCTGCGCAAGACCCAGCCGTACTGCGGTTACGAGACGTACGACTTCGACATCCCGACCGCCGACACCTGCGACTCCTACGGCCGGTTCCTGATCCGGCTGGAGGAGATGCGCCAGTCGCTGCGGATCGTCGAGCAGTGCCTGGACCGGCTCCAGCCCGGCCCGGTCATGGTCGCCGACAAGAAGATCGCCTGGCCCGCCCAGCTCGCGCTCGGACCGGACGGACTGGGCAACTCGCTGGACCACATCAAGAAGATCATGGGCACCTCCATGGAGGCCCTGATCCACCACTTCAAGCTGGTCACCGAGGGCTTCCGCGTGCCGCCGGGCCAGACCTACGCGGCGGTCGAGTCGCCCAAGGGCGAGCTCGGGGTGCACGTCGTCTCCGACGGCGGCACCCGCCCCTACCGGGTCCACTTCCGCGACCCGTCCTTCACCAACCTTCAGGCCATGGCGGCGATGTGCGAGGGCGGCCAGGTCGCCGACGTCATCGTCGCGGTGGCGTCCATCGACCCCGTGATGGGAGGCGTCGACCGGTGACCACCTCTTCTTCGGAGCGGGGCGTCAGCCTGGGCATGCCGGAACTGCCCGCGCCCGCGTACCCGGACGACGTCCGGGCCCGGCTGGAGGCCGACGGGCGCGAGATCATCGCCCGCTACCCGGACTCCCGCTCCGCCCTCCTGCCCCTGCTGCACCTCGTGCAGTCCGAGGAAGGCCACGTCACGCGCACCGGCATGCAGTTCTGCGCGGACCTGCTCGGCCTGACCACGGCCGAGGTCACGGCGGTCGCGACCTTCTACACCATGTACCGGCGCGGGCCGAGCGGCGACTACCAGGTCGGCGTCTGCACCAACACGCTGTGCGCGGTCATGGGCGGCGACGCGATCTTCGAGTCCCTCCAGGAGCACCTGGGCGTCGGCAACGGCGGGACCACCGACGACGGCAAGGTCACGCTGGAGCACATCGAGTGCAACGCGGCCTGCGACTTCGCCCCGGTCGTGATGGTCAACTGGGAGTTCTTCGACAACCAGACCCCGGAGAGCGTCCGGCACCTCGTCGACGACCTCCGCGCGGGACGGCCCGTGACCCCCACCCGCGGTGCGCCGCTGTGCACCTTCAAGGAGACCGCCCGGATCCTGGCGGGCTTCCCCGACGAGCGCGCCGGCGCCGTCGCGGCCGGCGGCAGCGCGGGCCCCGCCTCCCTGGCCGGGCTGAAGCTGGCCAAGGGCGAGACGTCCGGCGCGCGCGTGGTGCACCCGCGGGACGGCGGACCGCACGACGCGGC
Organism: Streptomyces sp. NPDC127100; assembly: GCF_042724095.1. Classification (NCBI taxonomy): domain Bacteria; kingdom Bacillati; phylum Actinomycetota; class Actinomycetes; order Kitasatosporales; family Streptomycetaceae; genus Streptomyces; species Streptomyces sp. NPDC127100. Next base: position 54,426 of record NZ_JBHXFL010000003.1, read on the forward strand.
GCAGGACCGGGCCGTGCACGACCCGTCGCCGCAGGAGCACCTCAGCTCGCACGACGCGCCGCAGGACACATCGGCCTCCGACCCGGCGCACCCGGCCGGGCCCGCAGCCGAGGAGGGGGAGTGATGACCTTGGCAGCAGAGATCAAGGACCACAGCCCGGAGAAGCTGCTCGCACCCGTGCTGTCGTCCTTCTGGGACGAGGACGAGTCCTGGACCCTGGACGTCTACCGCAGGCACGAGGGGTACGAGGGGCTCCGCAAGGCGCTGGCGATGTCGCCGGACGACCTGATCGCGTACGTCAAGGACTCCGGTCTGCGCGGCCGCGGCGGCGCCGGGTTCCCGACGGGGATGAAGTGGCAGTTCATCCCCCAGGGGGACGGCAAGCCGCACTACCTCGTCGTCAACGCCGACGAGTCGGAGCCGGGGACCTGCAAGGACATCCCGCTCCTCTTCGCGAACCCGCACAGCCTCATCGAGGGCATCGTCATCGCGTGCTACGCCATCCGGTCGTCGCACGCCTTCATCTACCTGCGCGGCGAGGTCGTCCCCGTGCTGCGGCGGCTGCACGAGGCCGTGCGCGAGGCCTACGCGGCGGGCTTCCTCGGCGAGAACGTCCTGGGCAGCGGACTCGACCTGGAGCTCACCGTGCACGCGGGCGCGGGCGCGTACATCTGCGGTGAGGAGACCGCGCTGCTCGACTCGCTCGAGGGCCGCCGCGGCCAGCCGAGGCTCCGGCCCCCCTTCCCCGCCGTCGCGGGCCTCTACGCGTGCCCCACCGTGGTGAACAACGTCGAGTCGATCGCGTCGGTTCCCGCCATCCTGAACAAGGGCAAGGACTGGTTCAGGTCGATGGGCAGCGAGAAGTCCCCGGGCTTCACGCTGTACTCGCTCAGCGGCCACGTCGCGACCCCCGGCCAGTACGAGGCCCCGCTCGGCATCACCCTGCGCCAGCTCCTCGACATGAGCGGCGGGATGCGCCCCGGCCACCGGCTGAAGTTCTGGACGCCGGGCGGCTCCTCGACCCCGATGTTCACCGACGAGCACCTCGACGTCCCCCTCGACTACGAAGGAGTGGGCGCCGCCGGCTCCATGCTCGGCACCAAGGCGCTCCAGTGCTTCGACGAGACGACCTGCGTGGTGCGCGCCGTCACCCGCTGGACCGAGTTCTACGCCCACGAGTCCTGCGGCAAGTGCACGCCCTGCCGTGAAGGCACCTACTGGCTCGTGCAGTTGCTGCGCGACATCGAGGCCGGCAAGGGCGCGATGAGCGACCTCGACAAGCTGAACGACATCGCCGACAACATCAACGGCAAGTCCTTCTGCGCCCTCGGCGACGGTGCCGCCTCGCCGATCTTCTCCTCGCTGAAGTACTTCCGCGAGGAGTACGAGCAGCACATCACGGGCCGCGGCTGCCCCTTCGACCCGGCCAGGTCCACGGCCTGGGCCGACCACCGTACGGAGGTGAACGCATGACCGTGACCACGAGCGCACCCTCCGGCGGTGGGGACGCGGCGGTCCCGCCCGAGGACCTCGTGTCGCTGACGATCGACGGCGTCGAGCTCAGCGTGCCCAAGGGCACCCTGGTCATCCGGGCCGCCGAGCAGCTCGGCATCGAGATCCCACGGTTCTGCGACCACCCGCTCCTCGACCCGGCCGGCGCCTGCCGCCAGTGCATCGTCGAGGTCGAGGGCCAGCGCAAGCCCATGGCGTCCTGCACCATCACCTGCACCGACGGGATGGTGGTCAAGACCCAGCTCACCTCGCCCGTCGCCGAGAAGGCCCAGCACGGGGTGATGGAGCTGCTGCTCATCAACCACCCGCTGGACTGCCCGGTCTGCGACAAGGGCGGCGAATGCCCCCTGCAGAACCAGGCCATGTCGCACGGCCAGGCCGACTCCCGCTTCGAGGGCAGGAAGCGGACCTACGAGAAGCCGGTGCCGATCTCGACGCAGGTGCTGCTCGACCGCGAGCGGTGCGTGCTCTGCGCCCGCTGCACCCGGTTCTCCAACCAGGTCGCCGGCGACCCGATGATCGAGCTGATCGAGCGGGGCGCGCTCCAGCAGGTCGGCACCGGCGAGGGCGACCCCTTCGAGTCGTACTTCTCCGGCAACACCATCCAGATCTGCCCGGTCGGCGCGCTCACCTCGGCGGCGTACCGGTTCCGCTCCCGCCCGTTCGACCTGATCTCCTCGCCGTCCGTGTGCGAGCACTGCTCCGGCGGCTGCGCGACCCGCACCGACCACCGGCGCGGCAAGGTCATGCGGCGCCTCGCGGCCGACGACCCCGAGGTCAACGAGGAGTGGATCTGCGACAAGGGACGGTTCGCCTTCCGGTACGCGCAGCAGCGCGACCGGCTGACGACCCCCCTGGTGCGCAACGCCGAGGGCGACCTGGAACCGGCCTCCTGGCCGGAGGCCCTCCAGATCGCCGCGCAGGGACTGCTCGCCTCGCGCGGGCGCACCGGAGTCCTGACCGGCGGCCGGCTCACCGTCGAGGACGCCTACGCGTACAGCAAGTTCGCGCGCGTGGCGCTCGACACCAACGACATCGACTTCCGCGCGCGCGTGCACAGCGCCGAGGAGGCCGACTTCCTGGCCGCCCGGATCGCCGGACGCGGCCATGACCTCGACGGCACGGGCGTCACGTACACCGCGCTGGAGAAGGCGCCGGCCGTGCTGCTGGTCGGGTTCGAGGCCGAGGAGGAGGCGCCCGGCGTCTTCCTGCGGCTGCGCAAGGCCTGGCGCAAGCACGGGCTGAAGGTCTACTCCCTGGCCACCCACGCCACCCGGGGCCTGGAGAAGGCCGGCGGCACGCTGCTGCCCGCCGCTCCCGGCACCGAGACCGAGTGGCTGGACGCGCTCGCGAGCGGCGTCGGCCTGGAGGACGGCGGCGCCCAGGCCGCCGAGGCGCTGCGCGCCGAGGGCGCCGTGATCCTCGTCGGCGAGCGGCTGGCGGCCGTGGCCGGCGGCCTCACCTCCGCCGTACGGACCGCCACCGCGACCGGCGCCCGGCTGGTGTGGATCCCGCGCCGGGCCGGGGAGCGCGGCGCGATCGAGGCGGGCGCACTGCCGTCGCTGCTGCCGGGCGGGCGCCCCGCGACCGACCCGCGCGCCCGCGCCGAGGTCGCCGCGGCCTGGGGCCTGGCCGACCTCCCGCACGGCCACGGCCGCGACACCGGCGAGATCGTCGAGGCCGCCGCCCGCGGTGAACTCCAGGCGCTGCTGGTGGCGGGCGTCGAGATCGCCGACCTGCCCGACCCGGCACGCGCGCGTGCGGCACTCGCCGAGGCGGGCTTCGTGGTGTCGCTGGAGCTGCGGCCCAGCGAGGTCACCGCGCACGCCGACGTGGTCCTGCCCGTCGCCGCGGTCGCCGAGAAGGCGGGGACCTTCCTCAACTGGGAGGGCAGGGGGCGCTCCTTCGAGGCCGCCCTCAAGCCCGACCAGATGACCCGCCGCGTCGCACCCACCGACGGGCGCGTGCTCCAGATGCTCGCCGACGCCATGGACGTCCACCTGGGCCTGCCGGATCTGCGCACCACGCGCGCGGAGATCGACCGGCTCGGCGCCTGGGACGGCCCGCGGGCCGGCGAGCCGCTGCGCACCGCGAGCGCGCTGCCCCGGCCGGCCGCCGGGGAGGCCGTGCTCGCCGGGCACCGGCTGCTGCTCGACCGGGGTCTGCTCCAGCAGGGCGACGAGGCGCTCGCCGGCACCCGGCACGCCGCACGCGCGCGCGTGTCGGCCGCCACGGCCGCCGAGGCGGGCGTCAAGGACGGCGACCTCCTCGCCGTCACCGGACCCGCCGGGGCCGTAACCCTCCCGCTCCAGGTCACCGAGATGCCCGACCGGGTGGTCTGGCTCCCGCTGAACTCGGCCGGCGACGGCGTCGCCTCCGACGCCGGGGTGCTGCCCGGAACCCTCGTCCGCATCGGCCCGGCCACGCTCGCGGGCGAGGCCCCCAAGGAGGTGGAGGCATGAGCCCGTACCTCGCCGCTGAAGACCTCTCCATGTTCGGCACCGACCCCTGGTGGCTGGTGGCGATCAAGGCGGTCTTCTGCTTCGCCTTCCTGATGGTGACCGTGCTGTTCTCCATCGTGTGGGAGCGCAAGGTCGTCGCCTGGATGCAGCTGCGCATCGGCCCCAACCGGCACGGCCCCTGGGGCATGCTCCAGTCCCTCGCCGACGGCATCAAGCTGATGCTGAAGGAAGACGTCGTCGTCAAGCGCGCCGACAAGGCGGTGTACGTCCTGGCGCCGATCGTCGCGGCCATCCCGGCCTTCATGGCGATCGCGGTGATCCCCTTCGGGCCCGCCGGCAACGAGGTCTCGATCTTCGGCCACCGCACCGCCATGCAGCTCACGGACCTGCCGATCGCGATGCTGTTCATCCTCGCGGTCGCCTCCGTCGGCATCTACGGCATCGTGCTCGCCGGATGGAGCTCCGGATCGACGTACCCGCTGCTCGGCGGCCTGCGGTCCTGCGCGCAGATGATCTCCTACGAGATCGCGATGGGCGCCGCGTTCGCCTCGGTGTTCCTCTACTCCGGTTCGATGTCGACCTCGGAGATCGTCGCTCAGCAGAGCGACCGCTGGTACATCGTGCTGCTGCCGGTCTCCTTCATCCTCTACATCGTCACGATGGTCGGCGAGACCAACCGCGCCCCCTTCGACATGCCGGAGTCCGAGGGCGACCTGGTGGGCGGCTTCAACACCGAGTACTCGTCGATCAAGTTCGCGATGTTCATGCTCGCCGAGTACGTGAACATGGTGACGGTCTCGGCAGTCGCCACCACGCTGTTCCTCGGCGGCTGGCGGGCCCCGTGGCCGGTCAGCACCTTCTGGGAGGGCGCCAACCACGGCTGGTGGCCGCTGCTCTGGTTCGTCGTCAAGGTCCAGCTGCTGCTGTTCTTCTTCATCTGGCTGCGCGGCACGCTCCCGCGCGTGCGCTACGACCAGCTGATGAAGCTCGGCTGGAAGGTCCTCATCCCCGTCTCCCTGGTCTGGCTGATGCTGGTCGCGACCGTGCGGGCCATGCGGAACGAGAACTACGGCTTCACCGACATCGCCCTCTACATCGGCGGAGCCGTCCTGGCCCTGCTGCTGCTGTCCTTCGTCGCCGACATCTACCGCGACAAGGGCAAGGGCGCCGAGGAGCCCGCCGGGGAACCGGCCGCCTTCGACCCGATGGCCGGCGGGTTCCCCGTGCCGCCGATGCCCGGGCAGGAGCTGCCCCCGGTACCGCGGCGCCGCCCGCGCCGGGACCGGGAGCTGATTGTCAGTGGCGGACCCGATACTCAGAGTGACGGACCTGTGGGCGGATCCACGGATGGAAAGGAGGCGTCCGATGGCTGAGGAACCGAAGGAGACCGACCCCGGTTTCCTGAACCCCGTGGCCGGCTTCGGCGTGACCTTCAAGGCCATGTTCAAGAAGCGGCTCACCGAGCAGTACCCGGAGCAGCGCAAGACCACCGCTCCGCGCTTCCACGGACGGCACCAGCTCAACCGCCATCCGGACGGCCTGGAGAAGTGCGTCGGCTGCGAGCTGTGCGCCTGGGCGTGCCCCGCCGACGCGATCTACGTGGAGGGCGCCGACAACACGGACGAGGAGCGCTACTCCCCGGGCGAGCGGTACGGCCGCGTCTACCAGATCAACTACGCCCGCTGCATCCTGTGCGGCCTGTGCATCGAGGCGTGCCCCACGCGCGCGCTGACGATGACCAACGAGTTCGAGCTGGCCGACTCCACCCGTGCCGACCTCATCTTCACCAAGGAACAGCTGCTCGCCGGCCTGGAGGAGGGCATGGTCGACTCGCCCCACGCCATCTACCCGGGGGCGGACGAGCAGGACTACTACCGGGGCCTGGTCACCGAGGCGGCGCCCGGTACCGAGCAGCAGGTCGCCCACTCCAAGGGGGAGGTCGTCCAGGAGGCGGCCTCGACCTTCGGCGCGGAGGAGCCGGCGTCGGAGAAGGTGATCCGCCGATGAGCGCGCAGCTCGCCGCCGCGGCGACCCTCTCCGCGGGCACCTCCACCGGCGAGGCCGTCCAGTTCTGGATCCTCGGCACGGTCGCGGTGATCGGCGCCCTGTGCACCGTCTTCATGAAGAAGGCCGTGCACAGCGCGCTCTGCCTCGCCGGGACCATGATCGTCCTGGCGGTGTTCTACCTCGCCAACGGCGCCTACTTCCTCGGCATCGTGCAGATCGTCGTCTACACCGGCGCGGTCATGATGCTGTTCCTGTTCGTGGTGATGCTCGTCGGCGTGACCGCGGCGGACTCCCTGAAGGAGACCATCAAGGGCCAGCGCTGGCTGGCCCTGGTCTGCGGGCTCGGCTTCGGCGTCCTGCTGTTCGCCGGCATCGGCAACGCGTCCCTCAAGGAGTTCGACGGCCTCGGCCAGGCCAACGCGGGCGGCAACGTGGAGGGCATCGCGTCCCTCATCTTCACCAGGTACGTCTTCGCCTTCGAGATCACCGGCGCCCTGCTCATCACGGCCGCCGTCGGTGCCATGGTGCTCACCCACCGCGAGCGCACCGAGCGGGCCAGGACGCAGCGCGAGCTGTCCGAGCAGCGCGTCCGCGACGGCAAGTACCTGCCGCCGCTGCCGGCGCCCGGCGTCTACGCCCGGCACAACGCGGTCGACATCGCGGGCCTGCTGCCCGACGGCACCCCGTCCGAGCTGACCGTCAGCAAGACGCTGCGCGACCGCGGCCAGGTCCGCGACGTCTCGACGGAGGCGCTCAACGACCTCAAGGCCCTGGAGCAGCGCGCCGAGGAGCGTCTGGAGCGCGGGGCGGTCGGGCCGGCCACCTTCAAGCGGTCCGAGGAGGCGTCGAAGTGAACCCCGTCAACTACCTCTATCTCGCAGCCCTGTTGTTCACGATCGGCGCCACCGGCGTGCTGATCCGGCGCAACGCGATCGTGGTCTTCATGTGCGTCGAGCTGATGCTCAACGCCTGCAACCTCGCGTTCGTCGCCTTCTCCCGGATGCACGGCAACCTCGACGGCCAGATCATCGCCTTCTTCACGATGGTCGTCGCCGCCGCCGAGGTCGTGGTCGGGCTCGCGATCATCGTGTCCCTGTTCCGTTCCCGCCACTCGGCCTCGGTCGACGACGCCAGCCTGATGAAGTTGTGAGGGGCTGAATCGTGACAAACCTGATTGCGCTGCTGGTGGCGGCGCCCCTGCTCGGAGCCGCGGTCCTGTTGTGCGGCGGCCGGCGGCTGGACGCCGTCGGCCACTGGATCGGCACGCTGCTGGCCGCGGCGTCGTTCGTGATCGGCGTCGTCCTCTTCACCGACATGCTCGGCAGCGGCGCCGAGGACCGCACCCTGACGCAGCACCTGTTCAGCTGGATCCCGGTGGAGGGCTTCCAGGCGGACGTCGCCTTCCGGCTCGACCAGCTGTCGATGACGTTCGTCCTGCTGATCACCGGCGTGGGCTCGCTGATCCACCTGTACTCGGTCGCGTACATGGAGCACGACGAGCGGCGCCGCCGCTTCTTCGGCTACCTGAACCTGTTCCTCGCGGCGATGCTGATCCTCGTCCTCGCCGACAACTACCTGCTGCTGTACGTCGGCTGGGAGGGTGTCGGTCTGGCCTCCTACCTGCTGATCGGTTTCTGGCAGCACAAGCCCAGCGCGGCCACGGCCGCGAAGAAGGCCTTCCTGGTCAACCGCGTCGGCGACATGGGGCTGTCGATCGCGATCATGCTGATGTTCCTCTGGTTCGGCACCTTCGCCTTCGGGCCGGTGCTCGGCTCGCTGGAGGAGCCCGGCCTCGCGGGACATGCCGGCGAGGGCAAGCTCACCGCGATCGCGCTGATGCTGCTGCTCGCCGCCTGCGGCAAGTCGGCCCAGGTGCCGCTGCAGTCCTGGCTCGGTGACGCGATGGAGGGCCCGACCCCGGTCTCCGCCCTCATCCACGCCGCGACCATGGTGACCGCGGGCGTGTACCTGATCGTCCGCTCGGCGGCCGTCTTCAACGGCGCTCCGGACGCCCAGTTGGTCGTCACGATCGTGGGCGCTGTCACGCTCCTGTTCGGTGCGATCGTCGGTTGTGCGAAGGACGACATCAAGAAGGCGCTGGCCGGTTCCACCATGTCGCAGATCGGCTACATGGTGCTGGCCGCGGGCCTCGGCCCCATCGGCTACGTCTTCGCGATCATGCACCTGGTGACGCACGGCTTCTTCAAGGCCGGGCTGTTCCTCGGCGCCGGTTCCGTCATGCACGGCATGAACGACGAGGTCGACATGCGGCGCTACGGCGGCCTGCGGAAGTACATGCCGGTCACCTTCGTCACCTTCGGCCTCGGCTACCTCGCCATCATCGGCTTCCCGGGCCTGTCCGGCTTCTTCTCCAAGGACAAGATCATCGAGGCGGCGTTCGCCAAGGGCGGCACCGAGGGCTGGATCCTCGGCGCCTGCGCCCTGCTGGGCGCGGCCGTCACCGCGTTCTACATGACGCGCGTGATGCTGATGACGTTCTTCGGCGAGGAGCGCTGGCGTCAGGCTCCGACGCCGTCCCCGGCCGCGCCCGATGTCGAGCCGGCCGCCGAGACGCGCGGCGAGTACGAACCGCCCCACCCGCACGAGTCCCCGAAGATCATGACGATCCCGATGATCGTGCTGGCCGTCGGATCGGTCGGGGCCGGTGCCTTCTTCAGCATCGGCGACCGCTTCCTGCACTGGCTGGAGCCCATCACCGGGCACAGCCACGGCGACTCGCCGATCGGCGCCGGGACGGTCACCTGGGCGACGGTGGCCTGCATGGTCATCGGCGTCGCGATCGCCTGGGCGCAGTACGGGCGCCGCCCGGTCCCGGCCGTCGCCCCGCGCGGGTCGCTGCTCACCCGGGCCGCCCGGCGCGACCTGCTCCAGGACGACTTCAACCACGTGGTCCTGGTGCGCGGCGGCGAGCACCTCACCCGCTCGCTGGTCTACGTCGACCACACCCTGGTCGACGGGGTCGTCAACGGCACGGCGGCCTCGGTCGGCGGCCTGTCCGGGCGGATGCGCAAGCTGCAGAACGGCTTCGCGCGCTCGTACGCGGTCTCGATGTTCGGCGGTGCGGCGGTCCTCGTCGCCGCGACCCTGCTGATGAGGGCGGTCTGATACCGATGTCCTTTCCCCTGCTGACAGCGACGGCGGTGGTCCCGGCCGTCGGGGCGATCGCCACGGCGGCCGTGCCGGCCGCCAAGCGCGGCTTCGCCAAGTGGCTGGCGCTGGCCTTCTCGATCGCCACGTTCGTCCTCGCGGAGCTGGTGGTCGTCCGCTTCGATCCCGGCGGCGCCCGCTACCAGCTCACCGAGTCGCACTCCTGGATCGCGGAGTTCGGGGTGCGGTACGAGCTGGGCGTGGACGGCATCGCCGTGGCGCTCATCGCGCTGACCACCCTGCTCGTCCCCTTCATCATCCTCGCGGGCTGGCACGACGCGGACCCGCTGGAGACCGGCAGCAAGCGGTGGCGGCCGACGCAGGGCTTCTTCGCCCTGATCCTGGCCGTCGAGGCGATGGTGATCATCTCCTTCGAGGCCACCGACGTCTTCCTCTTCTACATCTTCTTCGAAGCCATGCTGATCCCGCTGTACTTCCTGATCGGCGGCTTCGGGGACCGGGCGCACGAGCACGGCGAGAAGGCGGCGTCCACCCAGCGGTCGTACGCGGCCGTGAAGTTCCTCCTCTACAACCTGGCCGGCGGTCTGATCATGCTGGCCGCGGTGATCGGGCTCTACGTGGTCGCCGGGAACTTCTCCCTCACGGAGATCGCCGAGGCGCGGGCCAACGGCTCGCTGGACATGGCGACCAACACCGAGCGCTGGCTGTTCCTCGGCTTCTTCTTCGCGTTCGCGGTGAAGGCGCCGATGTGGCCCCTGCACACCTGGCTGCCCAACGCGATGGGGGAGGCCACCGCGCCGGTCGCGGTGCTCATCACCGCGGTGGTCGACAAGGTGGGCACCTTCGCGATGCTCCGCTTCTGCCTCCAGCTGTTCCCGGAGGCGAGCAAGTGGGCGACGCCGGTGATCCTCGTCCTGGCGTTGGTCAGCATCATCTACGGGGCGCTGCTCGCGGTCGGCCAGCGCGACATCAAGCGCCTGATCGCCTACGCGTCGATCTCGCACTTCGGCTTCATCATCATGGGCATCTTCGCGATGACCAGTCAGGGCCAGTCCGGCGCGACGCTGTACATGCTCAACCACGGGATCTCGACCGCCGTGCTGATGCTGATCGCCGGCTTCCTGATCTCCCGGCGCGGCTCGCGGCTCATCTCCGACTACGGCGGTGTGCAGAAGGTCGCCCCGGTGCTCGCCGGCACGTTCCTGATCGGCGGTCTGGCCACGCTGTCCCTGCCGGGTCTCGCGCCGTTCGTCAGCGAGTTCCTGGTGCTGGTGGGCACGTTCACGCGCTATCCGGTGATCGGCATCATCGCCACCTTCGGGATCGTGCTCGCCGCGCTCTACACCCTCGTCCTCTACCAGCGGACGATGACCGGGCCGGTGAAACCCGAGGTGAGGGCCATGCCCGACCTGCGGGTGCGTGAGCTGGTGGTCGTGGCTCCGCTGGTGGCGCTGCTGATCTTCCTCGGCGTCTACCCGAAGCCCGTCACGGACATCGTCAACCCGGCGGTGCAGCAGACCATGTCCGACGTACACAAGAAGGACCCCCAGCCCGAGGTGGAGGCGGCCAAGTGAGCGCATCAGCCGTCCACAGCCTGTGGACAACGGCGGCAACGGCGGCCGACCCGATCGCGAAGATCGACGCACCGAAGATCGAGTACGGGCAGCTCGCGCCCACGCTCATCGTCATCGGCGCGGCGATCGTCGGAATCCTGATCGAGGCCTTCGTTCCGCGCAGGTCCCGCTATTACGCACAGATGTTCGTATCCGTCGTCGCGCTCGTCGCCGCCTTCGCCGCGGTCGTCGCGCTCGCGGCGCGCGGGTACGGCACGACCAAGGCGGGCATCGCGGCGATGGGCGCCATCGCCGTCGACGGACCGGCCCTCTTCCTCCAGGGCACGATCCTGCTGGCGGCGCTGGTCGGCCTGTTCACCTTCGCCGAGCGCCGGCTCGACCCGGAGACGCACGGCAACCGTGTCGACTCCTTCGCCGCGCAGGCCGCGGCCGTGCCGGGCAGCGAGAGCGAGCAGAAGGCGGTGAAGGCCGGGTTCACCACCACCGAGGTGTTCCCGCTGCTGCTCTTCGCCGTCGCCGGCATGCTGGTCTTCCCGGCGGCCAACGACCTGCTGACGCTCTTCGTCGCCCTGGAGGTCCTCTCCCTCCCGCTGTACCTGCTGTGTGCCCTGGCCCGGCGCAAGCGGCTGTTGTCGCAGGAGGCGGCGGTCAAGTACTTCCTGCTCGGCGCGTTCGCCTCCGCGTTCACCCTGTTCGGCATCGCCCTGCTCTACGGCTACGCGGGCTCGATGTCGTACGGCAGGATCGCGCAGGTCGTCGACGGCACCGTGCAGGGCGTCACCCCGGCGCTCGCCGGGACCATGGGCAACGACGCGCTGCTGCTCGTCGGGTCCGCGCTGATCGTCATGGGCCTGCTGTTCAAGGTGGGCGCGGTGCCGTTCCACATGTGGACGCCGGACGTGTACCAGGGTGCGCCGACGCCGGTGACCGGCTTCATGGCGGCGGCGACCAAGGTCGCGGCCTTCGGCGCCCTGCTCCGCATCCTCTACGTCGTCCTGCCCGGCCTGCGCTGGGACTGGCGGCCGGTGATGTGGGCGGTGGCGATCGTCACCATGCTGGGCGGCGCGATCGTGGCGATCACCCAGACGGACATCAAGCGGCTGCTGGCGTACTCGTCGATCGCGCACGCGGGCTTCATCCTCGCGGGTGTCATCGCGACCACGCCGGACGGCGTCTCGTCCGTCCTCTTCTACCTGGCCGCGTACTCCTTCGTGACGATCGGCGCCTTCGCGGTGGTCACGCTGGTGCGCGACGCGGGCGGTGAGGCGACGCACCTGTCGAAGTGGGCCGGGCTCGGGCGCAGGTCGCCGCTGGTGGCGGCCGTGTTCGCGGTGTTCCTGCTGGCCTTCGCGGGCATCCCGCTGACCTCCGGGTTCGCGGGGAAGTTCGCCGTCTTCAAGGCGGCGGCGGAGGGCGGCGCGGCCCCGCTGGTCGTGGTCGGTGTGATCTCGTCGGCGATCGCGGCGTTCTTCTACATCCGGGTGATCGTTCTGATGTTCTTCAGCGAGCCGCGGCCCGAGGGCCCGACGGTCGCGGTGCCGTCCCCGCTGACCATGACGGCGATCGGCGTCGGGGTGGCGGTCACGGTGGTGCTCGGCGTGGCCCCGCAGTACTTCCTGGACCTCGCGGGCCAGGCGGGAGTGTTCGTGCGCTGACGCGGGCGTCCCCCGGCACGGACACGACGGCGGCCCGGCCCCCTCGGGGGGTGCCGGGCCGCCGTCGTGCGGCGTCGCGGCTACTCGCCGCCGCGGCGTGCCTTGATGGTGGTCAGGTCCAGATCCATCGGGAACGGCGCGCTCACCTTCATGCGCTCGCGGAAGATGCCCACACCGGTGTAGGTGCCGGTGGCGGGCTCCAGCTCGAAGGCGTGCACCACGGCGAGCCCCTTCTCGTTCTCCACCCGCCAGTAATGGGCGATGCCGGCCCGGGCGTACTTCAGCGGCTTTGTCTCACGGTCGCGGGAGACGGATTCGGCGGAGACGACCTCGACGGCCAGAGTGACGGCCCCGGCGGGGCAGCGGGTCTGCTCCGGATCGTCGACCGCGTCACCACGTACGACGACGACGTCCGGCTCTGGCCGGTTCTGCCGGTCGATGTCGATGGTGAACTCGCGGACGACCTCGAACTCCGCCGGGGCGAGTGACTGCAACTGCCACTCGAAGAAACTCACCGCGCGTGAGTGGAAAAGGGTCTGCGGACTCACGAAGACCAGGCTCCCGTCGATCAGCTCCGTGTGCGGAGGCAGGTTCGGAAGCCGGTCCAGGTCGTCCGCCGTCCAGCCGCCCTCCGGCGGGATCGGCCAGGCGGGCGCGGACGCCTTCGGTGCGACGCTCATCAGTGCTCCCATGGGACGGAGTCTCGCGGGTGCAATCAGACTATCCGCCGGAAACGGACGGGTCTCCCGCGAACGTGTGAACGAGAACCGTGTCCTTGACGCCCCGGCCCGAGGGCGGCCTGTGGACGGAGCCGGGGCTGTCGGCGCGGGCCCCTATCGTTGAGGCAGTGGTCGGGACAGGACGGGCGCGGCAGGACGTACGGGGGACGGGACGATGGGCGTGATCGGCGAGATGACGGATACGGCAGGGACGACACGGCTGGACAGCGAGACGCTGGCCACGCTGCACCGGGTCTTCGGGTACGAGGCCTTCCGCGGTGAGCAGGAGGCGGTCGTCGACCACGTGGTGGCGGGCGGCGACGCCGTCGTGCTCATGCCCACCGGCGGCGGCAAGTCGCTGTGCTACCAGATCCCGGCCCTGGTCAGGCCCGGCACCGGCATCGTGGTCTCGCCGCTCATCGCCCTCATGCAGGACCAGGTGGACGCGCTGCGGGCCCTCGGCGTGCGGGCCGGGTTCATGAACTCCACGCAGGACTTCGACGAGCGGCGCGTGGTGGAGGCCGAGTTCCTCGCCGGCGAGCTGGACCTGCTGTACCTGGCGCCCGAGCGGCTGCGGCTGCAGAGCACCCTCGACCTGCTCTCCCGCGGCAAGATCTCCCTCTTCGCGATCGACGAGGCGCACTGCGTCTCCCAGTGGGGTCACGACTTCCGGCCCGACTACCTGTCCCTGTCCCTGCTCGGCGAGCGCTGGCCGGACGTGCCCCGGCTCGCGCTCACGGCGACGGCCACCCACGCCACCCACCGCGAGATCACCGAGCGGCTGGACATGCCGGCCGCGCGGCACTTCGTGGCCAGCTTCGACCGGCCCAACATCCAGTACCGGATCGTGCCGAAGACCGACCCCAGGAAGCAGCTGCTGAACTTCCTGCGCGAGGAGCACGCCGGAGACGCGGGCATCGTCTACTGCCTCTCGCGCAATTCCGTCGAGAAGACCGCCGAGTTCCTGTCGCGCAACGGCGTCGAGGCCGTGCCGTACCACGCGGGCCTGGACGCGGGCACCCGCGCGGCGCACCAGTCGAGGTTCCTGCGCGAGGAGGGCCTGGTGGTCGTGGCGACCATCGCCTTCGGCATGGGCATCGACAAGCCGGACGTCCGCTTCGTCGCCCACCTGGACCTGCCCAAGTCGGTCGAGGGGTACTACCAGGAGACCGGCCGCGCCGGACGCGACGGACTGCCGTCGACCGCCTGGATGGCGTACGGACTCAACGACGTCGTCCAGCAGCGCAAGCTGATCCAGTCCGGCGAGGGCGACGAGGCGTTCCGCCGCCGGGCCCAGTCCCACCTGGACGCGATGCTGGCCCTGTGCGAGACCGTGCGGTGCCGTCGCGGTCAGCTCCTCGCCTACTTCGGGCAGGATCCCGACCCGGCCGGCTGCGGCAACTGCGACACCTGCCTCGCCCCGCCCGAGACCTGGGACGGCACGGTGGCGGCACAGAAGGTGCTGTCGACCGTGGTGCGGCTGAAGCGGGAGCGCGGGCAGAAGTTCGGCGCCGGGCAGATCATCGACATCCTGCTGGGCAAGCGCACGGCCAAGGTGATCCAGTTCGACCACGACCAGCTCTCCGTGTTCGGCATCGGCGAGGAGCTGACCGAGGGCGAGTGGCGGGGCGTCATGCGGCAGCTGCTGGCCCAGGGCCTGCTCGCGGTCGAGGGCGAGTACGGCACGCTGGTGCTGACCGACGCCAGCGGGGCGGTGCTGCGGCGGGAACGGGAGGTGCCGCTGCGCAAGGAGCCCAAGAAGGAGGCGACAGCCCGGGGGACGGGCGGTTCACGGGGGGACCGCAAGTCCAGGGCCGCCGCGGCCGAGCTGCCCGAGGAGCTGCGGCCCGCCTTCGAGGCACTGCGGGCCTGGCGGGCGGAGCAGGCCCGCGAGCAGGGCGTCCCGGCGTACGTCATCTTCCACGACGCCACGCTGCGGGAGATCGTCACCGCCCGGCCCACCTCGGTCGCGGAGCTCGGCGGGATCAGCGGTGTCGGTGAGAAGAAGCTGGTGACGTACGGGGAGGGCGTGCTGGCGGTGCTCGCCGGGACGGCCGGCGATGCCTCGCCGGCCCCGTCCCCCGCGACCGGCGCCGAGCCCGGCCCGCACGACTGGCCCGAGGGCGAGCCGGAGCCGGAGCCCGACGACTGGATGTGAGCACGCCCGGGGGCTCTGTCACAGGGCCCGGGCCGCGTACGCCCTGACGTCGGCGTCGCTGTCGGTGGTGGCCGTGGCGAGGGCCGACCGGGCGTCCGGCGTGCCCTCGGTGTGCCGGGTGAGGGCCAGGACGGCCGCCTTGCGGACATCGGCGTTCGGATCGGCGAGGACCTTGGCGAGGACGGGGACCGCGGCGGCGGAGGCGGCGGCGGACAGGGCGGTGGCCGCGCCTGCCCGTACCTGCCAGGCCGGGTCGGACAGGGCGGTGACCGCACGCGCCGCCAGCGGGGCCGGGCAGCCCGTCTCCGCCAGCGCCGCGAAGGCCGCGCCGCGGACCAGGGCGTCGGGATCCCCGGTGAGCCGCTCGTGGGCGTCGCCCGGGGCCGCCCGCAGCGTGCCCAGGGCCTTGGCGACGGCGACCCGGACCTCCCGGGACGGGTCCTCGGCGGCCGGTGAGAGCGACTCGGCGGCGTCCAGGGAGACCAGCCCGCGTACGGCCTCGATGCGCACGGCGGTGTCCGGATCGCCGAGCGCCCCGGTGAACGTGCCGGTGCCGCCCAGCCGCAGGACGCGCAGCAGGTCGAGCGCGGTCGCGCGGACCACGGGGTCGGACTGGTCCAGCGCCCGGGCGAGGGGCTCGCCCAGTGCCGGCTCGGGTGCCAGCGTGTCGGCCAGTTCGCGCAGCGAGGCCGCCGCGGCGGCGCGCACCTCGCCGTCCGGGTCGGACAGGGCGGTGGCGAGGGCCGGACCGGTGCCGGCGGGCACGGTCTCGGTCAGCACGGTGACCGCCGTGCGCCGGACGGCGGGCTCGGGGTCGGACAGGTACGGCCGGAGGACGGACAGGTCGGGCTCGTTCTCGGCGAGGGCCAGCAGCTCCAGCAGCCGGGGCGAGGACGTCGCGGCGGGATCGGCGACCGTACGCCCGCCGTCGCCTCCGGTCACCGTGGGCCGCGCTTCCGTGGCGCGGGGCGCGGCGTCGCGGGCGCCCGCCGTCGCCACCTGCTCCGGGTGCACCTCGCCGAGGTGCCGAGAGGCGCCGCCGACCGGGGTGAACTCGTCGACCGGCACCAGGTAGGGAGCCACCGGCCGCGCCGTGAACTCCATCGCGCCACCGGGGGACTTGTGCAGGTCCAGGTGGTGGAGCCAGGAGACGTCGTCGCGTTCGGGGAGGTCGACGCGCTCGTGGTAGAGGCCCCAGCGGGACTCCGTGCGGGCCAGGGAGGCCCGGGCGGCCATCTCCGCGCAGTCGCGGATGAAGTCGACCTCGGCGCAGCGCATCAGCTCGTGCGGCGTGCGCGCGCCCATCGCCGCGATGTCCGCACGCATCCGCTCAAACGCCTCCAGGGCCAGCGACAGCCGCGCCCCGGACTTCGGCGGGGCCACGTAGTCGTTCACGAAGCGGCGCAGCTTGTACTCGACCTGCGGCTGCGGCGGGCCGTCGGGGTTGCGCAGCGGGCGGTAGACCAGTTCGTGCGCGGCGCGCAGCTGGTCGGCCGGCAACTCGCCCTCGTACGGCCGGTACCGGGCGGCGTCGGCGCCCGCCAGGTCGCCGAAGACGAACGCGCCGATCATGTAGTTGTGCGGCACGCAGGCCAGGTCGCCGGCGGCGTAGAGGCGGGGGACGGTGGTGCGGGCGTGGTCGTCCACGCGGACGCCCGAGGCGGAGTGGCCGCCGCACAGGCCGATCTCGGAGATGTGCATCTCGACGTCGTGGGTGCGGTAGTCGTGCCCGCGGCCCGCGTGGAAGGTGCCGCGGGTGGGGCGTTCGGTGGAGTGCAGGATCGACTCCAGGGCGGAGACCGACTCCTCCGGGAGGTGGCTGAGCTTCAGGTACACCGGACCGCGGTCGCTGGCGACCTCCGCCGCGAACTCGGCCATCATCTGGCCCGACCAGTAGTCGGAGTCGACGAAGCGCTCGCCGTGCCGGTTGACCTGGTAGCCACCGAAGGGGTTGGCGACGTACGCGCAGGCGGGACCGTTGTAGTCCTTGATCAGCGGATTGATCTGGAAGCACTCGATGCCGGTCAGTTCGGCGCCCGCGTGGTAGGCCATGGCGTAGCCGTCGCCCGCGTTGGTGGGGTTCTCGTAGGTACCGTACAGGTA
This sequence comes from Streptomyces sp. NPDC127100, assembly GCF_042724095.1. Lineage (NCBI taxonomy): Bacteria > Bacillati > Actinomycetota > Actinomycetes > Kitasatosporales > Streptomycetaceae > Streptomyces > Streptomyces sp. NPDC127100. Next base: position 71,745 of record NZ_JBHXFL010000003.1, read on the forward strand.
GCCGGAGGCGGGCAGGCCGAGCCGGCCGGCGGCGCCGGTCGCCAGGATCACGGCGCCCGCGCGGACGGTCACGAACCGCCCGGTGCGGGTGTGGAAGCCCGCCGCGCCCACCGCCCGGCCCTGCGCCGTCAGGACCCGCACCGGCATCACCCGGTTCTCGATGCGGATCCGCTCCCGCATCTCGCGCCGCCGGAGCTGCCGGTACAGGACCTTCTTGACGTCCTTGCCCTCCGGCATCGGGAGCACGTAGGAGCCCGACCGGTGCACCTGGCGGACCGCGTAGTCGCCGTGCTCGTCCTTCTCGAACTTGACCCCGTACGACTCCAGCCGTTGGACCATGGCGAAGCCGCGGGTGGCCGTCCGGCGGACGGTGGACTGGTCGACGATGCCGTCGTTGGCGCGGGTGATCTCGGCGACGTAGTCGTCGGGTTCGGCCCGGCCGGGGACGACGGCGTTGTTGACGCCGTCCATGCCCATGGCGAGGGCGCCGGAGTGCCGGACGTGGGCCTTCTCCAGCAGCAGGACGTCGGCACCGTGCTCGGCGGCGGTCAGCGCGGCCATGGTGCCGGCGGTGCCGCCGCCGATGACGAGGACGTCGCAGGTGAGTTCTTCGGCGTCGGTGAGGGCGGGGATCTCCACCAGGGGGCCTTTCAGGTGCCGAGGGATGTGAGGACGTCGCGCCGCAGCGTCACGCGGGCCGGGTCGTCGTGCGCGGTGCGGTCCCGGGGGCGGGGCACGTCGCGCACGGCGATGAGCCGGCCGGAGCCGAGCAGGGCGACGCGGTCGCCGAGGAACAGGGCCTCGTCCACGTCGTGCGTGACGAAGACGACGGTCGCGCCCGTGCCGCGCAGCACCTCGACCAGCAGGTCCTGCATGCCGGCGCGGGTCTGGGCGTCGAGGGCGCCGAAGGGCTCGTCCATCAGGACGGCACGGGGGCGCGCGGCGAGGGCCCGGGCGAGCTGGGCGCGCTGCCGCTGGCCTCCGGAGACGCGGTGCGGCAACTGCCGGGCGTGCGCGGCCAGTCCCACCCGGTTCAGCCAGGCGGCCGCCCGGTCGCGGCGCTCGGCGCGGGCCAGGCCCTGGATGGCGAGGGGCAGTTCGACGTTGGCGCGCAGCGAGCGCCAGGGCAGGAGGGCGTCCTCCTGGAAGACCAGCGCGCGGTCCGCTCCCGGTCCGTCGATGCGCCGGCCGTCCTGCTCGGCGGTCCCGGCCAGCGGGTGCAGCAGGCCGGCCAGGGTGCGCAGCAGCGTCGACTTGCCGCACCCGGACGGGCCGACCACGGTGAGGATGCCGCCCGGGGCGACGTCGACGTCCACGCCGGTCAGGGCGGGGGCGTCCGGGCGGCCGAGGACGGCGTCGCGCAGGGTGAGGCGGGTGCCGTGGGAGGAGGCCCGGGGGCCGGCCGCCGGAGGGGTCTCAGTCTCGGACGAGGTGCTCATCGCGTGCCTCCTCGGTCTCGGCGTCCTTGTGAGCGGCGGGTTCGGCGGTGCGGGCGGAGGGCACGGCGGTACGGGTCCGCGCGGACCTGGGGCGGGCGGCGCCGGGTACGTACGACGCGCGCGGCAGCCAGTGGGTCAGGCGGCGGCCGAGCAGCTCCACGGCCGTGGAGGTCAGCCAGCCCAGCACCCCGATGGTGACCATGCCGACGAACACGCCCGGGTAGTCGACGACGGTGTAGTCCTGCCAGGTGCGGTATCCGACGCCGTACTGGCCGGAGATCATCTCGGCGGAGATCACGCAGATCCACGACACGCCGATACCGACCGACAGGCCGCCGAAGACGCCGGGCAGCGCGCCCGGCAGGACGACCGCGCCGAGCACCCGCCACCGGCCGCCGCCCATCGTGCGCACCGCCTCCTCCCACACGGGGGTCAGCGCGCGGACCGCGTGCCGGGTCGAGACCAGGACCGGGAAGAACGCGGCGGTGCAGGTGATGAAGACGATGCCCTGCTCGTTCGAGGGGAAGAGCAGGATCGCGACGGGGACCAGGGCGATGGCCGGGATCGGCCGGATCACCTCCAGCACCGGCCCCAGAAGGTCCTCGGCGAGCCGCGAGCGGGCCACGAGCACACCGGTGGCCACGCCCAGGACGGCGGCGAGCAGGAAGCCGGTGAGGATGCGGGTGAGGCTGTCGGTGAGGTCCGTCCAGTAGTCGGGGCCGGCCAGCCGGCCGGCGAAGGTGCGGGCCACGTCGGTGACGGTGGGGAACTGCGAGAAGCGCAGCCAGAGGTCGACGTCCCGGCTGGTCAGCAGCTGCCACAGACCGAGCGCGGCGGCGAGCGAGACGGCGCGCAGGGCGTACCGGATCACGACGCCCGCTCCAGTGCCTCGGCGTACGTGACGACGCGCGCTCCGCGGTGCCCGGCGAGGTACGCCTCGGCGGTCGCCGGTGTGACGAAGGGCAGCAGCGCGTCGCCGTCGGCCACCCACACCGACTGCTCGGCGAACCACAGGGTGCCGGTGGTGGTGTCGGGGACATAGGCGGCCCGTACGTCGTCCCGGTGCGTGGCGACGTGCCGCAGCAGGGCGGTGGGCGAGGTGAAGGGGACGGTCTTCCGCGCGCCTTCGGGCCAGACCTCGCCGGCCGGTTCCGGGGGTGCGGCGGAGAGCCGCTCGGCGTACTCCGCCGCACCGAGCGCCCTGCGCACGTACCGGTCGTCGACGAAGGCGTCCACGTCCACGTCGCCGGTCAGCTTCGCGTCCTCGAGGACGGACACGTCCTCCTTCAGGGCCGCGACGAGCTCAGGTCTGATCGCCGGGTCGAAGGTGGCGATGCCCTGGGCGCCGTTGTAGAGGTAGACGGCCTCGGCGGGCAGGCCGGTGGCCTTCGCGACCGTCTCGGCGGCGTCCACCGGGTGCGCGTCCAGGTAGTCGGTCGCCTGGGTCTGGGCCTTCAGGAACGCGTCCAGCACGGCCGGGCGCTTCTTCGCGAAGTCCTCGCGCGCGGTGACCCCGTGGAAGGTGGGCAGGTCCAGCTGCGCACCGTCGTACAGGGCCTTCGCCTTGCCCTGCTGGGCGAGCAGGCCGGGCCAGGCGACGAACTGCGACAGGGCGTCGGCGCTGCCCGAGGACAGGGCGGAGGCGCCGACGGCCGGCTGCTGGTTGAGCTTCTCGATGTCCTCGTCCGGGTCGAGGCCGGCCCGCTGGAGCGCGCGTACGAGGGTGCCGTCGGCGGCCGAGCCGACGCTGGTGGAGACCTTCTTGCCCTTGAGGTCCCTCAGGGAGGTGAGTGAGGAGCCGGGCGCTGTGACGATGGTGTTGAGGCCGCCGCGGAGGTTGTAGCCGGTGACCGAGACCAGCCGGGTCGGCTTGCCGAGCTGCTTGCCGCGGGCCGCGTTGATGAGCAGCGGGAAGTCGCCCATCGAGCCGATGTCGATCTTCCCGGCGGTCATCTGGGCGGTGATGGGGGCGCCGGTGGCGTAGTCCTGCCAGTTCACCTTGTAGGTGACGCCGTCGCCGAGGGCGTCGAGCTGCTTCTCGAAGTAGCCGAGCGAGCGCAGCAGCGTGCCGGCCGTGACGGTGTTGATCGTCCGGGACTGGTAGCCGACGGTCACGGTGACCGTCGAGCCGTCGGCCGAGGCGTCGCCGCCGCAGGCGGTGAGGGGCAGCAGCAGGGCGGCGACGGCCGTGGTGGCCAGGACGGCGGAGCGTTCGGTTCTCATCGGAGTCGGCCTCTCACCGGAGCAGGTAGGGCATGTTGACCGTGACGGCCCCGGTGGGGCAGCGGGCGGCGCACGGGCCGCAGTACCAGCACTCGTCGACGTGCATGTACGCCTTGCCGTTGCTCTCGTCGATGGCGAGGGAGTCCAGCGGGCACATGTCCACGCAGAGCGTGCAGCCGTCGATGCACTTCGACTCGTCGATGGTCACGGGCACGTCGGCCCGCTGGGGCGCCAAGGGCATGGCTGTCTCCAGGGATGTGCGCGAAGGAGGGTGGTTACCGGGACCGGTGCAGGAGGCCGCTCATCGTGATGCGGTCCCCGCGGAAGCGGATGAACTCCAGGTCGACGGGGCGGCCGTCCGCGAGGTGGGTGAGGCGTTCCAGCATGAGGACCGCCGTGCCGCGCGGGGCCTCGAGCACGGCGGCGCAGTGCGCGTCCGCGGTGACCGCCTCCAGGGTGATCTCCGCGTGGCCGAGGGACCGGCCGGTGACGGACTCCAGGAGGCGGAAGACGTCGGTGTTCTCCAGGTCGGCGCCGAGCAGGGCGGTGCCGATGTCGAGGGGCAGGTAGGTGAGGTCGAGGGAGAGGGGGATGCCGTTCAGGCGGCGCAGGCGCTCGATGTAGAGGACGTCGGTGCCGGGCGCGACCCGGAGGCGTTCGGCGACCGGGGCGGGTGCCCGGACCGGGACCGTCGTGCGGACCTCGTTGGTGACCCGGCCGTGTTCGTGGAGGGTCTCGGCGAGGCCCATCAGACGGTCCAGCCCGTGGGCGTACTTGCGGGCCACGACCACGGTGCCGACGCCGGGCTGGCGGGCGACGAGGCCTTCGGCGCGGAGCAGGTCCAGCGCCTCGCGGACGGTGTTGCGGGAGGCGCCGTACTCGGTGGCGAGGGCGTCCTCGTGGGGGAGCGTGGTGTCGGGGAAGGCCTCCGTGAGGATCTGGCGGCGGAGCACGTCGGCGAGTTGGCGGGCCCGGTCGGCGCGCAGCCGGCGCCGCGCGCGGTGGGCGGCGACGGTGGTCGCGCCCTGGCCGGCGTGGTCCCGGATGCGGTCGGTGGGCGGCATGGCCGGAACCATACCTATCCGGTGGGGTACGTGGTGTTGCTGGAGTGTTGCGCCACCGGGGGCCCCGTCCGGAGTGCGGTTGAGCTGCGGTTTCCTGGTGGGTGGGGTGAGAAGTGCCACCGGGACGCGGGACGGTTGAGGGGCGTCCGGCGCGGCCCGGGCCGCGGGCGCGCGTGGCCGGCGATCCGTCTACGTCAGCGCCGTCAGGCCCGGGGCGAAGGTGATCAGCAGGGGGATGAGAGGGACCAGGGCGGCCGTCGCCGTGGTCAGGGCCCGGTGACGGGGGGTCAGGCGGGGCCGGGGCTCCAGGAGGCGGTCGACCCGTTCGCCGAGGAGGCGGTGGCTGGAGGCGCAGGACAGGACGCCCCGGTGCTGGTTGAGCTCGATCAGCGCCAGCGCCGTGGTCAGGTGGCCGCAGCGGCGGGAGGCGGTGTCGTCGGCGGCGAGTTCGACCAGGCGGTGGGTCTGGTCGCAGAAGTGGGAGAAGAGCGGGACCCGCGGGAAGCCGGTCGCCAGCGCGGTGGACAGGTGCAGCAGCCAGTCGTGACGGGCCCGGGCGTGCCCGCGTTCATGGGTGAGCACGGCGTCGAGCTGGTGGTCGGTCAGGCGGTGCAGCGCGCCGGTGGTGACGACCAGCTGGGACGGGCTGCCGGGCATCCACCAGGCGTCCGGGTACTCGTCCTCGAGGACCAGGAGGGGACCGCGGGCCCGGGGGAGCCCGGCGGGCAGGTCGGGGGCGCGTTCGCGCAGGTGCGCACGGGACCGGGCGCGGCGCCGTCGGGCCTCGACGAGCTCGCGGGCCAGCATCGCGGTCGTCCAGGCGGCGCCGCATGCCAGCAGCAGGGTGAGGGTGGCCGCCCAGGGCGGGCCGGCGGAGAGGTTGTAGGCGGCGGTCACCGCGGGCGGCGCCGGTGCGAACACCTGGGCGCGCACGGTGCCGAAGACGGCGGCGGCACCGAGGACGAGGGACGTCAGGCAGCACAGCAGGACGGTGGCGACCAGGCACTGCCACACCCACAGCGCGACGACGGGGTCCCGCTCGGGCCACGCGGACCGGGTCAGCGCGCGCGGCACCGGCACGGCGGCGGTCGCGGCGACGACGAACAGCAGGAGCAGGCAGACGGTCATGCCACGGGCTCCGGATCCTGGTCGGAAAGGCGGCTCTGGCTGTGGTGCTGTGGTGCTGTGCGGTGGTGCGTGACGGTGCGATGGTGCGTGACGGTGCGATGGTGCTGCGCGTCGGTGCGGTGGCGACCGCGCGGCGGTGCTGCCGGGCGGTGCCGTCCGGGCCCGCGCCCCGGGCCGGGCGTACCGCGGCTCCGGCCGTCCCGGCGGGCGGACGTGCCGCGCACACCGCCCGACGCCAGTATGACGGGGACGGGCGGTGCGAGTCAGGTGCCGGCGGACATCGGATGCCCGCGCGGGGCATCCGGGGGCGGTTACCGGCCGACCACGCGCCCGGTCACCTCGCCGAGCCCCACCCGCAGGCCGCCCGGACCCGGTGCCCAGGCCGACAGGGTCACCTCGTCCCCGTCCTCCAGGAAGGTCCGCTTGCCGTCCGGGAGGTCGAGGGGGTCACGGCCGTTCCAGGTCAGTTCGAGCAGCGACCCGCGCTCGCGCTCGGTGGGCCCGCTGACCGTGCCCGACCCGTAGAGGTCGCCGGTGCGCAGGGAGGCGCCGTTGACGGTCATGTGGGCCAGCTGCTGGGCGGCGGTCCAGTACATGGTGGAGAACGGCGGCTCGGAGACCACGTGCCCGTTGACCGCGACGGAGATCCGCAGGTCGTAACCGCCCGGCTCCTCCCCGGCGTCGTCCAGGTAGGGCAGCAGCGCGTGGGTGCGCTCCGGCGGGGCCGTCCGGGCCTCGTCCAGGGCGTCCAGCGGCGTGATCCAGGCCGACACCGAGGTGGTGAAGGACTTTCCGAGGAACGGGCCGAGGGGCACGTACTCCCAGGCCTGGACGTCCCGCGCGGACCAGTCGTTGAGCAGGCACAGCCCGAAGACGTGCTCGCGGAAGTCGCCGAGCGCCACCGGATGGCCCAGTTCGGACGGCGTGCCCACCACGAAGCCGACCTCGGCCTCGATGTCGAGGCGGACGGACGGGCCGAAGACGGGGGCTGCGTCGGCCGGGGCCTTGCGCTGCCCGGAGGGCCGTACGACGTCCGTGCCGGACACGACGACCGTGCCGGCGCGGCCGTGGTAACCGATCGGCAGGTGCTTCCAGTTCGGGGTGAGGGAGTCCTCGGCATCGGGGCGGAAGATCCGGCCGACGTTCCGGGCGTGGTTCTCGGAGGCGTAGAAGTCGACGTAGTCCGCCACCTCGAAGGGCAGGTGGAGGGTCACCGACGACAGGGGGTGGAACAGGGGCTCCAGGGCCTCCCGGTGGGAGGGCACCGTCACCCAGGCCGTCAGCGCGCGCCGCACGTCCGACCAGGCGGTGCGGCCGGCCGCCAGCAGCGGGTTCAGGGTGGGCCGCGCCAGCAGGGAGGCGTACGGCGATCCGAGCGCGTGGGCCGCCGCGCCCGCGTCCAGGACGTGGTCGCCGAGCCGGACGCCCACCGTCCGCTCCTGCGCGCCGCGGATCGAGAACACGCCGTACGGAAGGTTGTGCGGGCCGAAGGGATCGCCCTCGGGGACATCGAAGGGGGGCATCGGGTGCTGCCTCGCTCTCGTGCTCGCCGTGCGCCACGTGATCCGTGGCCGCGCCACACGTTACGGGTGGCGGACGGGTCTTGGGCAGTGCCGAAAGAGGTGGCGGAGCCGACAGGGGCCGGCGGGCCGGCCGAGGGACGGTGGCGCTCCGCCACCGGACGTGTGCGGGAAGTCGTCCACAGGCCGGGAGGCAATCTTGACGCAGTGGTGCGAACGGGGCGACTCTGGGCGGGTGCCGGAAGGCCTCGGGGAGGGGGCGTTCCGACGGCACATCAGGGGGAGCGGATGGCCACAGGGGAGGCCGGTCCGGGTCCGGCGCGGTCGGGTTCGCAGCCGAGAGAGCGGCTCGAAGCGACCATGCGCGGCCGACTCGGCCGGGAATGCGTGTACGTACCGTCGTGCCGTCTCGGGCTGTACGCGGCACTGCGCCACTGGTGCCCGCCGGGCGGCCGGGTGCTGATGTCGCCGGTCAACGACGACGTCATCTTCTTCGTCGTCCTGGCCGCCGGACTGCGGCCGGTGCAGGCGCCGCTGAATCCGCTGGACGCGTCCATCGACGTCGACGCCGTGCCCGCGGAGGTGTGGGGCTCGCTGTCCGCCGTGCTGACGACCAATCTGTACGGCAACCCGGACCCGGCGCCCCGGCTGCGCGAGCGCTGCGACGCGCTCGGCATCCCGCTGTTCGAGGACGCGGCGCACGCCATCGGCAGCGAGGTGGGCGGGCGGCCCGTCGGCACCTGGGGCGACGCGTCCGTGTTCAGCCTGTCCAAGCACGTGGGCGCCAAGGCCGGCGGAATCCTCGCGGTCGCCGACCCGGGGCTGCGGGAGGCGCTGGAGAAGTCCTGCGACGACCTGCTGCTGCCGGGCCGGGCCACGGCCGAGGCCGCCTACGCCGTACGGCCGTACGCGGAGGCCGCCGTACGCGGGCTGCGGCTGCGCCGGGCGGCCTGGGCCACGCTGCGGCTGCTGGGGCGGACGGAGCGCGAGGGGATCCGGATGCCGCTGCGGCCCGGGGAGCTGGCCCGGGCGGTCGCGGCGGCCCCGGACCTGGAGGCGCACGACCCGTGGGTCCGCGTCGACATGCACGACTACCGCCTGCGGTCCGGCCGCTTCCGGCTCGGGCGCGTCCGGCGCGGACTCGACCGGCTGGACGAGGTGCTCGAGGGCTGCCGGGCGGGCACGGAACTGCTGCTGTCGACCCGCTGGGCCCACCCGGCGGGCGGCCGGCGGCCGGCCGTGCCGCAGCCGTTGTTCCGGGTGCCGCTGCTCGTGGCGGACCGGGACGCGGCGATCGCGGCGCTGGCCCGGCGGGGCATCGTCGTCGGATACCTCTACGATCCGCCGCTGGACGACTACGCGGGTGCGGAGTTCACCGACCTCTCGCCCAGCCCCGAGGGGGCGCGCTGGTTCGCCCGGCACGCGCTGCCCGTGGACCCGCTGCGTGCCCGTACGGCCGTCCGGGCGCTGCAGGAGTCCGGGGCGCGGCCCGCCGAGGCGCCGGAGGGGGCGGGACCGTCCCGTGGCTGAGACGCGGGTGCAGGAGACCGCCGCGGCGCCCGCGGGCGGTGACCCGGAGCCGTCCGGGAGCGGGCCCGGCTCCGACTCGTTGTTCAAGAACGCCTACTTCCTCATGCTCAGCACCGGCGTCTCCGCCGTGCTCGGCCTGGGCTTCTGGCTCGTGGCCGCCCGCTACTACTCGGAGGAGGCCGTCGGCCAGGGCTCGGCCGCCATCGCCGCGATGCGGCTGCTCGCCAGCATCACGGCGACCACGATGATCGGCGCCGTCGTCCGCTTCGTGCCGCGCGCCGGACGGGCGACCGGCCCGCTGGTGTGGCGTGCGTACGTGGCCAGTTCGGTGGTCGTGGTCGTGGCCGCCGTGGTCTTCCTGCTCACCCTCGACCTGTGGGGCGCCTCGTACGCGCCGCTGGGCACTCCCGCGGCGGGGGCGCTGTTCGTCGCCGCGTGCGTGGCCTGGGCGCTGCTCACCCTCCAGGACGGGGTGCTGACCGGGCTGCGCAAGGCCGAGTGGGTGCCCGCCGGGAACGCGGTGTTCTCGGTCGGGAAGCTGATCCTCCTGGCCGTCCTCGCCTCCGCGCTGCCGGTGCTCGGCATCTTCGTGTCCTGGGCCGTGGCCATCGCTTTCTCCACCCTGCCGCTCGGCTGGCTGATCTTCCGCAGGCTCATCCCGCGCCAGGCCGCCGCCGACCACGACGTGGAGCCGCCGAAGGCCCGCGAGATGGGCCGCTTCCTGGCCGGGGACTCGCTGGGCGCGCTGTTCAGCCTGGCGATGATCAATCTGCTGCCGGTGATGGTCGCGGTCCGCTTCAGCGCCGCGGAGAACGGCTTCTTCTACGTCGCGTACACGGTCGGCGGCACCATGGAGTTCATGGCCATCAACATGGCCTCCTCGCTCACCGCCCACGCCTCGCACGACCCCCGCCACCTCGCCGACGGCGTGCGCGGGGCGCTGCGCCGCATGACGCTGCTGCTGGTGCCGGTCGTCCTGGTGCTGGTCGTCCTCGCACCGCAGATCCTCGCCCCGTTCGACGCGGACTACGCCGAGCACGGTTCCACGGTGCTGCGGCTGCTGGCCGTCGGCGCGCTGCCGAGGATCGTCGTCGAGCTGTACATCGGCGTGCTCCGCGTCCAGGGGCGCACCGGCGTGCTCGCCGCCGTGCAGGGCACGATGTGCGTCCTCGTCCTGGGCAGCGCCGCCGTGCTGTTCACCCCGGCCGGGATCGCGGGCGCCGGCTGGGCCGTGCTGCTGAGCATGACGCTGGTCGCCCTGGGCTGCGCGCCGGGCCTGCGGTCCACGCTGCGCGGCGGCGGCACCGGTGGCACCGGCGGCGGGCGGCGGCGTGGCGGCGGCCGGGAGGCCGAGGGTCCCGACTACGGCACCAGCTGGGCCCGGCTCAACGCCACCGCCGGGTACGGCACCGGCTGGGCGCGACGGGCCGCGTACGAACAGCGGGACGGCGACGGGGACACGGCCACCTTGTTCATCGGCCGTCCCGGCTACGAACGCGAGGCGCTCCAGGCGGACACGCTGGCCCTGATCGTGCGGCCGCCCGGTTCCGGCCCCGGCGGCGGCCCCGGCGGCGGGACCGGCGGCGGGACCGGCGGTCCCGACGGCCCGGCGCCGCCCGCGCGGGCCGGGGCGGCCGAGCGCGGGGAGCGGTGGCTGAGGGGAGCCCTGTGGTCCCTGCTCGCCGTCGCCACCGTGGCCTTCTGGGCGGCGCTGCGCGGTCTGCCCCGGCCGGGCGGCGCGTCCGCGGCCGACGGGGACGGGCTGACCGGGCGCCGGCTGCTGGAAGGGCTGCCGCCGCTCGCGCTCGTCGCGGTGGGCCTGCTGCTGGTGGTGTTCGCGGCGGCGGTGACGCTGTGCGCCGGGCGTGACGCGTGGCTGCCCGGGGCCGCCCTGGGGTCGGCGCTCCTCGCGCTGCACGCCGCGCCCGCGGCCGTCGGCCGGGAGCCCCGTCCGGCCGACGGGGCGTGGACCTCGGGGACGGCCCGTTTCCTGGCGGAGGCGGTGGGCCTCGACGGGCCCGGGGCGCTGCTGCGGTGGGGGCCGCCGGTCCTTCAGCTGCTGTGTCTCGTACCGCTGTGGCTGCTGCTCGCCCAGGTGGGCGGACGGTTGCCCCGGGCGGTGCGCTGGGGCGTGCTGTACCTCGTCGCGATGGGCGGCTGGGTGTGGCGGGAGGCGCTCGTACCGGCCGCCTTGCCGCTGTTCGTGGTGCTCACCGTGCTCGTCCTGCTGGTGCCGCTCGGCCGTGCCGCGTCGGCGAGAGGGCTCCCGCGCCCCGGCGGCACGGCCGGCCGGGGCGCTGATCCGGGGCGCTGATCCGCGTCCCCGGACCGGCCGGCCGGTGCCCGGTCAGCGGGTCGGCACCGGCTGGTGGAAGTACCGGTTCTTCCCGGCCTCCCGGTAACCCTTCAGCCCCGGGCCGGCGTTGACGGTCAGGTCGCACGCGGGGTTCTCCGAGGGGGCCCGGTTCCAGTGGACCAGCGCCTTCACCCGGGGGAGCTCCTTCACGGCCGCGGGGATCTCCGTGTACCAGTCGCGCTGGCGGTCCGGGTCGCCGGCGTCGGGCGCGGTGGCGAACTCGGCGAGCATCACCGGCTTGTCGTCGGTGACGTTCTCGCGCAGCCAGGCGTAGCTGGGCTGCTGGCTGCGCAGGAAGTCCTTCCAGTCGGTCGTGTTGTGGCACCGGTAGTAGTTGTACTGGTCCATGGCGATCCAGTCGACGTACTCGTCCCCGGGGTACAGCGCCTTCATCTCGTCCGCGCTGCCGAGGTAGCCGGAGACGGTCCACACCCACACCACGTTGTCGGCGCCCAGTTCGCGGAAGCGGTCGTGGAGATGGCGGTAGGCCGCGACGAACTCCGCGGGGGTGCCGGCGCCTTCCTTGATGCGGGCGTCGGTCTCCTGGTCGAAGGAGAGGAAGACGCGCTTGCCGTAGGCCTTGATGCGCCGGATCTGCGGGTCGAGGATCTCCTCGTCGTACTTCCCCGAGGCGATGTTCTTCCAGCCGAGCTGCGTCTCCGTCCAGTTCTCGTGGTGCGGTTCGGTCCAGACGGTGGACTCCCAGGCCAGCATCAGCAGCCTGTCCCTGCCGAGTTCCTGCTCGTCCGGCGTGAGCAGTTGCCCGTCGAGCTCGGTGTCCGACATGTCGTGGTAGTTGTAGACGAGGTCGAGCCGGCGGCCGATCCGCTTCTCGAAGCCGAGCACGGCGTCCTTGAGCGAGCCGTTGCCGGCGTACGGCACGTAGGCGCCCCACCAGGCCCCGCAGGGCGGGACCAGTGTGCCGGTGGGGGCGCAGGGCCCGGTGGGCAGCTCGCCCGAGGCCGCGTTGCCGGGCAGGGCGTCACCGGCGGGCGTCCTCCGGTCCTCGGAGCGGCCGGCCCAGACGCCGAGCCCGGCGAGCAGCGCGGCCACCACCACCAGGACGACGGCCGCCCAGGTGCGCTTCCCGGTGCCCTCCGTGCCGGTCTCCTCGTGCGTTCCGGACGGTGTGTGCGGTCCGCCCGACCGGTGCCGGCCCGTCATGTGCCGCCACCGCCGGCCGGCCCGCGTGCGGCGCGTTCGACCGCGCCGCGCCGGGCGGCGGGCAGCGGCAGCCCCGGCAGGGCCGCGGCGACCGTGGTGAAGACGGCGAGCGGGACGAGGAAGGCGGTGGCCGAGAAGCCCTCCACCAGGAACAGCGAGGTGGCGGTCAGGACGCCGAGCGAGAGGCTGACGGGCGCGACCAGCGCGACGGCCTCCAGCCGGGCGCCGGTGGCCAGCCCGGCGGGCTGCGGGTACAGCGCCGCGCAGCCCGGCCCGAAGAGGGTGAAGAGCAGCACCGGTATCCAGCGCAGCGGCGAGGGGCCCGGCAGGGCGGTGGCGGCCAGGGCGAGCCAGCCCGAGGCGGCGACGAGGACTCTGAGGCGCGTCGGGGTGACCACGGGGCCCCTCGCCGCCTCGGTGCTGTGGTCGATGTCCGGGGTGGTGTTCATGGCCTGACCTGACTGCCCTTCGTCGTCACTGCGCTCACGTGGTGGTCGTTCAGCGGATGGCCGGGCGGTACTCCAGCACGACGCCGTACGGGTGTGCCTCGACGGTCCGGAAGAGCGGCGAGGCGGTCAGCTCCGTACGCAGCGTCTCGAAGCCGCCGGCCGGCAACAGGCCCTCTCCGGCGGTGTAGACGTCCTGGGTACGGGTGAGGACGACGTACGTCCTGGTGCCCGGCGGGATCCCCGCGGCGAGGTAGCCGGCCGGGTCCTTCAGCATCCGCTCGTTCTCGGGCAGCTCCTGCTCGGCGAAGTACCAGTGCTCCAGCCGGTCGTAGCGGTGGAGTGCCTGTGGGAAGGAGCCGGTGGTGGCGAGGATCAGCGAGCCGTCGGGGGCGCTGTCGAGGGCGCGGGTGACCAGCGCGGTCTCCTCGGGCGGGGTGTAGTACATCTTCTCCTTGCCGTAGTAAGACGGCAGGAAGCCGGCCGACAGCAGCACCAGCACGGCGGGCAGCGCGACGGCCGCGGTCCTGTCGCGCAGGACCTTCCTCCGGCCGGGGCGCGGTCCCGCGGCGGCCGGCACGAGCGCTGCGGCGGCGAAGAAGGCGGCGCCGGGCAGGCCGAACAGGTAGACGCGGAACAGCATCTCCCCGCCGTAGTCGTTGACGGCGAACAGCGGCACGGGGGCGACGGAGACCAGCAGCAGCGGCAGGGCGCTGCGGGTCAGCCGGCGCCGCAGCACGACGGCCGCGCCGGCCAGGACGACGATCGCGAGGACCATCAGCACGCCGGCCCGGCCCGCGAGTTCGGGTCCGGGACCGGTGAGCTGTCCCGCGTAGCCCGCGCGGGAGTTCTGGGTCAGCTCGCCGATCGACTCCTTGAGCGTGGAGAGCGTCTCCGTGAACAGGGGACGCCCCATGGTGAGGTCCCAGGTCAGCATCAGCAGCCCGGCCACGGCCAGCAGTCCGGCGTTGCGGTAGCGGCGGGTCAGGTTGAGCGCGAGCAGGCAGACGCACAGCATCACCGGCGTGAGCTGGTGCGTCGCGTTGACGGCGGCGATCAGCGGGGCGAGGACCACGACGCAGACGGCGCGCTGCCGTCGGTCGGTGGGCGGTGGCACGGCGGCGGCGGCCGGGTCGAGGAAGGTGCGGTCGCGCAGCCGCCCGGCGGATCCGGGGCGCACGAAGTGCCGCAGCACGACCGCGATGACCGTGAGGTGCAGCAGGTAGGCGAGCCCCTGGGGGGCGAAGTAGTCCTGGCCCACCCAGTTGGCGAGCTGGAAGATCCAGACGGCCGTCCACACCAGCCGCCAGTCCCGGCAGAAGGTGCGGTAGATCAGGACCAGCACCGGGATCATCAGCAGGCCGAGGACGACCGGCGCCCAGTTCGCGTACGCGGCGGCGCTCTCCGTGCCCAGGGCGCGGGTCAGGCCCGCGTTGAGCGTGAAGAAGCCGGGCCACTGGTCGTACGCCGACATGTTGCCCGACAGCGCCGCCTCCGGACGCAGCTCGCCGTTGGCCAGCAGCGTGTTGACGACGGCGTCGTGCTTCGAGGCCCACGGGTAGCGCACCGCGTCGTACAGCACCGCCGGGGGTGCCTTGATGGCGAACAGCAGCGCGGCGCAGTGCGCGGCCGGCCACCAGGGTGCGGTGGCCGCGCGCCGCAGGCCGACGACGAAGCCGGCGGTGAGGACGAGCAGCGAGAGGTAGTAGGTGAGGGGCAGCCGGTCCAGCAGGCCGTAGTCGCCCATCTCCCGGAAGCCGATGCGGGGCAGGGAGTACGTCCACAGTCCGGCCGCGAGCAGCAGGGTCAGCGGGCCGGCGCCGGGCGTACCGCGCGGGATCCACCGTCTCCGGGCGCCGCCGCCGTCCCCGCCCGGGCGTTTCCGTCCGGTGGCGGCGTCGGGGGCGGGCAGCGTGCTGCTTTCGGCGGTCGGTACGGGCACGTGGTGCTGCACGTCGAGACTCCCCTCCCCGGGCCAAGTATAGGAACTTTTCTGGTTTTTCACGCCGAAATCGTCGGACTCGGACCTTCTGGAGAGGCCGCCCGCCCCCGCCGTTCAGCCGGCGAAGACGGGACCGCGCAGGGCGGCGCGGGTCCGGCGGTACCAGCGCCAGCCGACCGTCCTCGGCCCGTCGCGGTACGGCGCGACCCGGGCACCGCCGCCGGCCAGCCAGGTCCGCACGTCGTCGGCGGTGTGGCCGCGGCGCACGATGAGGCGGGCGATGCGGTACCGCTCGTCGCGGCCGGAGCTGAGCGCGTGCCGTACGGCGGTGGCCGTCTCGTAGCCGGCGCGGGCCGACATGGCCCTCACCCGCGGGCTGTTGTAGCCGTGCGGGTAGGCGAGGTGGCGGACCGGGTGGCCGAGGGCGTCCTCCAGCACGTTCTTGGACGTGCGCAGTTCGTACGCGAGGGCCGTGCCGGACAGGGTGTCGAGCTGGGCGTGGGTGACGGTGTGGCTGCCGATCTCCATGCCGGAGCGCTCCAGTTCCGCGGCCTCGCCCAGGGTCATCATCGGGGCGGGCGGCAGCAGGCTGCGGCCGCCCGGGGTGATGGCGCCGGTGGTGAGGTAGGCGGTGGCGGGCAGCGCGCGTTCGGCCAGCGCCTCGGCGGTCGGGCCCGGCAGGTCGGCGAAGCCGTCGTCGAAGGTCAGCAGCACGGGCCGGGGCGGCAGGGGGGCCCGCCCGGCGAAGTGGTCGGCGACCGCGCCGATGGTGACGGGGGTCCGGCCGCTGTCGACGACCGCGTCGAGGTGAGCGGCGAACTCCCGCGGGCTGACGGTGAACTCGGCGATCCAGCCGGGTGGGTCCGCCATCACGGCGTGGTAGAGGAGGACGGGGACGCAGTCGCCGTCCGCCCGTTCTCTGCCGTCCGGCGTGTCCTCGCCCCGACGGCCCGTCGCCCTCATCGCGTCCTCCCGGGAGCGGACCGGAGGGCGTACCGGGCGCGCAGGTAGCCCACCGGCCCGTAGGCCATGCCCCGTCGCTGCAGCCGCGACAGCCGCCGCGGCCACGGGTGGGTCCGTTCGTCGTGGCCGCCCGGTGCGCCGCCGCCGTCCGTGTCGCGGACGGCGGTCAGCACGCGCGCGTGGACCAGCCCGCGCGGCAGCCGGGCGAGGAACGCCGGCAGCAGCGCCGGCCGGTTCACCAGGATCGCCGTGAGGTACGCGGTGAGTCCCGCGCCGTAGCCGTACGCCTGGGTCTCCAGGTCCCGCCAGCTCTCCCGGTGGTGGTGCCACACCAGGGCCGTCGGGGTGTAGTGCAGCCGTGCGCCCTGGGCGAGGACGCGCACGAAGCCGTACAGGTCGTCGCCGCCCCGCGCGTGCGTGCCCGCGCCGGTCGCCGGGTCGAATCCGCCGACCGCGCGCAGGGTCGCCGTGCGGAAGGCCATGTTGGCGCCG
The DNA here is from genome assembly GCF_042724095.1 of Streptomyces sp. NPDC127100. Classification (NCBI taxonomy): domain Bacteria; kingdom Bacillati; phylum Actinomycetota; class Actinomycetes; order Kitasatosporales; family Streptomycetaceae; genus Streptomyces; species Streptomyces sp. NPDC127100. Next base: position 88,012 of record NZ_JBHXFL010000003.1, read on the forward strand.
GAGCCGAAGCGCCCCGCGGTGAAGGGGAACAGCGGTTCGTCCGCGGGCGGGTGCTCCGGGTCGTACGTGCGCGGGACGAAGCCCTTCGCGAAGCCGCCGTGGCTCTCCAGGAGCACCTGGGCGGGGGTGCGCAGCCGCGCGGGCAGGATCAGCCCCGTGGCACAGCCCAGGCGCGGGTCGGCGGCGAAGGGGGTGGTCAGTTCGGTGAGCCAGCGCGGGTCGGCGACGACGTCGTCGTCGGTGAAGGCGACCACCTCGCCCCGTACGGCGGCCAGCCCCCGGTTGTGGGCGACGGCGAGTCCGGGCACCGGCTCGCACACGTACCGCACCCGCTCGGCGTACTTGCGCTCGACCAGCTCCCGTGTCTCGTGGGTCACCGGGGCGTTGTCGACGACGACGATCTCGGTGTCCGGGTGGTCCTGCGCGAGCAGGGAGTCGAGCGCGCGGGCGAGCCGGCCGGCGCGCTCCCGGGTGGCGACGACGACACTGGCGGACGGCGGGGCGGGCGGCGGGGTGGGCGCGGGCCCGGGATGCGGTCCGGGTGGCGGGGCGGGGTGCAGGCGCCGGGCGAGCGCCGCCAGCGTCCGCGTCGGGTCCGCCCCCTCCGGCACCCGCCCGAGCAGGGTGCCCACGGGCCGGCCCCCGCGGCGGACCAGGACGAACACCGCGCCGGCCGTCACCGGCGGACCGCCCGGCCCCGCTCCGAGGCCGGCCTCCCCCCCGTCCCCGAGGTCCAGCTCGGCGACCTGCACCGGCTCGATGCCGAGGAACCTCTCGATCTCCTGCCGTGTCTCCTGCCGCGCACGCCGTGCTCCGGCCATGCGCCCCACCCCCCTCGTGGTCGCCCCTCCGTCACGGCCGGCGCAGCCGGGCCGCCCCCCTCAGCGTGCGTGCCGCCAGTGACGCCAGCCGCGGCCGGTCGCGCACGAAGCCGTGCGCGCGCCGGGCGGGTTCGCGGCCGAGCCACTGCAGCGCGGCGCCCGCCCCCGGGCGCGTGGCCGTCCCCTCGTACACGGGCAGTTCGCCGGTCCGCAGCGAGTCCTTGTACTCCGCCGCGCCCCGCCCCATGTCGAGCAGGCCGATGCCCTCGGCGGCGGCGGCCTCGGCCATCCGCAGGTGCAGTACCAGCCCCGGCGAGTACTTCGCGGCCTCCGGGTCGTACGCCGGGAACCAGCAGGCCAGGACCGAGGCCGAGCGCAGCCCGAAGTGGGCGGCGACGGGCCGGCCGCCGGCGTAGAGGACGGACAGCGTGCCCGTGCACTGGGGCGCCCGGGTCCCGGCGAGCCGCCCGACGAGCCGGGTGATCCACTCCTGCGCGAACCGGTCCCGCCGCCCGGTCCTGCGGTACTGCGCCGACTTCCACTCCATGAGCGTGCGCAGCGCGGCCGGTTCGCGCTCGTCGAAGACGAACCGCACGTCGCCGACCTGCCGGCCCAGCCTGCGCTCCTTGGCGAGGGTGGTCTTCAGGAACTTCGGCGACTGGGCGCGCAGCACGTTCTCGTACGCCTCGTAGCCCTTCTCCACGTCGATGACGTAGGTGGTGTGCTCCTCGGCCGCGTACGGCACGAACAGGCCCTGCTCGGCCTCCAGGTTGTCGAAGGCGAGGCTCGACAGGGAGCAGGCCCGCAGCAGTCGGCGGGTGTCCGGGACGAGACCGGGCCGCAGCACCGCGCCCTGGCAGTCCGAGACCCCGAGTCCGATCGCCCGGCCCTGGCCCAGCGGCCCGCGCTCGTGCGGCAGGAAACCGGCGGCCTCACCGCCGTCGTACAGCACCGCGACCCGCGCCCCGGTCCGGACCCGGCCCACGGCGTCGGTGAACTCCGGCTCCATGAACGGATTGCGCGGCGCCCTCGACGCGGCGCGCAGCGCGCGCCAGCGCTCCCGTTCCCCCTCGCCCAGCTCCTCCGGCCTCAGTACACGTACACGTCCGCCGTTCAACCCGACCCCCCGATCAAGTCCCCCCTGGACAGAAGGAAGGTACCCCCGGGGCCGCCGGGAGGGTAGAAGGCGGAGCATGTTGTTGCCAACTGGTGCACAGGCCTTTAACCGCCTTTAGACGATGTTGCGTCAGGTTTCGGACACCTGCGAACGTCCTCGTGCGCAACCGGTCGTGGGTGAGTCGGACAGGTCCGGTGTCCGTATTCTCTGATCATGGACCGCACCGCATATGCCCTCGTCGCCACCGACCTCGACGGAACGCTGCTGCGCGGCGACGACACCGTCTCCGACCGGTCGCTGGCCGCGCTGGAGCGGGTGGCCCGGGCCGGCGCGCGGCACCTGGTGGTCACGGGGCGCCCGGCACCGAGGGTGCGCCCGCTGCTCGACGGGCTGGGCTGCACGGGGCTCGCGGTGTGCGGACAGGGCGCGCAGGTGTACGACGCCGGCGCGCACCGGATGCTGTGGTCGGTCACCCTGGACCGGGAACTGGCGGAGACCGCGCTCGGCAAGATCGAGGCGGAGGTGGGGGAGGTCTACGCCGCGGTCGACCAGGACGGTGTCGACGGACTGACGCTGATCGAGCCGGGCTACCTGATGCCCCACCCGACCCTGCCCGCGGTGCGGGTGGAGCGGCGCGACGAGCTGTGGGGCGCGCCGATCAGCAAGGTGCTGCTGCGCCACCCCGACCTGTCCGACGACGAGCTGGCGGCGACGGCGCGCGCCGTGGTCGGTTCCCTCGCGACGGTCACGATGTCGGGGCCGGGGACGGTGGAGCTCCAGCCGTGCGGTGTCACCAAGGCGACCGGTCTGGCGCTCGCCGCCGAGCACCTGGGCCTGAGCCGGCGCCGGACGATCGCCTTCGGGGACATGCCCAACGACATCCCCATGTTCCACTGGGCGGCCCGCGGGGTCGCCATGGCCGGCGCGCACCCCGAACTGAAGGCGGTCGCGGACGAGGTCACCACGACGAACGAGGACGACGGCGTGGCCGTCGTCCTCGAGCGGATCTTCGGAGCCGGCTAGGGGCTGTGTGATGTCGTGATCACACGGTGTACTTGAGCGAGTCGTCGATCCAGATTATGGAGGCTCGGAGGTGGAGGCCGGCAAGGTAGCTTTCGGGTGACTTGTCGTAGCGGGTGGCGACGCCCCGCCAGGCTTTCAGCTTGTTGATCAGGCGTTCGACAGTGTTCCGTTCCTTGTAGAGGTCGGCGTCGTGGCTGATGGACCGGCCGCCGCGTGAGCCCTTTTTCTTGCGATTTGCGGCCTGGTCCTTCTTCTCCGGGATGACTGCTTTGATGTTGCGTTTTCGCAGGTAGCGGCGGTTTCCGCGCGATGAGTAGGCCTTGTCACCGGCGACTGCGCCAGGTTTGGTGCGGGGACGGCCGACCGGCAGACGGACTCGCACTTTCTCGAGCACGGGGATGAACTGCGGACTGTCCGCGGCCTGCCCGGCGGTCAAGACGAAGGCGAGCGGACGGCATCTGCGGTCCGCCGCGAGATGAATCTTGCTGGTGAGGCCGCCCCGGGACCGGCCGAGCAGGGCTTGCTTCAGACGGAGCTTGTGTCGGCGCCGGATACGCCGGCGCTCGTCCTGTCCGTTCTGTTCCTCCGTACCACCCCTTTTTGCCGGGCTGTCTCCTGCTTGTGCGCAGCCTCCTCCAGGGCCGACATGAGGTGCTTGCTGACGCGGAGCCCCGCGGCGTCATGGTGGGCACGGACCGTAGTGGAGTCCACGCTGACCAGCGATAAATCTGTTTGCTCCGCGCGGGCTGCCTGAGCGATCAGGCCTTCCAGCAGGGCGGTGAACACACCGGCGTCTCGCCAGATGCGGAAACGTCCGTAGACGGTGGCCCATGGGCCGAACTCGGCAGGCATCTCCCGCCACTGACCGCTGGAGCGGAACCGCCAGATCACCCCCTCGAACTGTTCCCGCAAACGCTCCGGATACGGGCCGTACTTACCGATCGGCAGATACGGCTCGATGAACTTCCACTGAGCATCGGTGAGTTGCCTACGCGTCACGACCACAGTCCTACCGGCTTCCACCTCGCGAAGAGCTCAGAACCCGGCAACTAATCACGACAACACACAGGCCCCAGGAGTCGCCGGCGCCGCGCCACCCTCAGGCCGACGATGGTCCGAGGGTGACGCGGCGTGTGGACAGCCTTAGGGGCACCGGCAGTTGGCGACGAGGGCGTTGTCGGAGGGGTGCTCTACCGTGTTGATCAGCATCGGGCTCCGCCCGCACGGTGCCGGTCACCGATCCCTCGTCAGAAAGCGAACTCGTGAGCAACTGGGACAGCACAGTCGGCCCCTCCGGCGATCCCGTGGGGCAGACGTCCCGCAGCAGTGCCTTCCGGGCCTTCGCCCGGCGGCACGGGGTGTCCGACGACGCCATCACCCGCCTGCTGTGGAGCATGGAGCCGGCCGTGTACTTCAAGCAGAAGACGCCGGAGAGCGTCCGGCCCGGCGACCGGGTGATCGGTCACATCGGAGGGGCGCCGGCGCTGCCCCTGGACATGGAGTGGAAGGTGGGCGACATCTTCGTCGCATCCTTCGACCTCGCCGCGGTGCCCCGCACGCTGTTCGACGACGGGCTGCCCCGGGAGGGGCACCTCCTGCTGTTCACCTGGTCGGACGCTGGCGGCGGCAAGGCGCTCTACATACCGCCCGGGACCAAGACGACCGTGCGCCCGGCCCCCGTCCCGAGCGAACTGGACCTGCAGTTCGGGTCCTCCCACATGATGCTGGACCGCTGGACCATGGTCGCCTCCCACAACGACGCATGGGACGCCCACGCCTGGCTCATCGGCGAGGACCACGGGGGCATCTGGGGTGAGCCGGAAGGGGAGGAAGCCGAGTGGCACGCTCGGCTGGAGGCCGCCGTCGAGGAGTACGCCGCCAAGGTCGGCGTCAGACCGGCCATGGACAACAGCACCGACAAGCTGCGGGGAGTGCAGGGGAACATCCACCACAGCTGGGACAAGAGCACAGAGGCGTTCCAGCGCCTGCGGGAGGAGGCGGTCCGCGAACTCAGGGACGCCCCGGAGCGGTTCGACGAGGTCTACGACCGGGCATGGCGGGAGCTGCCCGGACAACCGCTGTTGCACCTCGCGACCTTCAACATGGAGTCGCTCCAGTACGACTGGATGGACGGCGACATCAGCTGGTTGATCAGCCGCGACGACCTTCACGCCAGACGGTTCGACAAGGTCGAGCACTACTGGTTGGGCTGATTTCTGCGGTTCGGCCTGTCCCGGAGGCCTCGTGACCACCGCGTGATCACGACATCACACACCCCCTAGGGCCCGGTCCCGTCGGAGGCCGACGGGACCGGGTCACGGCCGGGTGCGGGGTACGGCTCAGTACGCGCTGAAGACGTTGTCGATCGAGCCGTACCGGTCGGCCGCGTAGTTGCAGGCGGCGGTGATGTTGGCGACCGGGTCGTACGAGTCCCAGGAGGTGCCGGCGACGTGGTACGCCTGGAAGGTCGGGTCGATCACCTGGAGCAGGCCCTTGGACGGGGTGCCGTTGACGGCGTTGATGTCCCAGTTGTTGATGGCGAGCGGGTTGCCGGACGACTCCCGCATGATGTTGCGGTGGATGCCGTCGTACGTCCCGGGGATTCCGTGCTGGGCCATGATGTCCAGCGACTCGCGGATCCAGCCGTCGAGGTTGTCCGGGTACGCCGTGGTCGCCGCGGTGGCGGCGGTGGTCGTGGTGGCCGGCGTGGCGGCGGACGCGGTGGCGGCCCCGACGAGCGGCATGGCGAAGACGGCGGCGCCGGCGCCGGCGAGGGCGAGCTTGCGGCCGAGGCGGGCGGTGCGGGCGTGACGGTTCTGACCGTTGGCAGGCATGTGTGTGTCCCTCTCCTACGCCTGCGAGGTGAGCTGTCGGGTTCGGGCGGGGAGGTGCCCGGCCGTGCCCTGACGGGCACGGCTTCACCCCGAGCCGCTCCGGTGGTGTCCGGTGCGGCGACTTACCTGGGTCCCCCGCTCCTGCCTGCGAGTGTGTCGAGTGGATGACTGTGCGTCGGGGCGGTGGCAGGATTCGGCGTCCGCCCGACAGGCCGGGAACGTATGCGAGAGCACATGTCCGGAACAAGTGCAGGAATCACTCGACGTGCCTCTTGACCTTGATCCGGGCGTTTTGGGGTGCTTGATCCTTTGCGACTGCCAAGGGTCAACTCCCCTACGGGGCAAAGGGGTGGCGGGGTTCGCGGCGCGGGCGCGGGGGACCGCGGGGGCGTGAGCCAACTCACGGGCCTCAACAAGGTCGGCAAAACGGGCATTAGGGCCAACTGGTGGCCAACCGGCCGCCGATGGGGGTCGCTTCGCCGACGGGCGCGGGACGGGCGGCCGGGCCGGGGCTCCGCGCCCTCGGTCGCACCTCGCCGCCGGTGGTCCGTCCCGGTGTCCGCGCGCGCTGCGCGGGCATCCGTTCGGAGAGGGGGGAGGGCGGGAGGGTGCCGAATGGGTGACGTTCCCGGGGTGCGGCCCGTTGGGAGGAATGGTGGGATCTTCGGTGGCGGTTTCCGGCGCGCCGTGTCCCGGTTCGCGCCGTTCTGGTGGCATCGGGCGGTATCTGCTCATATCGCCCGATCAAAAACATACCGCGCATGATCCAATACCGACCGGCCTGTAACGGTGGGCGCTAGCGGTGATCGAAACGTGACCGGATACGCTGACTCGAGTGGTGGCAGCGACCTATCGACAAACCAGGTAATCGCCAGTAGACACCAGCAGACAGGAGACCCCTCGTGACCGTCGTCGGGCCGTTCGGGCTGAGCGTGCGGGACCAGGCTCTGGAAGCCGATGTCCAGACCGGATTGGCGGCCGTCGAGGAAGGGTTGCTTGAGGCAACCAAGAGTGAGGTGCCGTTCATCACGGAGGCCGCCCAGCACCTGGTGCGGGCCGGCGGCAAGCGGTTCCGGCCGCTGCTGGTGATGCTCGCCTCCCGGTTCGGCGACCCCTACGCGCCCGGCATCGTGCCCTCGGCCGTGGTCGTGGAGCTGACCCACCTCGCCACGCTGTACCACGACGACGTGATGGACGAGGCCGCCGTGCGCCGCGGCGTGCCCAGCGCGAACACCCGCTGGGACAACTCGGTGGCGGTCCTCACCGGCGACTTCCTGTTCGCCCGCGCCTCCCAGATCCTCGCCGACCTCGGGCCCGAGGCGGTCCGGGTGCAGGCCCTGGCGTTCGAGCGGCTCGTCACCGGCCAGATCCTGGAGACGGCCGGCCCGCAGGACGGACGGGACCCGGTCGACCACTACCTGGACGTGCTGGGCGGCAAGACGGGGTCGCTGGTGGCGGTCTCCTGCCGGTTCGGCGCGATGATGTCCGGCGCCGACGAGACGGTCGTCGACGTGCTGACCCAGTACGGCGAGCGGCTCGGCGTCGCCTTCCAGCTCGCGGACGACGTCCTGGACATCGCCTCCGACTCCCACGAGTCGGGCAAGACGCCCGGCACGGACCTGCGCGAGGGCATCCCGACCCTCCCGGTGCTGCGGCTGCGCGAGCGGGCGGCCCGGCTGGGGCTGGCCGAGGACGTCGCCCTGTGCGAGCTGCTCGACTCCGACCTGAGCGACGACGCACGGCACGCCGAGGCGCTGCGCCTGCTGCGCGCCCACCCCGCGCTCGAGCAGGCCCGGCGGGACACCGTCCGGTACGCGAAGGACGCCCGGGCGGCGCTGGCCCCGCTGCGGGAGTGCGACGCGAAGGCCGCGCTGATCGAGCTGTGCGACGCGGTGGTGCACCGGGCCGGCTGACCCCGCCCGGCCGTTCCCCGCGCCCTCCCGGCGTGGCGCCCCTGCCCCCTACGGGCCGGGGGAGATGCCGCTCCTCCGTGTCATCCCGCAGGAGTACGCGGAGTTGAGCCCGAGGTCTGACGCTTCTTCCTGACCGATTTGGTCAGATGGACACCACGGAAAAACACCACTCCTCACCGATTCGGGTGAGAATGGCGGCTCACGGGTGAACAGTGCGAGGTCGCGAGACAGCCGCCGCCGACGACGGAGGTAGGGCACACATGGCACCGATCGATTCCGACGACAGCACGACCGCCGGGGAGCGCGAGGAACCGCGCACCGGACGGCGCAGGGCCGCGCGGTACGTCGTCCCGGTCGCGGTGATGGGCGTGGCGGCCGCCACGATCGGGCTCGTCCCCGCGCTCGCCGACTCCGGCGACCCGGACCTGCCGGAGGTGACGGCCCAGCAGCTCATCGAGAGGATCGCCCGGTCGGACGTCCAGCAGCTGTCCGGCACGGTGCGGATCAGCACCGACCTGGGCCTGCCGGACCTCGGCGGCCTGGAGAGCGGCCTGATGTCCGGCATGTCCGGCGGCCCGGGGGAGGGCGCGGGCGACGACGGCTCCGCCGCGGACCCGTCCACCAAGCTCACCGGGCTGGTGACCGGCACCCACACGCTGCGCGTCGCGGCCGACGGCCCCGACCGGCAGAAGCTGTCCCTGCTGGAGGACGCCGCCGAGTACAGCCTGATCCACGACGGCAAGGACGTCTGGGGCTACGACAGCAGGTCCAACGAGGTCTACCACTCCACCGCCGCGGCGGGCGCCGAGCGGCCCGCCGAGAAGGCGCCGGCCACCCCGAAGGACTTCACCGAGCAGGCGCTGAAGGCGGTCGACGACACCACCTCTGTCACCGTCGACGGCACCGCGCAGGTGGCCGGCCGGGACGCCTACCGGCTGGTGATCAAGCCCAGGCAGTCCGGTTCCACGGTCGGAGCGATCAGCGTGGCCGTGGACGCCAGGACCGGCATGCCGCTGAAGTTCACGCTCACCCCGTCCAGCGGCGGCGCCGCCGTCGTGGACGCCGGCTTCACCCAGGTCAGCTTCGCGAAGCCGGACGCGTCGACCTTCGACTTCACCCCGCCCAAGGGCGCGAAGGTCACCGAGGGCGACACGGCGGCCGAGGCGCCCGAGCGGGGCCGGGGGCCCGGCGGCGACCTCGCCGGGGGCCTGGACGGCCTGAAGGTCATCGGCGAGGGCTGGAACTCGGTCGCCGCCTTCGACACCGGCGGCCAGGGTCTGCCCACGGCCTCCGCGGGTGGCGACCTGGGCGGCTTCCTGGGCTCCTTCGGCGACCAGGTCAAGGGCGACTTCGGTTCGGGCACGGTCTTCAAGACCCGCCTGGTCAACGCCCTGATCACGGACGACGGCAAGGTCTACGCCGGCGCGGTCACCAAGGACGCGCTGGTGAAGGCGGCCGACGCCGCGAAGTAGGACCGGACGCCACGGTCCGTACCCGTACGACGAGGAGAGGGAGCCGATGGGTGAGCCGTCCGCCGCGGAGCCGGAGCGTCCGGACCGGGGGAGCGCGGGTGACGCCGTCATCGCCACCCGGGCGCTCACCAAGCGCTACCGCGGCGGGCAACTCGCCGTCGACGGCCTGGACCTGACCGTCCCGGCGGGCAGCGTCTTCGGCTTCCTCGGCCCCAACGGCTCCGGCAAGACCACCACCATCCGCATGCTGATGGGCCTGATCGAGCCGACCTCGGGCACGGCACGGGTGCTGGGCCGGCCCGTGCCGCGCGCTGCCCGTGCCGTACTGCCCCAGGTCGGCGCCCTCATCGAGGGCCCCGCCCTGTACGGCTTCCTCTCCGGCCGCGACAACCTCCTGCGCTACGACGCCGCCGACCCCACCACCGACCCGCGCACCCGGCGCGAGCGCGTCGGGGCGGCGCTGGACCGGGTGGGCCTCGCGGCCGCCGCGGGCAAGAAGGCGAAGGCGTACTCGCTCGGCATGAAGCAGCGCCTCGGCCTGGCGGCGGCGCTGCTCCAGCCGCGCCGCCTGCTGGTGCTGGACGAGCCCACCAACGGGCTCGACCCCCAGGGCATGCGCGAGATCCGCACCCTCGTGCGCGAGCTGGCCTCCGACGGCACGACCGTCTTCCTCTCCTCCCACCTGCTGGACGAGATCGAGCAGGTGTGCACGCACGCCGCGGTGATGGCGCGGGGCCGGCTGATCACGCAGGGCGCGGTGGCCGACCTGGCGGCCGGGGCGCGCGGCCGGCTGGTGGTGACCACGCCGGACACGGGAGAGGCGGCACGGGTGCTGAAGGAGCGGGGCGCCGGGGACGTGGCCGTCGCCGAGGACCGGGTGACGGCGGAGCCGCCGGGCGGCGACCTCGCCGACCTGAACGCCGCGCTGGTCGCGGCCGGCGTGCGCGTCCGCGGGTTCGGAGTGGAACGGGCCTCCCTGGAGGACGCGTTCGTGGCGCTGACGGGGGAGGGCTTCGATGTCGCGGGCTGAGGCGTCACCGGCCGGGGCGGCACGGCCCGACGGAGCGGTGGGCGGGAGCACGGACGTGGACGTGGACGCGGGCGTCGTGCGCGCGCCGCGCCGCCTGTGGACCCTCGGACTGCTGCGCAGCGAGCTGCTGACCACCTTCCGGCGCTGGCGCACCCTCGCCCTGCTGGGCGTGCTGGCCGCGGTGCCGGTCCTGGTGGGGATCGCCGTGAGGATCGAGACGGGCGACGGCTCGTCGTTCGGCGGCGGAGGCCGGGGCGGCGGGGGCGACGGACCGGCGTTCATCTCGCAGATCAGCAACAACGGACTGTTCCTGGTCTTCACCGCGCTGGCCGCGACGCTCCCGTTCTTCCTGCCCATGGCCGTCGGAGTCGTCGCCGGTGACGCGATCGCGGGCGAGGCGAGCGCGGGCACGCTGCGCTACCTCCTGGTCGCCCCGGCCGGGCGCACCCGCCTGCTGCTCACCAAGTACGTGACGGTGATCGCCTTCTGCCTCGCGGCCACCCTCGTGGTCGCCGTCTCGGCGCTCGCGGTCGGGGCCCTGCTGTTCCCGCTCGGTGACCTGACCACCATCTCCGGCACCCACATCACGTATGCCGAGGGACTCTGGCGGGCCCTGCTGATCGCCCTGGTCGTGGCCGCCTCGCTCGTCGGCGTGGCGGCGCTCGGCCTGTTCGTCTCGACGCTGACCACGAGCGGCATCGCGGCGATGGCGACCACGGTCGGGCTGCTGATCACCGTCCAGATCCTCGACCAGATCCCCCAGCTCCACGCGCTCCAGCCCTACTTCTTCTCGCACTACTGGCTGTCCTTCGCCGACCTGATGCGCGAGCCGGTCTACTGGGACGACCTGGTGAAGAACCTCGGCCTCCAGGCCCTGTACGCGGCGGTGTTCGGCTCGGCCGCCTGGGCCCGGTTCACGGCGAAGGACATCACCTCGTAGCCGGCGCGTCCGTCCGCTCGTAGGGGAAACGGGCGAGTGGCGGCTCCTGGGCGAAGAAGGTCTTGGCGCGGGACAGCGCGTCGGTGTCCCGCAGGACGTCGCCGGGCCTGCTGCCGTTGCCGAGCAGGACCCCGCCGAACCGCATGCCCATGTACGCCGCCGAGTTGTTCAGGCTGCCGATCAGCGGGTCGGCGACCTCCGGCTCCTCGTGGGCCAGCGCGGTGACGCCCCACAGGGTGCGTCCGGCCAGGGTCGCCTTGAAGTCGAGGCCGGGGGTGCGCAGCCAGCCGGACCAGTGGTCGAGGTAGCGCTTGACCGGGGCGGACAGCGAGTACCAGTACAGCGGCGAGGCGATCACGAGGTCGGTCGCGGCGAGCGTGGCGTCGAGCAGCAGGCCCGTGTTCCCCGTGGTGGGCCGGGTGTGGTCGCTGTCGTGCCGCAGGTCCTCGAACTCGGGCAACGGGTGCTCGGCCAGGCTGATCCAGCGCTGCTCGGTGCTCGCGGGCAGCTGCTCGGCGGCACGGCGGGCCAGCAGTTCGGTGTTGCCGTCGGGGCGGCTGCTGCCCAGCAGGAAGAGGAAGCGGCGGCTCATGGGTCCCTCCAAGTGATCGGCGTGCGCGAATTACCAGCACGTGCAGTATATGCGCGTGCATGAGTTTGTCCAGGGTGGTGCCGGGCGGTGCGCGGGACGCCCGCTCGGGCGGCGCCGCCGGCGGTGTCCGACACGGCCCACCGCACCTCCGTGACCTCCTGGAACGAGCCTGTGACACCGCGGTGACGCCAGAATCGCGGGTGAGCGGAGAGACTCGACGGCAGATGAACGACAGGCATGACAGGCTCTGGACGGCAGGGAAGCGAAACCGCCGACGGAAGCCGCCTAGGAGTGGGGGGAAGATGTCTCGACTCGGCCGCGACGAGCAGCGGGCCCAGCTACGCGCCGAGCGCCCGCTCGCTTCCGTGGAGACGCCGATCGACGTCCGCGTGCCGGAGGCCGGCGGTGACGCGTGCGGCGCCTCGGTCGACGGCGTCCTGGTCGTCGCCGCGCCCGGCGAGGAGATCCGGCACGCCGTCCTGAACCGCCTCCACCGTTTCGCCCTGGCCGGGGGCAGGCCCGTCCTCGCCACGATCCACGACGAGCGCATCGGCTGCGTCGTACGGCTCCGGGTCGACCCCGACGGCTCCAGCCACCTCGCCGGCAAGCCGGTACCGACTCCGCGCACGCCGGTGGCCCCGGAGGCGGTGGCAGTCGCCCCGGCGGTGCCCGAGGCCCCGGGGGTGCCGGCGTCCGAGCCGGCCTCGGCGGGCCCCGCGGTCCGGCAGGCCCCGGCGGTCCCCACCGGCGAAGTCCCCGCGGGCGCCCCGGCCCCGGCCGCCCCGGTTGCCGACGGGCCGGCGGCCGCGGAGCCGCAGCGGACGGCGTCCCGTGCGTCCGTGCCCACGTTCGTGCCGCGCGCCCTGCCCGAACCCGCCGTGCCCACGGCGCCGGGTACGGTGGGGCCGCCGACGGGGGTGTTCGGTCCACCGCCCCGGATGGACGCGGCGCCCGCGGCCGGCGGTACGGCGGCGGACCCGGCCGCTCCCGCCGGTCCCGCGTCCGCGGCTCATCGGGCCGGTCCGTACGCGCCCGGCGCCCCGACACCGCCCAGCGCTCCCGGCCCCTACGCTCCGGCCCCCGTTGCTCCTGCCGGTCCGGCGCCGGCCGACCGGGCATCCGCCGCTCCCGCGCCCACCGGCTCCGCGTCCTCGGGTCCGATGTCCACCGATCCGGCGTCCTGGGGCACGGCACCGACCGGTCCGGCGCCCTCCGGCCCGGCGTTCCCCGCCCCGGTGGCCGGCGCCGCCCGGGGCGTGCCGCACGCGCCCGCCCCCGTGCCCGGCGCCGTCTCCGCCGCCCGTCCCAAGCCGGTCCCCGGCCTCGTCCTGGACGCCGATCCCGGCCCCAGGCCCACGCCCACCCCCGCCCGGGGCTTCGACGCCGTGGCCGAGGCCGTGCTCGGCGACGCACCGCTCACCGCACCCGGCGACGCCACCACTCCCGCCCTCCTCGCCGAGCCCACGGCGCGGATCAACGAGGCGGTCAAGGAGGGACGTACGCAGGACGCGGCGCGACTCGCGGAGCGCTCCGTGGCCGAGGCCTCGGACACGCTGGGGCCGGAGCACCCCGAGGTACTCCGGCTCCGTGAACTCACCGCCTACATCGCCTACCTGTCGGGCGACCCGGAACGCGCCTTCCGGCTCTCGCTGGACCTGGCCCGGATCCACCGCACGGCCGGCGACGCGGAGGCCGCCTACGGCAACGTCCAGAGCGCGGCCACCGCCTGGCGGGCCGTGCGCGACCCCGAACGGGGGCTGGAGCTGGGGCACGACCTGGTCGGCCTGTGGAGCGAACTCGCCGCCGGGCCGGGACCGGCCGCCGACGACGTCGAGGAACTCGAGACGGCCCGGACCCGCATGGGCCGCCTCGCCGACCGGGCCCGCGCCCACGCCCGGGCCGACTGACCGGCCGGCCCGGACGCGCCGGGCGCTACTGCGAGAGCGCCCAGACCGCGTACGCGACGGCGTCGCTGTTGCGGTTCAGCGCCGTGTCGTTGATGTTGGCGGTCGTGTCGCAGGACGAGTGGTAGCACCGGTCGAACCGCTGGCCCGCGGTGCCGCCCCACTTGGCCGCCTGCGCGGACGTCTTGACGTAGTCGGCGCCGCTGAACAGGCCGCCGACGGGGATGCCCGCGTTCTTGAAGGGCGCGTGGTCGGAGCGGCCGTCGCCCTCGGTCTCGATCTCGGTGGAGACACCGAGGCCGGCGTAGAAGTCCTTGAAGGTCTTCTCGATCGCGGGATCGTCGTCGTAGACGAAGTAGCCGGGGTTGGGCGAACCGATCATGTCGAAGTTCAGGTAGCCGCTGATCTTCGCGCGTCCGGTGGTCCCGAGGCTGTTGACGTAGTAGCGGGAGCCGACCATCCCCAGCTCCTCCGCGCCCCACCAGGCGAAGCGCAGGTGCTTGGTGGGCTGGTAGCCGGAGCGCGCCACGGCGAGCGCGGTCTCCAGGACGGCGGCCGAGCCGGAGCCGTTGTCGTTGATGCCGGCACCCGCGGTGACACTGTCCAGGTGTGACCCGGACATGACAACCCGATTGGTGTCGCCGCCGGGCCAGTCCGCGATGAGGTTGTACCCGGTGCGGCCGGAGGACGTGAACTGCTGGACCGTGGTGGTGAAGCCGGCGGCGTCCAGCTTGCCCTTCACATAGGTGAGCGACGCCTGGTAGCCGGGGCGGCCGTGGGCGCGGTTGCCGCCGTTCGCCGTGGCGATCGACTGGAGCTGCGTGAGGTGGGCCTTGACGTTGGCCACCGGTATGTCGGGTGCGGCGGCCGCGGCGGCGGTCCCGGTGGCGGGTGCCGCACCGGCCGCGGAACCGCCGGTGACGAGGGTGGCGACGGCGACGGCACCGGCCGCCAGCGCACGCCCGGAAACGGAAACCTTCATGTGGGGGGCTCCGGATTCCTGGGGAGTCCCTGGGGAGGACTCCCGGGTGAATGGGGTGCCTGGATGGTGGGGCCGTCACTGACGCCGCGTCAAGACCGCTATCCGGCCACCGCGTCGCGCATATCGGTCTACGGCTTCACGGTCGGGGTGTCGAGCCGCGCGGGCGCGGACGCGGGAGGCGCGGAAGCGGAATCCGGGGCCGGACCTCCCGAGGCCACGATGTCCGAGTCCCGCGCGGAGTCCTCCTTGACCGCCGGCACGCCGCCGCCGGCCCGGTCCAGCTGCGCCCGCAGGGCCCGGGAGGTCCGGTGGGCGGTGCGCAGGGCGTCCCAGGTGAGCAGCGTGAGCGCCAGCCAGACGAGCGCGAAGCCGGCCCAGCGCTCGGGCGGCATGGCCTCGCCGAAGTACAGGATGCCGAGCAGGAACTGGAAGACCGGCGCCAGGTACTGGAGCAGTCCCAGCGTGGACAGCGGCACGCGGATCGCCGCCGCGCCGAAGCAGACCAGAGGGATCGCGGTGACCACGCCGGTCGCGGCGAGCAGGGCGCCGTGCCCCGCGCCCTCGGTGGTGAAAGTGGAGTCGCCGTGCGCGCCCAGCCACAGCAGGAAGCCGAGCGCGGGCAGGAACTGGATCGCCGTCTCGGCGGCCAGCGACTCGACGCCCCCGAGGTTGACCTTCTTCTTCACCAGCCCGTAGGTGGCGAAGGAGAAGGCGAGGCAGAGGGAGATCCACGGCGGCCGGCCGTAGCCGATGGTGAGGACGAGGACGGCCGCGAAGCCGGTGCCGACCGCCGCCCACTGCACGGGCCGCAGCCGTTCCTTCAGCAGCAGTACGCCCATCGCGATGGTGACCAGCGGGTTGATGAAGTACCCGAGCGAGGCCTCGACCACGTGGCCGCTGTTCACGGCCCAGATGTAGACGCCCCAGTTCACGGTGATGACCGCCGCGGCCACCGTGATCAGGCCCAGCTTGCGCGGCTGCCGCAGCAGCTCGCCGGCCCAGGCCCAGCGCCGTACGAAGAGCAGGGCGACGGCGACGAACACGAGGGACCACACCATCCGGTGGGCGAGGATCTCACCGGCCCCGGCCGGCTTGAGCAGCGGCCAGAACAGCGGGACGAGCCCCCACATCCCGTACGCCGCGAAGCCGTTCAGCAGGCCTATGCGCTGTTCACTCCCGGACGACCCGGCCACGGGCACCTCCTTCTCGCCTACGGCGCGCCGAACACGGAGGCGTGCCAGGTCGAAAATAGCGCCGCACCCGGCCCCCTGTCATGCCCGTATCGCCATACGGTCATGACAGGGGGCCGGGTGAGCCGGGTGGTGCGGGCTCAGGCCTTCAGCGCGGCCCGGATCGCCTCGGCGAGCGGCGTCGCCGGACGGCCGGCCAGCCGGGACAGGTCGCCGGTGGAGACGACCAGCTCGCCCTTGGCGATGGCGGCGTCCACGCCCGCGAAGACGGCGGCCAGCGGCTCGGGCAGCCCGGCGCCGGTCAGGATGCCGACGTAGTCCTCGACGGAGACGGGCCGGTAGGCGATCTCCTTGCCGGTCTGCCGGCTCAGCTCGGCGGCGTACTCGGCGAAGCTCCAGGCCTCGTCGCCGCCCAGCTCGTACGCCGTGTTCTCGTGGCCCTCGCCGGTCAGCACGGCGACGGCGGCGGCCGCGTAGTCGGCGCGGGCGGCCGAGGAGACGCGGCCCTCGCCCGCCGCCTGCACCACGGCGCCGTGCTCCAGGACCGGAGCGAGCTGCTCGGTGTAGTTCTCGTGGTACCAGCCGTTGCGCAGCAGCACGTACGGAACGCCCGAGCCCACCAGTACCTCCTCGGTGGCTCGGTGGTCGTCGGCGAGCGCGGCCGTCAGGCTGCTGGGGGCGCTGGTGTAGGCGAGCAGGGCCACCCCGGCCGCCTTCGCCGCGTCGATCACGACCCGGTGCTGCTGGACGCGTCCCTTGTCGAACTCGTTGCCGGAGATCAGCAGGACCCGGTCGCCGGCCGCGAACAGGCCGTCGAAGGTGGCGGGGGAGTTGTAGTCGGCGACCGCGAGCCGCACTCCGCGGGCGGCGAGGTCGGCGGCCCTGTCGCGGTCCCGGACGACCGCGGTGACCTGGTCGGCCGGCACCTTCTCCAGCAGCTGCGCCACGACGTGGCGGCCGAGGTGTCCGGTGGCTCCGGTGACGACGATGCTCATGGTGCGGAACTCCTTGTGGGGGATGAGGTGCGATGCCACCGACGTTAGGGGAAGCGCTAACCAAAAGAAAGTACCCACTTTGAAGTAAGGTACCCGTATGGCGGTAAGTGATCCCCGGGCCGGCGAGGCGATGTGCCCCTACCGGCTCGTCCTCGAGCATGTGACCAGTCGCTGGGGCGTCCTCGTCCTGATCGAGCTCCTGGACCGGCCGCACCGGTTCAGCGAGCTGCGCCGGGCGGTCGGCCGGGTAGGCCGGAGCGTCAGCGAGAAGATGCTCACCCAGACCCTCCAGACCCTCGAACGCGACGGCCTGGTCCACCGCGACGCCAAGCCCGTCATCCCGCCCCGCGTCGACTACTCCCTGACACCCCTCGGCCGTGAGGCCGCGGAGCGGGTCCGGGACCTGGCTGAGTGGACGCGCGAGCGGATGACGGACGTCGAGCGGGCCCGCCTGGCGTACGACGAGACCCGGGCGGCACGGCAGGAGGCCGAGGCGGTACGGGATGGAGCGGAACGGCAAGAGGCCCGGGCACTTCCGTCCCGGGCCTCGTGATGCGGTACGGCGCTCAGCCGACGACCGTCCAGGTGTCGCCGCCCGCCAGCAGCGCCGCCAGGTCGCCCTTGCCGTTCTGCTCGACGGCGGTGTCGAGCTGGTCCGACATCAGCGTGTCGTAGACCGGCCGGTCGACGGAGCGCAGCACACCGATCGGGGTGTGGTGCAGCGTGTCGGGGTCGGCCAGGCGGGACAGCGCGAACGCGGTGGTCGGCGACGCGGCGTGGGCGTCGTGGACCAGGATGTCCGCCTCGTTCTCCGCGGTGACCGTGACGACCTCGAGGTCACCGGTCCGCGGATCGCGGACGACGCCCTTGGAGCCGTCGGCACCGAAACGGATCGGCTGCCCGTGCTCCAGCCGGATCACCGCCTCCTGGGCCTGCTGCCGGTCCTTGAGGACGTCGAAGGCGCCGTCGTTGAAGATGTTGCAGTTCTGGTAGATCTCGACGAGCGCCGTGCCCGGGTGGTCGGCGGCCTGGCGCAGGACCTCGGTGAGGTGCTTGCGGTCGGAGTCGACGGTCCGGGCGACGAAGGACGCCTCCGCGCCCAGCGCCAGCGAGACGGGGTTGAAGGGCGCGTCCAGCGAGCCCATCGGCGTCGACTTGGTGATCTTGCCGACCTCGGAGGTCGGGGAGTACTGGCCCTTGGTGAGACCGTAGATCCGGTTGTTGAACAGCAGGATCTTGAGGTTAACGTTGCGGCGCAGCGCGTGGATGAGGTGGTTGCCGCCGATGGACAGCGCGTCGCCGTCGCCGGTGACGACCCACACCGACAGGTCGCGGCGTGAGGCGGCCAGGCCGGTGGCGATGGCGGGGGCGCGGCCGTGGATGGAGTGCATCCCGTAGGTGTTCATGTAGTACGGGAAGCGGGAGGAGCAGCCGATGCCGGAGACGAAGACGATGTTCTCCTTCGCCAGGCCCAGCTGGGGCATGAAGCCCTGCACGGCCGCGAGGATGGCGTAGTCGCCGCAGCCGGGGCACCAGCGCACTTCCTGGTCGGACTTGAAGTCCTTCATGGACTGCTTGCCCTCGGCCTTCGGCACGAGCTGGAGCAGCGCGTTGGCGTCAGTCATCGATGGCCTCCTTCAGCGCCGTGGCGAGCTGCTCCGCCTTGAACGGCATGCCGTTGACCTGGTTGTACGAGCGCGCGTCGACCAGGTACTTCGCCCGGATGAGCGTGGCGAGCTGCCCGAGGTTCATCTCGGGGACCACCACCTTGTCGTAGCTCTTCAGGACCGGGCCGAGATTGTGCGGGAAGGGGTTGAGGTGGCGCAGGTGGGCCTGCGCGATCGACTCCCCGGCCCGCCGCAGCCGCCGGACGGCCGCCGTGATCGGCCCGTACGTCGAGCCCCAGCCGAGCACGAGGGTCCGCGCGCCGTCCGGGTCGTCGACCTCCAGGTCGGGGACGTCGATGCCGTCGATCTTGGCCTGGCGGGTGCGGACCATGAAGTCGTGGTTGGCCGGGTCGTAGGAGATGTTGCCCGTGCCGTCCTGCTTCTCGATGCCGCCGATCCGGTGCTCCAGACCCGGGGTGCCCGGCACCGCCCACGGGCGGGCGAGGGTCCGCGGGTCGCGCTTGTACGGCCAGAACACCTCGGTGCCGTCGTCCAGGGTGTGGTTCGGCCCCTGCGCGAACCGCACGGCCAGGTCGGGGAGCTCGTCGAGCTCCGGGATCCGCCACGGTTCGGAGCCGTTGGCCAGGTAGCCGTCGGAGAGCAGGAAGACCGGGGTGCGGTAGGCCAGGGCGATCCGCGCCGCCTCCAGGGCCGCGTCGAAGCAGTCCGCCGGGGTGCGCGGGGCGACGACGGGCACCGGGGCCTCGCCGTTGCGGCCGTACATGGCCTGGAGCAGGTCCGCCTGCTCGGTCTTGGTCGGCAGACCGGTGGAGGGCCCGCCGCGCTGGATGTCCACGATCAGCAGCGGCAGCTCCAGGGAGACCGCGAGACCGATCGTCTCGGACTTCAGCGCCACCCCCGGGCCGCTCGTCGTCGTCACGGCCAGCGACCCGCCGAACGCGGCACCGAGCGCCGCGCCGATCCCGGCGATCTCGTCCTCGGCCTGGAAGGTGCGCACACCGAAGTTCTTGTGCCGGCTGAGCTCGTGCAGGATGTCCGAGGCCGGGGTGATCGGGTACGAGCCCAGGAACAGCGGCAGGTCGGCCTGGCGGGACGCGGCGATCAGGCCGTAGGCCAGGGACAGGTTCCCGGAGATGTTGCGGTACACGCCCGGCGGGAACGCCTTCGCCGCCGGCGCGATCTCGTAGGAGACCGCGAAGTCCTCCGTCGTCTCGCCGAAGTTCCAGCCCGCCCGGTAGGCCGCGATGTTGGCCTCCGCGATCTCGGGCTTCTTCGTGAACTTCGACCGCAGGAACCGCTCGGTGCCCTCGGTCGGACGGTGGTACATCCAGCTCAGCAGGCCCAGCGCGAACATGTTCTTGCTGCGCTCGGCCTCCTTGCGGCTGAGGTCGAACTCCTTGAGCGCCTCCACCGTCAGGGTGGTCAGCGGCACCGGGTGCAGGTGGTACCCGTCGAGGGAGCCGTCCTCCAGCGGAGACGTCTCGTAGCCGACCTTCTGCATGGCGCGCCGGGTGAACTCGTCGGTGTTGACGATGATCTCCGCGCCGCGCGGCAGGTCGCCGACGTTCGCCTTGAGCGCGGCCGGGTTCATCGCCACCAGCACGTTCGGCGCGTCGCCGGGGGTGAGGATGTCGTGGTCGGCGAAATGGAGCTGGAACGACGACACGCCCGGCAGGGTGCCGGCGGGCGCCCGGATCTCGGCCGGGAAGTTCGGCAGCGTCGACAGGTCGTTGCCGAAGGACGCCGTCTCGGACGTGAAGCGGTCACCGGTGAGCTGCATGCCGTCACCGGAGTCCCCGGCGAACCTGATGATCACCCGGTCCAGCCGGCGGACGTCCTTCGCCCCTACCGGTTCGCGCTGCTCTCCTACGACGGTTCCGTCGGCCTGCTCCGCTGGGCTGCTGACCTGGCTGGTCACTGAACTGGACCTCCCTCGAGGCGGCTGTCCGGGGACTGGTCTCCCATCGACCGTCCCGGATCAACCCTACGTCCGCGGGTGTTGACTTCCGGTGGACATTCGCATGATGGGCGCGACCCCGAGCCGGACCGGCGTCCTGCCGGTCCACGTCTCCCCGCCCCCCGTGCGCCGGTGAAGACGCCCCCTCTCCGTGCCGCGGTTTCGCCGTCGTCCGGATGTCCTCCGGTGACGCGGTGCTCAGGAATTGAGATAGGTGAGCACGGCGAGGACGCGGCGGTGGTCGCCGTCGCTCGGGGACAGCCCGAGCTTCAGGAAGATGTTGCTGACGTGCTTCTCGACGGCCCCGTCGCTGACGACGAGCTGCCGGGCGATCGCGGAGTTGGTCCGGCCCTCGGCCATCAGCCCCAGGACCTCCCGCTCCCGCGGGGTGAGCCCGGCGAGCACGTCCTGCTTGCGGCTGCGTCCGAGCAGCTGCGCGACCACCTCGGGGTCGAGCGCCGTACCGCCCTGCGCCACGCGCACCACCGCGTCCACGAACTCCCGCACCTCGGCCACCCGGTCCTTGAGCAGATAGCCCACGCCCCGGCTGGAACCGGCCAGCAGCTCGGTGGCGTACCGCTCCTCCACGTACTGGGACAGCACCAGCACGCCGAGCCCGGGGTGCGCCTTGCGCAGCTGCACCGACGCCCGCACGCCCTCGTCGGTGTGCGTCGGCGGCATCCGTACGTCCGCCACGACGACGTCCGGCAGCTCCCCCTGCGCGTCCAGTTCCGTGATGGTCTTGATCAGCGCCTGGGCGTCGCCGACGCCGGCGACCACCTCGTGCCCCCGGTCGGTCAGCAACCGGGTAAGCCCCTCCCGGAGCAGCACTGAATCCTCGGCGATGACCACCCGCACCCTGTCCTCCACGTTCTTCGGCCCCCCAGCCAGACTCCGTCCACCCGCACGGCCCGCGCGGCCCGCGCCGCGTCCACGGACCGCCCGTGCGACAGGTCCAGCATTCCAGCATCGGAGGCCGGATGCGTTCGTACGACCGGAAGTACCGGGAAGAAGGGGAGGCCGGGCCGGGATTCGGACGCCCGGTGGCCGAAAATCGATCACGCCGGCCGGAGCCCGGGGGTACGGGGCTCCGGCCGGCGGTGTCTCCGGTGGCGGCGGCAGCCGCTCAGCGGCGTACCGGCTCGGTCCGCCACGGGAGTTCCGCCGTCACCCGGGTGGGGCCGCCGGCCGGCGAGTCCACCACGAGGATCCCGTCCACCGCGCCGAGCCGCTCGGCCAGCCCCGCGAGACCCGAACCGGTGGACGCCCGCGCGCCGCCCACGCCGTTGTCCACGACCTGGATCATCAGCCGGTTCTCCACCCGCCAGACCTCCACGGCGGCCGCCGTGGCCCGCGCGTGCTTGCTGATGTTCTGCAGCAGCTCCGAGACGGTGAAGTAGGCGATGCCCTCGATCGCCGACGCCGGCCGCTCCGCCAGGTCCACCTCCACCCGCACCGGCACCGCGCAGCGCGAGGCGACCGAGGACAAGGCCGCGTCCAGGCCGCGGTCGGTCAGCACGGCCGGGTGGATGCCGCGCGCCAGGTCCCGCAGTTCCTGCAGGGCCGTCTTCACCTCGCCGTGCGCCTCGCCCACCATGCGCGCCGCCTCCTGCGGGTCCTCCCGCAGCTTCTCCTTGGCCAGGCCCAGGTCCATGGCCAGGTTGACCAGGCGGGCCTGCGCCCCGTCGTGCAGGTCGCGTTCGATGCGCCGCAGATCGGCCGCGGCCGTGTCGACCACGACCCCCCGGTCCGACTCCAGCTCCACCACCCGCGTCGCCAGCCGCGACGGCCCGAGCAGCCCGTGCACCAGCAGCCGGTCCACCGTCGTCAGGGCCCGGACGATCCACGGCGTCACCAGGGTGACCAGCAGCCCGACCAGCGCGGTCACGGTGATCTCGAAGGGGTTGTCCAGGTAGATCCGGTGCGTCCCGTCGCCGTACAGCTGGAGCCCGTCCTGGCCGGCGTACGCCGGGAACACCCAGAACCACACGGGGTACGTCAGCATCGTCCAGCCGACCGACCAGAAGGTCACGGAGACCACGAACGAGAACACCGACCACGGGAACTGCACCAGCGCGTACAGCAGGCTCCGCCAGGACGAGCCGCTCTTGAGGACGGCCCCGATCCACGCCATCGCGCCCGGCTTGCCCGCCCGCAGCGGTTCCGGCGCGGCCACGTCGAGCCCCAGCAGGCCGCGCGCCCGGGCCCGCTCCAGCGCCCCGATGCCCCGGCACCCGGCGAGCGCGGCGGCCAGCACCGGGACGCCCAGGAACGTCACCAGCAGTCCGGCGCCGAGCGACATCATCGTGACGGCGTACGTGAAGAGCCCGATCCCGATCGGCAGGCTCAGCAGCACGAAGGCGAACTCCCGCCAGTGGCGGCCCTCGAACGGCGCCCGCAGTCCCGCCGGCAGCCGGTGCCGTCGCGCACCGGTGTCCGCGGAGAGGCCGGAGCCTCCCCCGAGTCCGTAACCCTGTCCGTACTCCGTGGCCATCGGTGCCGTCCTTCTCCTCGACCTGTGGCTGTGCTGTTCCGACTCCACCCTCCCGGACCGCGCGGGCGCGGGCCATGCGGCCCGTCGGCGTCCTGGAAGGGGGGTTTTCCCCACCCCCGGCGAACATGGACACGCCCCGACGCGTGCACGTCGGGGCGTGTCCCGGGACCGGCCCGGCCGGTTACCTCGCGCCGGAGGCGGCGGCCCCGTCGGTGTCCGAACGGTCGCGCCACGGCAGCTCCGCCGTGACCGTCGTCGGGCCGCCCGGCGGCGAATGGACCGCGAACAGGCCGTCGACGGCACTGAGCCGCTCGGCGAGCCCCTTCATCCCCGTACCGCCGTCCAGCCGCGCACCCCCGCGCCCGTCGTCGCCCACCTGCATCAGCAGCCGGTCGGCCGTCCGCCACACCTCCACCGAGGCGGACCTCGCCCCGCTGTGCTTGCTGACGTTCTGCAGCAGCTCCGAGACGGTGAAGTAGGCGATGCCCTCGATCGCCGCCGCCGGCCGCTCCACCAGGTCGACGGTCACCTTCACCGGCACCGTGCAGCGCGAGGCGACCGAGGACAGGGCCGCGTCCAGGCCGCGGTCGGTCAGCACGGCCGGGTGGATGCCGCGCGCCAGGTCCCGCAGCTCCTGGAGAGCCAGCTTCACCTCTCCGTGCGCCTCGTCGACCATCGCCGCCGCCGCGTCCGGGTCCTCCAGCAGCTTCTCCTTGGCCAGGCCCAGCCCCATCGCCAGGTTGACCAGGCGGGCCTGCGCCCCGTCGTGCAGGTCGCGTTCGATGCGCCGCAGGTCCGCCGCCGCCGTGTCGACCACCACGCCCCGGTCCGACTCCAGCTCGGCGATCCGCCGCTCCAGCTCGTCGGACGGGCACAGCAGCCCCCGCACCAGCGCCCGGTCCACGTTGGCCAGGCCCCGCGCGACGAACGGCAGCACCGGCCACAGCACGAACAGCGACACCAGCGTGACGGCGAAGGTGAAGACGCCCCAGGGCAGCCGTATGAACTCGTACAGCACCGTGCGCCAGCCCACCGGGTCCTTCAGCGCCAGCCACATCCGGGAGAAGAACCCGCCCCGCCCCCGCCACGGCAGCCGGCTCGGCTCCTCCACCCGCACCCCGAGCAGCGCACGGGCCCGCGCCCGCTCCAGCCTGCCCAGCAGCCGGGCCCCCGACAGACCGGCCGCGAGCAGCGGCAGCCCGATCACCGTGACCGTCAGGCCGGCACCGGCGAACACCATCGTCACGACGTACGTGAAGCCGAGCACGGACACCGGGAGGTTCGCCAGCAGGTGGGCGATCTCCTTCCAGGTGTGCCGGTCGAGGGCGAAACGGGCCGGTGGCAGGCGGTCGCTGTCCGCTTCGCCGGGGTACCCGGCATGCGTCGAGGACGAGAGGCTTTCGGTCATACGGGTCAGCGTGCCGTGCGGCACGGCCCCGCGCCATGAGGCGGACCGCCGGGCGTCCCCTGAGGAAAACCCCACCCCGGCGTCCCAACGTACGACGGGCTGCTTACCGTCTCTTTATCAGGCCCTAGACTCCCGTGCGTACAGATCGTCGAACAGCAGCGTTCGGGGTTCGGACAGGGAGTGAGGAACGGACGTGCCGGAACCGGGTGTCGGCATCGCGGCCGACTACTTCCAGTCCTACTCGGTCGTCGGACTACTCGCCCTCGTCGGCGTGCTCTTCGTGGCCGTCGCCTTCGGCGCCGGGCGGCTGCTGCGGCCCGTGGTCCCGACGCCCGAGAAGCTCCTGACGTACGAGTGCGGAGTCGACCCCGTCGGCGAGGGCTGGGCACACACCCAGGTCCGCTACTACGTCTACGCCTTCCTGTACGTGATCTTCGCGGTCGACTCGATCTTCCTCTTCCCGTGGGCGACGGTCTTCGCCGACCCCGGGTACGGCGCCACGACACTCGTGGAGATGTTCGTCTTCCTCGGCTTCCTCGCCGTGGGCCTGCTCTACGCATACAAGAAGGGCGTCCTGTCATGGACGTGAACCCCGCGGCCTCCTCCGCCTCTTCCTCCGCCTCCTCCGCGTCCGCCGCTACCGAGCCCGTCCCGCTGCCGGAGCCGAAGCGGCTCGGCGCGCTGGCCCGGCTCGCCCCCGAGCCGATGAAGGTCGTCCTCAACTGGGGCCGCCGCTACTCGCTCTGGGTCTTCAACTTCGGCCTCGCCTGCTGCGCCATCGAGTTCATCGCCGCGTCGATGGCCCGCCACGACTTCATCCGCCTCGGCGTCATCCCGTTCGCGCCGGGGCCCCGCCAGGCCGACCTGATGGTGGTGTCGGGCACGGTCACGGACAAGATGGCCCCCGCCGTCAAGCGCCTCTACGAGCAGATGCCCGAGCCGAAGTACGTCATCTCCTTCGGCGCCTGCTCCAACTGCGGCGGCCCGTACTGGGACTCCTACTCCGTGACGAAGGGCGTCGACCAGATCATCCCCGTCGACGTCTACGTCCCCGGCTGCCCGCCCCGCCCCGAGGCGCTGCTCCAGGGCATCCTGAAGCTCCAGGAGAAGATCGCGCGGGAGTCGCTGGGGGAGCGGTACGGCACCGCGCCGCGCCCCTCGACGGCCGCGCTGCAGAGCGGCCTGGTGCAGCCGCCCGCCCCCACCTCCGCTCCCGAGGAGGACCGATGACCGCGGCCGGCTGGCTGCCCGCCGACACCGGGGAACTCTTCGGGGCCGAGGCCACCGCCGAGGAGTCCTACGACCTCCTGACCGTGGACGTGCCGCCGGCCGCCTGGATCTCCGCCCTGGAGACCGCCCGCGACCGGCTGGGCTGCACGTACTTCGACTGGCTGAGCGCGGTCGACGAACCGGGCACGGGCTTCCGCGTCGCCGCCCACGTGGCCGCCCTCGCGCCGGTCCGCCGGCTGCTGCTGCGGACGACGGTCCCGCACGAGTCCCCGGTGCTGCCCACCGCCGTCGAGGTGTACGCGGGCGCGGCCTGGCACGAACGCGAGACGCACGAGATGTTCGGCGTGGTCTTCGAGGACCATCCCGGGCTGGACCACCTGCTGCTGCCCGAGGGCTTCGAGGGCCACCCCCTGCGCAAGGACTTCGTCCTCGCCGCCCGCGTCGCCAAGGCCTGGCCGGGCGCGAAGGAACCCGGCGAGTCCGACCACGGCGGCCCCCGGCGCCGGCAGATGCTGCCCCCGGGCGTCCCCGACCCCAACGAGTGGGGCCCGCAGAAGGGCCAGCTCCCGCCCGCCCCGGCCCGCCCGGCCCGGGGCGCCGCCCGCGCGGCGGGCGACCGTCCGGCCCGGGCGGCGGCAGGGGAGCGCCCGGCCCGCCGTATGCGGACGGCCGCCCAGGGCTCCGTCGGCCAGACGACCCCGGCCACCGGGACCCCGGCCACCGGGACCCCGGCCACCGGGACTCCGGCCGCCGGGACTCCCGGTGCCGAGTCCTCGCCGCCGCCGTCCGCGCCCCGTCGGGCGCGGAGCGCGAGCGGGGGGTCGGCGTCGCAACGGCCGGGACCGGCAGCCCCCGAGGACGCCGCGGGCGCACCCGGCGCGGAGAGCCGGGACACCACCGGACCGCGCACACCGACCGCCCGCCGCGCCCGGAGCGCGAGCGAGGGCTCGGCCTCCCAGCGGCCCGCCCCCACGACGGCGCGGCCCGACACGGCCGGTCCGTCCGACACGGCCGGTCCGTCCGACACGGCCGGTCAGTCCGAGGCGGCAGGGGAGACGCCCGCTGCGCCGAAGTCCGCTTCGGTGCCGCCCCGCAGCTCCGACGCGCCCTGGCACCACGCCCGCCCGGCCTTCGACGAGCCCACGGAACCCTCCGGGAAGCCCAAGGACCGGGGGAGCACGGAGGCCGCGGAGGAGCGATCGGGGAGCCCGGAGACTCCCGAGGACCCGGGGACTCCCGAGGACCCGGAGACTTCCGAGGACCCGGAGACAGGGGAGGCATCGCGGCCCCCCGCCCGCTCCGAAACCCCCGACGACCGCCCAGGAGGCCCGCAGTGAACGACGCTCTCGACGTCACCCTGCGCCTCCTGGTCGTCTTCGTCGTCTTCCTCACCTTCCCCCTGATCGTCGGCCAGACCGAGCACAAGGTGATGGCCCACATGCAGGGCCGCCTGGGCCCGATGTACGCCGGCGGCTTCCACGGCTGGGCCCAGCTCGTCGCGGACGGTGTGAAGTTCGCGCAGAAGGAGGACGTCGTCCCGGCGGACGCGGACCGCCGCGTCTTCCAGCTCGCCCCCGCCGTCGCGCTGCTGCCGTACCTCCTCGTCCTCCTCGCCATCCCCATCGGCCCCGGCGAGGGCGCGGTGGGCCAGGTCGTCGACGCGGGAATCTTCTTCGTGCTCGCCGTCATGGGCGTGGGCGTCCTCGGCTCGCTCATGGCCGGCTGGGCCTCCGCCAACAAGTTCTCCCTCCTCGGCGGTCTGCGCACCGCCGCCCAGCTCCTCGCGTACGAACTGCCGATGCTGCTGACCGCCGCCTCCGTCGCCATGGCGGCCGGCACCGTCTCGCTCGTCGGCATCCTGGACGCCTTCGAGTGGTGGTGGCTGCCCTGGCAGATCGTCGGCGCCGTCGTCTTCTTCGTCGCCGGGCTGGCCGAACTGCAGCGCCCCCCGTTCGACATGCCGGTCGCCGACTCGGAGATCATCTTCGGCGCCTACACCGAGTACACCGGCCTGCGGTTCGCCCTGTTCCTCCTCGCCGAGTACGCCGGCATCGTCGTGCTGTGCGGCCTGACCACCGTCCTCTTCCTGGGCGGCTGGCACGGCCCCTGGGGTGCCGACGGCCTCGGCTGGGTCTGGACGCTGCTGAAGACCGCCGTCCTCGCCTTCGTCGTGATCTGGCTCCGCGTGACCTACCCCCGCCTGCGCGAGGACCAGCTCCAGAAGTTCTCCTGGACCCTTCTCGTGCCCCTCTCCCTCGCCCAGATCGCCCTCACCGGCATCGTCAAGGTGGTGATCCAGTAACCATGTCCCCCGTCCCCGGCTCCGGCCTGGCCAAGGGCCTGGCCGTCACCCTCCGCACGATGACCAGGAAGACCGTCACCCAGCAGTACCCGGACACCCAGCCCGACCTCCCGCCCCGCACCCGCGGCGTGATCGGCCTGTTCGAGGAGAACTGCACGGTCTGCATGCTGTGCGCCCGCGAGTGCCCCGACTGGTGCATCTACATCGACTCCCACAAGGAGACGGTGCCCGCGGCCACCCCCGGCGGCCGCGAACGCAGCCGCAACGTCCTCGACCGCTTCGCCATCGACTTCGCCCTGTGCATGTACTGCGGTATCTGCATCGAGGTCTGTCCCTTCGACGCGCTGTTCTGGTCCCCCGAGTTCGAGTACTCCGAGACCGACA
This sequence comes from Streptomyces sp. NPDC127100, assembly GCF_042724095.1. Lineage (NCBI taxonomy): Bacteria > Bacillati > Actinomycetota > Actinomycetes > Kitasatosporales > Streptomycetaceae > Streptomyces > Streptomyces sp. NPDC127100. Next base: position 116,228 of record NZ_JBHXFL010000003.1, read on the forward strand.
TCCGCGACCTCACCCACGAGCGCGACAAGCTCCGCGAGTGGATGTGGACGGTCCCGGCCCCGCCCGCCCTCGATCCCGGCGCGGAGGAACCGAAGGAACTCGCCGCGGCCCGCAAGACCGCCGACAAGCTGGCCGCCCAGCAGGAGGCCGCCCAGCAGGAGGCCGCCGAGCCCGGGGCCGCCGAGCCCGGGGCCGCCCAGGAGGGCACCCCGCAGGGTGCGGCCGGGGCGAGCCGGCCGACCGAACCGCACGCCGACGAGCAGGCCCGCGCCGCCGAGGGGCCCACCCGCCCGGCGGGCGACTCCAAGCAGCAGACGGACCAGCCGAGGCCGGACCAGCAGGGTCCCGGGCAGCCCGGGCCGGGACAGGAGGGCCGGGAATGACGCCCGCAGCGACCGTCCTCAGCCTCGCGGCCACGGACTCCACGACCACGGCCGCCGGCTCCCACGGCTTCCTGTCCCCGACCGGCGTGGAGATCGCCTTCCTCCTCGTCGGCCTCGTCACCTTCGGCGCCGCCGTCGTCACCGTCACGACCCGGCAGCTCGTCCACGCCGCCCTGTGGCTGGTGGTGGCCCTCGGCGGCCTCGCCGTCGAGTACCTCCTGCTCACCGCCGAGTTCATCGCCTGGGTGCAGGTCCTCATCTACGTCGGTTCCGTCGTCGTCCTCCTCCTGTTCGGCCTGATGCTCACCAGAGCCCCGATCGGCCGTTCCCCCGACGCCGACTCCGGAAACCGCTGGGCCGCCCTCACCGTGGCCGTCGCCGCCGCGGCGGCCCTCGTGTGGGTGGTCGTCGACGCCTTCCGGACCACGTGGATCGACCTGGACGGCCCGGCCGCCGGCTCCACCGCCGTGACGGGAGCCAGCCTCTTCCAGAACTGGGTCCTCCCCTTCGAGGCCCTCTCCGTTCTCCTCCTCGCCGCCCTGGTCGGCGCGATCGTCCTGTCCCGCAAGGCAAAGGCGGAGCAGGCGTCCGGCGCCGCCCCGGCAACCGCCCCGAACGGTGCCGGCAAGGACGGTGTCCGCTGATGCACCTCGCCTATCCCGCCGTTCTCTCCGCCCTCCTGTTCTGCACGGGCCTGTACGGAGTCCTCGCCCGCCGCAACGCGATCCTGGTCCTGATGTCGGTGGAGCTGATGCTCAACGCCGTCAACCTCAACCTGGTCGCCTTCGACGTCTGGCTCAGCAGGGCCGCCGAGGAGACCCTGCACTCCGGGCAGGCCCTGACCCTGTTCACCATCGCCATCGCCGCCGCCGAGATCGGCATCGGCCTGGCGATCGTGCTCGCCGTCCACCGCAACCGCGGCACCGCGGACATCGACCGGCTCCGCGACACCGCCGAGGGCCACGAACCGGACGGCCCCGACACCGACGCCGCCGCGACCGGGACGGCCGAGAAGGCTGAGGCCACCGCGTGACCACGACCACCCTCGCCGTCCTCGTCCCCCTCCTTCCCTTCCTGGGAGCGGTGGCCGGCCTGCTCCTCGGGCGCACCGCCCCCGGCTTCGTCCGCCCGCTCGCCGTCCTGCCCACCCTGGCGGCCCTCGTCCTGGCGCTGCTGGTCGCCGCGCGCCAGGGCGGTGACCAGGCCGTCGACGCCGTCACGGAACTGACGCCCACCGGCTCCGTCCCCATCGAGCTGGCCCTGCACATCGACGGCTTCGCCGCCCTCGTCGCCGTCCTGGTCGGCTGCGTCGCCACCTGCGTGCAGCTCTACTCCACGGGCTACCTGCGCGACGACCCGCGCTACCCCTCGTACGCCGCGCTCGTCTCCCTGTTCACCTCCGCCATGTTCCTCGTCGTCTACTCCGGCGACCTCATGGTGCTGCTGGTCGGCTGGGAGATCATGGGCATCTGCTCCTACTTCCTGGTCGGCCACTACTGGGAGACGCCCGAGGCGCGTGCCGCCTCCCTCAAGGCCTTCCTGGTGACCAAGCTCGGTGACGTCCCCTTCCTCATCGGCCTGCTCGCCCTGGCCACCGAGACCGGCTCCTTCCGCATCACCCGGATCCTCGGCGCGGTGGCGAACGGCTCGATCGACCATCCGACAGTGATCGCCCTGCTGCTCCTGGCCGGCGTGGCGGGCAAGTCGGCGCAGTTCCCGCTGCACACCTGGCTGCCCGACGCGATGGCGGGCCCGACACCGGTCTCCGCGCTCATCCACGCCGCGACCATGGTCGCCGCCGGTGTCTACTTCGTCGCCCGGCTCCTTCCGCTCTTCGAGGCCTCACGGGCCGCGATGGTCGTCCTCGCCGTCATGGCCGCCGTCACGATGGTCGGCTCGGCGCTCGCCGCGCTCGCCCAGGACGACATCAAGCGCGTCCTCGCCTACTCGACCATCGGCCAGCTCGGCTACATGACCGGTGCCCTCGCCACCGGCGACCGCGGTGCCGCCGTCTTCCACCTCCTCACGCACGGCGCCTTCAAGGCGGTGCTGTTCCTCGCCGCAGGCGTGGTCATCCACGCCGCCGGCACCAACTCGCTGGCCGCCATGTCCCGCATGCACGGCCTGCGCACCCGCGTACCGGACGCCTACTGGACGATGACCGTGGCGCTGCTCGCGCTCGCCGCGATCCCCCCGTTCAGCGGCTTCTTCTCCAAGGAGTCCGTCCTCGGCTCCGCCGAGCACGTCGCCACCGGCCACACCGAGCACGCACCCGGCGCCGCCGGCTGGACCGTCCTGGTCGCCGGCCTGGTCGCGGCCCTGCTCACCGCCGCCTACGCGACGCGCCTGTGGCTGCTGGCCTTCCACGGGCGGGGCGCCGAGGCCCCCGACCACGGCAGGCAGCCCCTGGTCATGAACGCCGTGCTCTGGGTGCTCGCCATCCCCTCCCTCGCCCTGGGCGGACTCGCCTTCCGCCTGCTGCCCGACTGGTTCGACGGCACCGACCTGACCCCGACCCTCACCACGTCCGTGCTCGGCACCGGCGTGGCCCTGGTCGGCGGCATCGTCACCTACGCGGCCTGGCGGCACACCACCGCGCTAGCGGCCCGCGTCCCGCTGGGCGCGGTCGCGGCCCACCCCGAGGCCGACGCCGGCCAGGTCGAGGCCGAGGCCATCGCCAGCCACACACCCGCCTACGGAAACGTGGCCTCGGCGCCCGACCCGGCCGATCCCGGACGGCTGCTGCTCGGTCCGCTGCACCGCCACGCGGCCGTCGGCTTCCACCTGGACGCCGTGTACTCGGCCCTCTTCGTCCGCCCGGTCCAGGCCGGCGCGAGCCTCGTCCGGTTCCTCGACCGCGAGGTCGTCGACACCTACGTCAGCGCGGCGGGCGCCCTGCCCCGCTGGCTGGGGGCCGCCGTACGCCGTGCCCAGACCGGCAATGTGCAGACCTATGTGAGCGCGCTGCTCGCCGGCACCGTCGTCCTCGCGGTCGCCGCCGTCCTCGTCGCCACGGGAGCGTGAGCAGGCGTGATCGATATCAACGAGTCCGTGATGCAGTTCCTTCTGGCGTTCGTCGTCGTCGGCCCGCTCCTCGGCGCCGCCGCGGCCCTGCTGCCGGCCCCGCCCGGGCTGAAGGGGAAGTCACCCGAACAGGCGGTCCTGCGGCACGGCGTCACCGTGACCGGCGTCGTCCTGCTCGCCGCGATCGTCCTGGTGCTCGGCTTCGACCACGACCATCCGTCGAAGATGCAGGCCAGTACGGACATCAGCTGGATCCCGGCACTCGACGTGCGCATCCACCTCGGCATCGACGGCATCTCCCTCCCCCTGCTGGTCCTGACCGCGCTGCTGACCTTCCTGTGCGCGCTCTACTCGTACTTCAAGACGCCCGCGGGCCCGAGCCCCAAGGCCTTCGTCGCCCTGCTGCTCGTCCTCGAGGCCGGCACCCTCGCCACCTTCGCCGTCCTCGACCTGATCCTGTTCTTCCTCGCCTTCGAGACGGTCCTCGTCCCGATGTACTTCCTCATCGCCCGCTGGGGCGGCGAGGGACGGGCCCGGGCCGCCTGGAAGTTCATCCTCTACACGCTGCTCGGCTCCGTCGTCATGCTGCTCGGCCTGCTCCTGATCGGAATCACGGCGGGCACGTTCGACATGGTGGCACTCGCCACTGACAACGGCCGGTCACTGACCACATCAGTGCAGGTCATCGCCGTACTGGCGATCGGCGTCGGCCTCGCCGTGAAGACGCCGATGTGGCCGCTGCACAGCTGGCTGCCCGACGCCCACACCGCCGCGCCGACCGTCGGCTCGGTGCTGCTGGCCGGCGTCCTGCTGAAGATGGGCACGTACGGCTTCGTCCGTGTCCTCCTGCCCGTCGCACCGGACGGCTTCCGGACCTTCGCGCCCTACCTCGCCGCCTTCGCCGTCGTCGGGATCATCTACGGCTCCCTGGCCTGCCTGGCCCTCGCCAAGCGGGGCGCCAAGGGCGACCTCAAGCGTCTCATCGCCTACTCCTCCGTCGGCCACATGGGCTTCGTGCTGCTCGGCATCGCGTCCATGACCCCGACCGGCGTCAACGGCGCCCTGTTCGCCAACATCGCCCACGGCCTCATCACCGGCCTGCTCTTCTTCGTGGTCGGCGCCCTGAAGGACCGCACCGGCACCACCGACCTGGACACCCTGGCCGACGGGACCGGCGCCGCCCTCTACGGCAGGGCGCCCCGCCTGGGCGGCCTGCTCGCCTTCGCCGCGGTCGCCTCGCTCGGCCTGCCGGGCCTCGCCGGGTTCTGGGGCGAGATGCTGGCCCTGTTCGGCGCCTTCGACCCCGCCGCCGGGCTCAGCCGCCCCGCCTTCCTCACCTTCATGGCGATCGCCGCGTTCGGCACCCTGCTCACCGCCGCGTACATGCTGATCGTGGTCCGCCGAGTCTGCATGGGCGCCGTACCGTGGGAATCCGCGCGCCTCGCCGATGTGCGCACGTACGAGTTCGCCGCCTGGACCCCGCTCGTCGCCCTCACCGTCGTCGCCGGGCTGTGGCCCAAGACCCTGCTCGGGCTGACCGACCCGGCCGTGCAGCAGCTCCTCTCAGGAGGCACCCGATGAGCTCCCTGGCCCAGCCCCTGGCCGAGCCCCTGGCCGAGCCCCTGGCCCAGAGCCTCGTCCAGTCCGTGGACTGGCTCGCCATCGCGCCGCCCACCGTCGCGGCGCTCGTCGGGCTCGTCGTCCTCGTCGCCGACCTGTTCGTCGCGGACGCCCGCAAGGCGCTGCTCGGCTGGGTCGCGGTCGCCGGACTGGCCGCCTCCGCGCTCCTGCTGCTGCCCCTCGTGGGCGACGACCGCTCCACGTTCTGCCTCACCGGCGATGCCGCCGTGTGCAGCTACACCGCGGACACCTTCACCCTCGCCATCCAGTTCCTGGTGCTCGGCGGCGCCCTGCTGGCCGCCCTGCTCTCGGTCACCGCCCTGAAGGACGCCGACCGGGGACTGCCCGAGGGCGAGTTCTGGTTCCTGCTGCTCTCCTCGGCGGCCGGCGCCGCTCTCCTGCCCGCCTCCCGCGACCTCGCGACCCTCGTCGTCGCCCTGGAGGTCGCCTCCCTGCCCGCCTTCGCCCTCGTCGGCCTCCGGCAGGGCGACCGGCGCTCCTCCGAGGCCGCGCTGAAGTTCTTCCTGTCCTCGGTCACCGCGACCGCGGTCAGCCTCATGGGCATCAGCTTCCTGTACGCCTCCACCGGCACCCTGTACCTCACCCAGGTCGCCGACCGCGTCCAGCACGTCGACGGGCAGCTCACCACGCTCACCCAGACGGGCGTCGTCCTCACCCTCGTCGGCTTCGCCTTCAAGACGGCCGCCGTGCCCTTCCACTTCTGGGTGCCCGACACCTACGTGGGCGCGCCGCTCCCGATCGCCGCCTACCTGTCCGTGGTCGGCAAGGCCGTCGGCTTCTCCGGCCTGATCCTCGTCACGGTCGTCGCCCTGCCGTCCTACGCCGACGCCTGGGGGCCGGCCCTCGCGGTGCTGGCCGCGCTCACCATGACCGTCGGCAACGTCGGAGCACTGCGCCAGCGGGCCACGCGCGCGTACAGCGCGGTACGCCTGCTCGCCTGGTCGTCCGTCGGCCAGGCCGGCTACCTCCTGGTGCCGATCGCCGCCGCCGGCTACTCCGACGACCCCGAGCGGTCGATCGGCTCCACCGTCGCCTACGCCCTCATGTACGCCGCCGTGAACCTCGGCGCCTTCGCGGTGGCCGCACTGGTGGGCCGTACGAGGGCCCTCAACCGCGTCGCCGACTACCGCGGCCTGTACGCGTCCAACCCGCTGACCGCGCTGCTCCTGGCGTTCTTCCTGCTCTGCCTCGCCGGACTGCCGCCCGGCATCATCGGCCTCTTCGCCAAGGTCACCGTCTTCTCCGCGGCCGTCGACGCGGGCCTCGGCTGGCTGGCCGTCGTCATGGCCGTCAACGTCGTCATCGCCCTCTTCTACTACCTCCAGTGGACGGCCCTGCTGCTCCGCGCGCCCGAGGGCGAGACCGTGCGTCACCGCCTCCCCGCCCCGCTCACGGCCGCGCTCGGCGCGACCGCCGTCCTGGCCGTGGCCCTGTCCGGAGCGCCCCAGCTGATCCTCCGCTTCGCCGACACCGGGCTCTTCTGAGCGACAGCCGCGTATCGGCACGCGCGCGTGGGGCACTCGGTCCCCACGCGCGCGTGCCGCATACCGGGCCGTTCACCCGGACGGACCACGCGCGCAGCCGTGCCCGGCGGGGAACTGGAGGCCCCCGCCTGGCGTTGACCAGTACGGAAGGGTCCACTGGACGTGACACCACGACCCCAGGGGCATCGGAGACGGGAAGCAACCACCGCGAGCGAGACCAGCGAGCAAAGGGTTCCCCTGCTGCACGACTTGGAGGGCGTACCGTGCACCGCCGGCACAACGGGCTCAGGACCGCAGTACTCCTCGGGGGACTGTCCGCGCTCATCATCGTCATCGGCAGCTTCTTCGGCCGAGCGGGCCTCGTCGTCGCCGTCCTGGTAGCCCTGGCCACGAACGCGTACGCCTACTGGAACAGCGACAAGCTGGCCCTGCGCGCGATGCGGGCCCGCCCGGTGAGCGAGTTCGAGGCCCCGGCGCTGTACCGCATGGTCCGGGACCTCTCCACCCAGGCCCGCCAGCCGATGCCCCGCCTCTACATCTCCCCGACGGAGGCCCCGAACGCCTTCGCGACCGGCCGCAATCCGCGCAACGCCGCCGTGTGCTGCACCGAGGGCATCCTGCGCCTGCTCGACGAGCGCGAGCTGCGCGGCGTCATCGGACACGAGCTCAGTCACGTCTACAACCGCGACATCCTGATCTCGTCGGTCGCCGGCGCCCTGGCCTCCGTGATCATGTTCCTGGTCAACTTCGCCTGGCTGATCCCGATCGGGCGGTCGGACGACGACGAGGGCCCCGGCCTGCTGGGCATGCTGCTCATCATGCTGCTCGGCCCGCTCGCCGCCGGCCTCATCCAACTGGCGATCAGCCGTTCGAGGGAGTACCAGGCCGACGCGTCCGGTGCCCAGCTCACCGGCGACCCGATGGCCCTCGCCGGGGCACTGCGCAAGCTCGACGCCGGCACCAAGCAGCTGCCGCTGCCGCCGGAGCCCCGGATCGAGACCGCGAGCCACATGATGATCGCGAACCCGTTCCGCCCGGGGCAGGGGCTGTCGAAGATGTTCTCCACCCACCCGCCGATGGCGGAGCGAATCGCCCGCCTCGAGAAGATGGCAGGTCGTCAGCCATGAAGACCATCCTCAACGTCATATGGCTCGTCCTCAGCGGCTTCTGGCTGTTCCTCGGCTACCTGGCCGCGGGGGCGCTGCTCTGCATCACCATCATCGGCATCCCGTTCGGCATCGCGGCGTTCCGCATCGGCGTCTACGCCCTGTGGCCCTTCGGGTACGCGGCCGTCGAGCGCCGGGACGCGGGAGCGGCCTCCTGCATCGGCAACGTGCTCTGGCTCGTCCTCGCCGGCTGGTGGCTGGCCATCGGCCACATCGTCACCGGCATCGCGCTGTGCGTCACGATCATCGGCATCCCGCTCGGCATCGCCAACTTCAAGCTGATCCCGGTGTCGCTGCTGCCGATGGGACGCGAGATCGTGCGCACCGACCAGCCGTTCACGGCCACCGCCGGCGCCCGGACGACCGGCTGGTAGGGGGCCGGAAGGGGCCGAGCGGGGCCCCCGTTTGTCCACAACCGCGAGGTTGTCCACAGGTCCGGGCGGAGGCCGGCGCCCGGTCGCATGATGAACCCATGACCGAGATCGCGCAGTTGCCGGCCCGGACGACCGGCCAGGCGTCCAACGCTCATCCACGCAACCGGACTTCCCGCCCCGAGCCCGCCGCCGGCAGGGCGCGGCCACCCCGCCCCTCGCCGGCTCGCCGGAGGCCCGCGGCGGGCGGCACGGGCGGCACAGGTGGACATGCGGAGCCGGCCGGAGCGGGCGGGGCCGCGAAGGCGAACGAGGGGCCGGCGAGGGCCCCGTGGGCGCACTGCCCCGGCGGCCTAACGGCGCTCCGGCCGCCCCCGCACCGCGTACGCCACCACCCCCACGGCCAGCACCCCCACACCCACGACCACCGAGACGACGGGAAGGGAGAACGCCAGCACGGCGCACCCGGCCAGCCCCAGAGCCGGCACGGCCCGCGCCGCCGGAGCCGGGTCCAGCGTCCAGGCCGACGCGTTGGCCACCGCGTAGTACGCCAGGACGCCGAAGGACGAGAACCCGATCGCGCCCCGCACGTCCACCGTGGCGGCCAGGACCGCGACCGTCGCGCCCACGGCCAGCTCGGCCCGGTGCGGCACCCGGTACCGCGGATGCACCGCGGCCAGCGCCGCCGGCAGATGACGGTCCCGCGCCATGGCCAGGGCCGTCCGCGACACCCCCAGGATCAGGGCGAGCAGCGAGCCCAGGGCGGCCACGGCGGCGCCCGCCCGCACGACCGGCGCCAGCTCCGGCACGCCGGCCGCCCGGACCGCGTCGGCGAGCGGCGCGGTCGCCCGGCCGAGCCCCGTCGGCCCCAGCACGGAAAGGACGGCCAGCGCGACACACCCGTACACGGCCAGCGTGATCCCGAGGGCCAGCGGAATCGCCCGGGGGATGGTGCGCGCCGGATCCCGTACCTCCTCGCCGAGGGTGGCGATCCGCGCGTACCCCGCGAAGGCGAAGAACAGCAGCCCGGCCGCCTGCAACAGCCCGCCGGCACCGCCCGACAGCCCGACGTCCAGTCGTCCGGCGCCGGACCGCCCCGACGACAGGCACACCACCACCACGGAGGCGAGGACGGCCAGGACCACCGCCACGATCGCCCGCGTCACCCAGGCCGACTTCTGCAGGCCCCCGTAGTTCACCGCGGTCAGCGCCACCACGGCCGCCACCGCCACCGCGTGCTCCTGCCCCGGCCAGACGTACGCGCCCACGGTGAGCGCCATGGCGGCACAGGAGGCCGTCTTGCCGACGACGAACGACCAGCCGGCCAGGTACCCCCAGAACTCCCCGAGCCGCTCGCGCCCGTAGACGTACGTGCCGCCCGAGGCCGGATACCGGGCCGCGAGCCGGGCCGACGACGTGGCGTTGCAGTAGGCCACCACGGCGGCCACGGCGAGGGCCGGCAGCAGCCCCGATCCGGCGGCGTGCGCGGCGGGCGCCAGGGCGGCGAAGATCCCGGCACCGATCATCGAACCGAGCCCCACGACCACCGCGTCACCGACGCCCAGAGTGCGCCGCAGTTCCGAACCCGCAGGTGTCATGGGCCGCACCCTACTGACCGACGCAACCACCGGGAGCTGCCGGAACGTCCTCCTCACCAAGAGGACATGAACACACGCGGAGGTACGAGCCCACAGCGCTCGCACAGCGCGGGCACAGCGAGGAAAGGCAGGGTCACGGCATGACCGTCGTCGGCTGGATCATCCTGGGACTGTTGGCCGGAGCCATAGCCAAGTTGCTGCTGCCGGGCCGCGACCCGGGCGGCTTCGTCGGAACCACCCTCATCGGCATCGCGGGAGCGTTCATCGGCGGCTGGATATCGGCCCGTTGGCTGGACCACCCGATCAGCAAGGACTTCTACGACGGCGCCACCTGGGCGGCGGCCATCGGCGGCTCGCTGGTCCTCCTGATCGCCTACCGCATCCTGTTCGGCAACTCGCGCGACTGAGCCGGCCCGGACCCGCCGGGCGGCGAAAGGGGCGGGCACCCCGGAATCCGGGGCGCCCACCCCTCGTCGTACGCGGCCGGCCTAGCGGAACGCCGGCGGCTTACGGCAGATCACCGGTAGTTGACGAACTGCAGTGCGAAGTCGAAGTCCTTGCCCTTGAGCAGCGAGATCACGGTCTGCAGGTCGTCGCGGCTCTTGGAGGAGACTCGGAGCTCTTCGCCCTGCACCTGGGCCTTCACGCCCTTGGGGCCCTCGTCGCGGATGATCTTCGCCACCTTCTTCGCGTTGTCCTGGGAGATGCCCTCCTCGATCGACGCGAAGATCTTGTACTCCTTGCCGGAGAGCTGGGGCTCACCCGCGTCCAGTGCCTTCAGCGAGATGCCGCGCTTGATCAGCTTGGACTGGAAGACGTCGAGGACAGCGCTCACCCGGTCCTCGGAGTTGGCCTCCATGAGGATCTTGTCCCCGGACCACGAGATCGAGGCGCCCACGCCCTTGAAGTCGTAGCGCTGGGAGATCTCCTTGGCGGCCTGGTTGAGGGCGTTGTCGACCTCCTGCCGCTCGACCTTCGAGACGATGTCGAAACTGGAGTCGGCCATGTCCTGTGGCTCCTTGTATCTGGGTGCGTGTCGGGCCGCGTGCCGGGTCCGAACCGGCATACGTGGGCGGCCGCCGGGCCCGCCAGGGGTTCTCGGCCGCATCCGGACAAGCCTAGCCACCCCCCGCGCCCGGGGTGGAGATCAATCGGGTGGCGAAGCACCCCTCCCTATCGGGTATTGTTTACGTCGTTGCCACGGAGCACCGCCGCAAGACGGTGCGAAGGGCAGCGAACCCCGGCGGTGTGCCCGAGCGGCCAAAGGGAGCAGACTGTAAATCTGCCGGCTCAGCCTTCCCAGGTTCGAATCCTGGCGCCGCCACAAGACCGAAAGGGTCCGCGAACAGCAGCAATGCTGATCGCGGACCCTTTCGGCGTTCCCGGGCCCACACGGTGGACGAGGGGCGCGGGGATCACCCGTCGGACTTCTCGCCGGCACCCCGCCCCGCGCGTCCTACGCTGACACCATGTCGTCGCGTCGCAGGACCTGCCCCGAGTGCCGTCGGGAGATCGCCGTCGTCGCCGGGCGCTTCGCACGGCACGACCCGCCCGGGGCGCGGGCGGCCGGGGAACTGGTGTCCTGCCCCGGCTCCCGGCGGTTCGCCGAGTCGGACGCCGCCCAGCCCACGCTGGACGGCTACACCGTCCCGGAGTTCCCCGGGCAACTGCCTCTGTTCTGAGAGGCGTTCAGTTGCCGGCCACCGACTTCACCGCCACCGACACCGGCGCCGAGCCGCTGATCAGTTCCAGGGTCAGGCCGGTCGTCGCCGGGGTGTCGACGAGCTCCGCCAGGACGGCGGCCACGTCGTCCCGCGGGACCGGGCCCCGGCCGGTGTGTGCCTCCAGGCGCACGAGGCCGGTGCCGGCGTCGTCCGTCAGCTGACCGGGCCGCAGGACCGTCCAGTCCAGCGCCTCCTGAGCGCGCACGTACGCGTCCGCCTCGCCCTTGGCGCGCAGGTACACGTCGAAGATCTCGTCCCCCGCGTGCCCCGGGTCGGCGCCCATGGACGACACGATCACGAAGCGCCGCACGCCCGCGCGGACGGCCGCGTCCGCGAAGAGGACCGCCGCCGCCTTGTCCACCGAGTCCTTGCGGGCCGCCCCGCTGCCCGGACCCGCGCCCGCCGCGAAGACCGCCGCGTCCACGCCCCGCAGCCGCTCCGCGACCTCCTCGACCGAGGCCGACTCCAGGTCGAGCACGACCGGTTCGGCACCGGCCGCGCGCAGGTCGTCGGCCTGCTCGGCCTTGCGGATGATGCCCGCCACCTCGTCACCACGCGCGGCGAGCAGGCGCTCCAGCCGCAACGCGATCTGACCATGACCACCAGCGATGACAATGCGCATGTCTCCGACCGTACGCCCCGACGGCCGCCCGCGCCGCACGACTTCGGCCGTGTCCGGCGGCCCCCACGGGCATCACCCCGACGCCCGTCCGCTCCCGTCCGGACGGCCCGTGGCACGCCCGCACGCCAAGATCGCCCGTCGCGCGGTCACGCCCCTCAGGCCGGCCCCCACCCCTCGGGCCGCTCCCCGCGTCCCTGCCGCGGCAGTCCCAGTTCCGCCGAGGCCGTCGAGTCGCCGTACTCCCGCACCGCGCTCGTCCGGGCCACCACCCGCCCCCGGTGCACCACGATCCGGCCGTAGGCCAGCGACAGCGCGCCCGCGAGCCGGTCCCCGCGCACCGCGAGCAACTCGGCGGGGAAGCCCGCCTCCACCCGCACCTCGGGCAGGCCCAGCGTCGTCCGAGCCGCGCCGCTCACCGCGTCGTAGGCCTCCTCGGGACGCAGCCCGTGGCGCGAGGCCAGCAGGTACGCCGCCTCCAGCGGGTCGCCCCGCCCGACCGGGTTGGACACGTCCCGCAGCGCCCCGCTGCCGGCGGCGACCCGCACCCCCGCGGCCCGCAGCAGCCGTACCGGTGCGGTGCCTTCGCGGTGATCGGCGCCCCCGTCACCGCCCGGGCCGCAGGGCCCCTGGGGCAGGCACAGCACGGCGACCCCGGCCGCCGCCAGCTGGTCCGCGGCCCGCGAGGCCACGTCCGCGGGCAGCCGCCCCAGCGCGTCGCAGGGCCCGACGGTCACCCCGGGGCGCAGTCCGCCCGCCATCGCCGCCAGCCGGGCCAGCCGCGCCGGGTCGGCGGCGTCCGTGTGCAGGTCCACCGGGCAGCCGTGCTCGGCGGCGACCTCCAGGACCGCCTCCACGTACCCCGCCGGGTCGGGGTCCAGGTCCGGGCACCCGCCCACCACGTCCGCGCCCATCTTGACGGCGTCCCGCAGCATCGCCAGCCCGTCGGCCCCGGCCACCCCGGTCAGCACCCTCGGCATGGCCACCGTCGTCAGCTCGGCCAGCCCGCGCAGCGCCCGCCGCGCCCGCAGGACGGCGAGCAGCGCGCCCAGCCCCGGCACGTCACCCACCCGCACATGGGCCCGCAGCGCGGTCGCCCCGTGCCCCAGCTGGAGCAGGACGGCCTCGGTGACCCGGCGCTGGACGTCCTCGGGTTCGTGGGAGACCGGGCCGGGGACGTCGGCCGTGAGCGCCGTGTCGCCGTGGGCGTGCGGTTCGGCGGGGGCGGGCAGGAGGAGGTAGCCGGTGAGGTCGACCCGCGTGCCGGGGCCGGGCGGGCGGGCCGTGGCCAGGCTGCCGGCCGTGCCGACCGCCTCGATGCGCCCGCCGTACAGCCGCACGTCCACGGTCCGGCCGTCGGTGAGCCGGGCCCCCGCCAGCAGCAGTGAGCCGTGGCCGGCCGGGCCCGAGGGGAACGGCGACTGGGGCGGCTGCGGCTGGCTGTCGGGCATCGCACTCCTCTGGGCTCGGGACTGCGCAGGGGGAGCGCAAGATCACGCGGAGTGAGGTCGAGCCTAGGACGGCGACCCGCCCGTGGCGCGGAGGAGCGCAATAGTCGTACCGGTGCGGGCCGCGCCCCGCGGGCCGTCGGCGTTCGCGCCCGCGGGCCCGCCGGTACCGCGCCCGCGGGCCCGCCGGTACCGCGTCCGCAGGCTCTTCGGGGTGGTGCGCGTGGGGCGTCCGGGTGCCCGGGGGACGGGACGGGGCAGGGTCGGCGAAACGGATTTGGGCGAACGGCGGGCGACCGTGTAATGTCTTCATCGCTCGCCCCAATAGCTCAGTCGGCAGAGCGTCTCCATGGTAAGGAGAAGGTCAACGGTTCGATTCCGTTTTGGGGCTCTGGTGTGAGAGGTTCCCGCCGCGAGGCGGGGCCCGATCGCATCACAGCGGTGTAGCTCAGTCGGTAGAGCAAGCGGCTCATAATCGCTGTGTCACCGGTTCAAGTCCGGTCACCGCTACTTCTGGTAGCCGATTGCGGGGTCGGTCCTTCAATCGGCTACTCTTTCCTGCGTTAATACCATCAATCCGTTCGTCAAGGAGCACTCACGTGGCTGCCACCGACGTCCGCCCGAAGATCACGCTGGCCTGCGTGGAGTGCAAGGAGCGGAACTACATCACCAAGAAGAACCGGCGTAACAACCCGGACCGTCTTGAGATGAAGAAGCACTGCCCGCGTTGCAATGCGCACACCGCGCACCGCGAAACGCGATAAATCAGGCTCGTACGCGAGGCCGTCCCCGTAGTTTGGGGACGGCCTCGCGTCGTTGTGTCCGGCGGTAGCCGCAGAGACAGCAGCAGTAGCCGCAGAGACAGCAGTAGTCGCAGACAGCAGCAGGAGGTTGCGAGCCCATGGCGCTCGACCAGTCGTTCGTGGGGCGGACCTACCCGCCCACCGCGCCCTACGAGGTGGGCCGGGAAAAGATCCGCGAGTTCGCGGAGGCGGTGGGGGACGCCAATCCGGCGTACACGGACGCGGAGGCGGCGAAGGCGCTCGGCCATCCGGATGTGATCGCTCCGCCGACCTTCGTGTTCTCGATCACGTTCAAGGCGGCGGGTCAGGTCATAGAGGACCCGCAGCTCGGCCTGGACTACAGCCGGGTGGTGCACGGCGACCAGAAGTTCGCCTACGCCCGCCCGGTGCGGGCCGGTGACCGGCTCACGGTCACCTCCACCATCGAGGCGATCAAGTCGATGGCCGGCAACGACATACTGGACATCCGCGGCGAGGTCCACGACGAGGCCGGCGAGCACGTCGTGACCGCCTGGACCAAGCTCGTGGCCCGCGCGGCCGAGGAGGCGTGAGCATCCCATGCACCCCGTGACGCAGCCCCCCGCGCACCCCGCGACGTCGAGGATCGCGTACAGCGACGTCGAGGTCGGCACCGAGCTGCCGGCGCAGAGCTTCCCCGTGACCCGCGCCACGCTCGTGCGCTACGCGGGCGCCTCCGGCGACTTCAACCCGATCCACTGGAACGAGAGGTTCGCCAAGGAGGTCGGCCTCCCGGACGTCATCGCGCACGGCATGTTCACCATGGCCGAGGCCATCCGTGTGGTGACCGACTGGACCGGCGACCCGGGCTCGGTCGTCGAGTACGGCGTCCGCTTCACCCGCCCCGTCGTCGTCCCGAACGACGACGAGGGCGCCCTGATCGAGGTCAGCGGCAAGGTCGCGGCCAAGCTCGACGACAACACCGTCCGCGTCGACCTCCTGGCCACCAGCGCCGGCCAGAAGGTCCTCGGCATGTCCCGCGCGGTCGTACGGCTCGCCTGACGATCCCGGCACCCGTGCCCCGGACAGGGGGCGTCCTCCACGGAGGGCGCCCCCTGTCCCACGAGCGGTCCCGGACCACCGCTTGACTTGGTTAGTGATTGAGTACTAACTTATCGGCATGGTCAGGATGAGCGCGGAAGAGCGGCGTGAGAGCGTCATCCGGGCGGCGATGAGCGAGTTCGCGCGGGGCGGCTACTACGGCACCTCCACGGAAGCCATCGCCAAACGGGTGGGCGTCTCCCAGCCGTACCTGTTCCGGCTCTTCCCGAGCAAGAAGGCGATGTTCCTCGCGGTGGCGGAGCGCTGCCTTCAGGACGTGCGCCGGGTCTTCGAGGAGTCGTCCGACGGGCTGCACGGCGACGAGGCACTGCACGCCATGGCCGAGGCGTACATGCGGCTGATCGCCGAGCGGCCCGAGCGGCTCCAGATGCAGTTGCAGGTGTACGTCACCGTCTCGGCGGCGGAGGCGGCAGGGGATCACGAGTTCGGCGAGATGGTCCGCAAGGGCTGGCTCGAACTCTGGGACGCCGTGCACGTGCCCCTCGGCGGCGACATCGGCGGGACGACGTCCTTCATGGCGGTCGGCATGCTGGTCAACGCCCTGGCCGCCATGGGCTTCCCGTCCGGGCACCGCGTCTGGGAGGGCCTCTACCTCTCGGCCCGGCCCCAGCAGGGGCCGGCAGCAGGGTAGGGCGCGGGCGGACGCCCGTGACACGCCCGGGGCGAGCGCTCCGGTCTGCCCGCAGAAGTTAGTCATCGATTACTAATCACTTCGGCCGTGAGCTTCATCATCACCGACCACCACATCCGCAGGCAGTGAACACCCTCTGGGGGAGAGATGTCACAGCAGGACGCACGTCGCGGGGGAGCAGGCTGGGCCCTCGTCATCACCAGCGTCGCCGGTTTCATGGCGGCCCTGGACAATCTCGTCGTCACCACCGCCCTGCCCTCCATCCGGGAGGACCTGGGCGGAGCGCTGCACGACCTGGAATGGACCGTCAGCGCCTACACGCTCACCTTCGCGGTGCTGCTCATGTTCGGCGCCGCCCTCGGCGACCGCTTCGGCCGCCGCAGGCTCTTCCTGGTCGGACTCGCCGTCTTCACCGGCGCCTCCGCCGCCGCGGCCATGGCGCCCGGCATCGACTCCCTCATCGCCGCCCGGGCGGTCCAGGGCGTCGGCGCGGCGATCATGATGCCGTTGACCCTGACCCTGCTGACGGCCGCCGTGCCCGCCGAACGGCGCGGGATGGCGTACGGCATCTGGGGCGCCGTCAACGGGCTCGCCGTGGCCTCCGGGCCGCTGATCGGCGGCACCCTCACCGAGCACATCTCGTGGCAGTGGATCTTCTGGCTGAACGTCCCCCTGGGGCTGGCCCTGCTTCCGCTCGCTCGCCTCCGCCTCGCCGAGTCGCACGGCACCGGCGCACCGCTCGACCTCCCCGGCACGCTCCTCGCCAGCGGCGGACTCTTCGGCGTCGTCTACGGCCTGGTCCGCGGGCCGGTGGACGGCTGGACCGGAGCCGTGGTGCTGACCGCGCTGGTCGCCGGCGGCGCGCTGCTGACCGGGTTCGTCCTCTACAGCACCCGCGCCAAGAACCCGATGCTCCCGATGCGGCTGTTCCGCTCCCGGGCCTTCTCCGGCATCAACGCGGCGAGCCTGCTGATGTTCCTGGGCATGTTCGGCTCGATCTTCCTGCTCAGCCAGTACATGCAGGGCGTGCTCGGCTACTCGCCCACCGAGGCGGGCCTGCGCATGCTGCCCTGGACCGGCATGCCCATGCTGGTCGCGCCGATCGCCGGCATCCTCTCGGACCGGATCGGGGGGCGCCCGGTCGTCGCCACCGGGCTCTTCCTCCAGGCGGCCGGCCTCGGCTACCTCGCTTCCGTGATCACGGCCGACACCTCCTACGCGGCCCAGCTGCCGGGCCTGGTCGTCAGCGGCATCGGCATGGCCCTCTTCTTCGCCCCCGCCTCCGCCCTGGTGATGTCCAGCGTCGCCCCGAAGGAGCAGGGCATCGCCTCCGGCGCCAACAACGCCCTGCGCGAGGTGGGCGGCGCGCTCGGCATCGCGGTCATGGCCTCGATCTTCGCGGCGCAGGGCGGCTACGAGTCCGCGCAGACCTTCGTCGACGGGCTGCGGCCCGCGGTCGCGGTGGGCGCCGCGGTGGTGGCCCTCGGCGGCGTCGCGGCCCTCCTGATCCCGGGCCGCCGCCCGGACGACCGCACCCCCGTCGGCGGGACAGCGCCGGCCGGCGCCGCGACGGCACCCGAGCCGAAGGAGGAACTGGTCGCGCGCTGACCCGCGCACACCCTGAGGCGAGCGCCCCGGCCGGCCGGTCGGGGCGCTTCCCGTTGCCCCGGGCCGCCGGCGCCGTCTCGTAGTCTTGGGCGCGTGCAGGAAATCCACGACGCCCCCCTCGCCCCGCTGACCACCTTCCGGCTGGGCGGCCCCGCGACCCGGCTGATCACGGCCACCACCGACGCCGAGGTGATCGCCGCCGTCCGCGAGGCCGACGACACCGGCACCCCTCTGCTGCTGATCGGCGGCGGATCCAACCTCGTCATCGGCGACAAGGGCTTCGACGGCACCGCCCTGCACATCGCCACGCGCGGCCTCTCGCTCGACGGTACGACGCTGGAGCTCGCGGCCGGCGAGGTGTGGACCGATGCCGTCGCCCGCACCGTCGAGGCCGGGCTCGCCGGCATCGAGTGCCTGGCCGGCATCCCCGGCTCGGCGGGCGCCACCCCCATCCAGAACGTGGGGGCCTACGGCCAGGAGGTCTCCTCCACGATCACCGAAGTGATCGCCTACGACCGCAGGAACCGCGACACGGTCACCCTCGCCAACGCCGACTGCGCCTTCGCCTACCGCCACAGCCGCTTCAAGGCCGAACCCGACCGGTACGTCGTCCTGCGCGTCCGCTTCGCCCTGGAGGACGCCGGCGGACTCTCCGCCCCGCTGCGCTACGCCGAGACGGCCCGCGCCCTCGGCGTCGAGCCCGGCGGCCGGGTGCCGCTGGCCGCCGCCCGCGAGACCGTACTGAGGCTGCGCGCCGGCAAGGGCATGGTCCTGGACCCCGAGGACCACGACACCTGGTCGGCCGGGTCGTTCTTCACCAACCCGATCCTCACCGACGCGGAGTTCGCGGCCTTCCGCGCCCGGGTGGACGAGCGGCTCGGCGCCGGCGTCGAGCCGCCCGCCTTCCCGGCGGGGGAGGGCCGCGTCAAGACCTCCGCGGCCTGGCTGATCGACAAGGCCGGCTTCACCAAGGGCTACGGCGCCGGCCCCGCACGCATCTCCACCAAGCACACCCTCGCCCTCACCAACCGCGGCGAGGCGACCACGGAGGACCTCCTCGCGCTGGCCCGCGAGGTCGTCGCCGGCGTCCACGAGGCCTTCGGCGTCACCCTGGTCAACGAGCCGGTGACGGTCGGCGTCAGCCTCTAGGGTGCCGAGCGCCCGGCCGGGACCGCGCCGCCGGGCGGAATCCCCGTTGCCGGCCGGCCCTCCCGACCGGCACGCTCGGACCATGAGGCGTCCCCCATGCGGCTGAGACTCACCGAGTACCGCCCCCGCACCGGCCCGCACACCCACCGGGTGGTCCAGCCGCGCACACCCCTGCGCCACACCTCGCTGCGCGACCCGGAGAACGCCTACGGCATGCTCATGGGCGACCACGACGGGCTGAACCGGCTCGCCGGCCTGTTCTCCTTCGCCGCCTGCTCACGCCACACGGTCGTGCACGTCCCCCTGCGCGACGGCGTACCGCCCGACGAGGGACAGGGCGAGCTGGTCGACCTGGTCCTGGCGCACCCCGATGCGGGACTGCGACCCACCAAGTGGCCCGAGCTGCGCCGCGGGCTGGGCCGCGGCACACCGCTCACCGTCCGGACCGACGAGGCGCGCACGGCCCGCCACGCCCGGGCCTGGCTCGACCGGCCCCACGCCCGCGAGCCGCTGCGCCACACCACGCACGCCCGCACGTACTTCCTCATCGGCGAGCGGACCGCCTTCGCCTCCGCGGCGACCGCCCTGGCCGAGGCGGCCGGCCGGGGACCCCGGCAGAAGGGCGTCACCCAGGGGCGCGCGGCGTTCGTCACCCGCCTGCACGGCGAACTGGCCCCGGACCCCGACCCGTGGCGGCACCCGGAGATCGTGCTCGCCTTCAAGCCGTACCCGCCGTACGCCCACTTCAGACGGCCGGGGGGCTGAGCCAGGCGTCGACGCCGGCCAGCAGCTTGTCCTTCACCCCGTCGGGCGCCGCCGAGCCCCGCACGGACTGCCGGGCCAGTTCCGCCAGCTCCGCGTCGGTGAACCCGTGGTGCTGCCGGGCGATCTCGTACTGCGCCGCCAGCCGCGAGCCGAACAGCAGCGGGTCGTCCGCGCCCAGCGCCATCGGCACCCCCGCCTCGAACAGGGTCCGCAGCGGCACGTCCTCGGGCTTCTCGTACACGCCCAGGGCAACGTTCGACGCCGGACACACCTCGCAGGTCACCTGCCGGTCCGCGAGGCGCTTCAGCAGCCGCGGATCCTCCGCCGCCCGCACGCCGTGCCCGATCCGGTCCGCCTCCAGGTCGTCCAGACAGTCCCGCACCGACGCCGGCCCGGTCAGCTCGCCCCCGTGCGGAGCCGACAGCAGCCCGCCCTCGCGCGCGATCGCGAACGCCCGGTCGAAGTCCCGCGCCATGCCGCGCCGTTCGTCGTTCGACAGCCCGAAGCCGACCACGCCGCGGTCCGCGTACCGCACCGCCAGCCGGGCCAGGGTGCGCGCGTCCAGGGGATGCTTCATCCGGTTCGCGGCGACCAGTACCCGCATCCCGATCCCGGTGTCCCGCACGGTCGTCTCCACCGCGTCCAGGATGATCTCCAGCGCCGGGATCAGCCCGCCCAGCCGCGGCGCGTACGACGTCGGGTCCACCTGGATCTCCAGCCAGCCCGAGCCGTCCCGCACGTCCTCCTCCGCCGCCTCCCGGACCAGCCGCCGGATGTCCTCCGGCTCCTGCAGACACGACCGCGCCGCGTCGTACAGCCGCTGGAAGCGGAACCAGCCCCGCTCGTCGGTGGCCCGCAGGCGCGGCGGCTCCCCGCTGGTCAGCGCCTCGGTCAGGGAGTCGGGCAGCCGCACGCCGTGCTTGTCGGCCAGTTCCAGCAGGGTGGCGGGCCGCATCGACCCGGTGAAGTGCAGATGCAGATGGGCCTTCGGCAGTTCAGAGAGATCACGTACGCGCTCCATTCAGTGATCCTGCCGCACGACACGCCCGGCCGGACAGCACTTTCCCCGTACGTGGTCTTGCTCGCACAAACAAACAGGGCGCCCCGTGACATCACGGGGCGCCCTGCGGGGAAGCGGAGGTCAGTCCCGCGCCTCCGCCAGCAGCTTCTGGATCCGGCTCACGCCCTCGACGAGGTCCTCGTCGCCGAGCGCGTACGACAGCCGCAGGTAGCCGGGCGTGCCGAAGGCCTCGCCGGGTACCACCGCGACCTCGGCCTCCTCCAGGATCAGCGCGGCCAGCTCCACGCTGTTCTGGGGACGCTTGCCGCGGATCTCCTTGCCGAGCAGCTCCTTCACCGACGGGTAGGCGTAGAACGCGCCCTCCGGCTCCGGGCACAGCACGCCGTCGATCTCGTTGAGCATCCGCACGATGGTCCTGCGGCGCCGGTCGAAGGCCTCCCGCATCTTCGCCACGGCGTCCAGGTCGCCGGAGACCGCGGCCAGCGCCGCCGCCTGGGCGACGTTGGACACGTTGGACGTGGCGTGCGACTGGAGGTTCGTCGCGGCCTTGACGACGTCCTTCGGGCCGATGACCCACCCGACACGCCAGCCGGTCATCGCGTACGTCTTCGCGACGCCGTTGACCACGATGCACTTGTCGCGCAGCTCGGGCAGCAGCGCCGGCATGGAGACGGAGACGGCGTCGCCGTAGACGAGGTGCTCGTAGATCTCGTCGGTGAGCACCCACAGGCCGTGCTCGACGGCCCAGCGGCCGATCGCCTCGGTCTCGGCCTCGCCGTACACGGCACCCGTCGGGTTCGAGGGCGACACGAAGAGGACGACCTTGGTCTTCTCCGTGCGCGCGGCCTCCAGCTGCTCCACGCTCACCCGGTAGCCGGTCGTCTCGTCGGCGACGACCTCGACCGGCACACCGCCGGCCAGCCGGATCGACTCGGGGTACGTCGTCCAGTACGGCGCCGGGACGATGACCTCGTCGCCCGGGTCGAGGATCGCGGCGAACGCCTCGTAGATGGCCTGCTTGCCGCCGTTGGTGACCAGGATCTGCGAGGGGTCGACCTCGTAGCCCGAGTCGCGCAGCGTCTTCGCGGCGATCGCGGCCTTCAGCTCGGGCAGTCCGCCGGCCGGCGTGTAGCGGTGGAACTTCGGGTTCTTGCAGGCCTCGATCGCGGCCTCGACGATGTAGCCGGGCGTCGGGAAGTCGGGTTCACCGGCGCCGAAGCCGATCACCGGTCGTCCGGCGGCCTTGAGGGCCTTGGCCTTGGCGTCCACGGCGAGGGTGGCGGACTCGGAGATCGCGCCGACTCGGGCGGAGACCCGGCGCTCGGTGGGAGGGGTTGCAGCGCTCATGGACCCATCGTTTCAGACCGGTAACCCGCGCGGCACAGCGGTTTCACGTACTGAACAACACCGGGCAAACCCTTGAACACCAGTCCGGATCGGCGTCGCGGCCAGGACGATCTTTCGTCGGGGTGGTGCTCCCCGGGTGCTTTCTGTTCGACGCCCGGCCCGGGAACACGTACACTCTCCACTCGTTGGCCTTCAGCGGCCCGCACTCAGCCGGTGCACACCAAGCATCCGGTCGGATGCGGTACGTTGGGGGACACACAAAGGGTCGTAGCTCAATTGGTAGAGCACTGGTCTCCAAAACCAGCGGTTGGGGGTTCAAGTCCCTCCGGCCCTGCTACACACACCTTCGCCAGGATGTGTGCGCATGTACGTACAGCAATGCAACGCCGTGCGGCTCAGACCGGGCGCGGCACGGCCACGACCCGGAATCAGGTGAGGACGAGTGACGGACGCCGTGGGCTCCATCGACATGCCTGATGCCCAGGACGAGGCGCCGGACTCCAAGAAGAAGACCCGCAAGGGCGGCAAGCGGGCCAAGAAGGGTCCGCTGAAGCGCCTCGCGCTCTTCTACCGCCAGATCGTCGCGGAGCTCCGCAAGGTCGTCTGGCCCAGTCGCAACCAGCTGACGACGTACACCACGGTCGTGATCATCTTCGTGGTCATCATGATCGGCCTGGTGACTCTGATTGACTATGGCTTCAGCCACGCCGCCAAGTACGTCTTCGGCTGAGTCGAGAGCGAAGGGCGCCGAGGTACCCGGCGCCCCTTTCGCGTGTTCCACCCCTATGTATCCAGGAAGAAGCAGCCACCGTGTCTGACCCGAACGTGAACGACGCCGTTGAGCCTCGCGGGGAGGCTGTCGAGTCCGTCGAGGACGAGCTCGGCATTGTCGAGGGCGCGGACAACGAGGACACCGAGACCTCCGCCGAGGTCGAGGCTGCCGACGCCGTCGTCGCCGAGGACGAGGCCGAGCAGGTCCAGGACGAGGACGAGGTCGAGGCCACGGAGGACGAGTCCGCCGACGCGGACGCCGAGGACGCCGAGGCCGAGGACGCGGAGACCGCGGAGCCCGAGCCCGAGCTGGACCCGATCGAGAAGCTCCGCCAGGAGCTGCGCGTCCTGCCCGGCGAGTGGTACGTGATCCACACCTACGCCGGTTACGAGAACCGCGTGAAGACCAACCTCGAGCAGCGCGCCGTCTCGCTCAACGTCGAGGACTACATCTTCCAGGCCGAGGTGCCGCAGGAAGAGGTCGTCCAGATCAAGAACGGCGACCGCAAGACGATCCGCCAGAACAAGCTGCCGGGCTACGTCCTGGTCCGCATGGACCTGACCAACGAGTCCTGGGGCGTCGTCCGCAACACCCCCGGCGTCACCGGCTTCGTGGGCAACGCCTACGACCCGTACCCGCTGACGCTGGACGAGATCGTCAAGATGCTCGCCCCCGAGGCCGAGGAGAAGGCCGCCCGCGAGGCCGCCGAGGCCGAGGGCAAGCCGGCTCCGCAGCGCAAGGTCGAGGTCCAGGTCCTGGACTTCGAGGTCGGCGACTCGGTCACCGTCACCGACGGCCCGTTCGCCACGCTGCAGGCCACGATCAACGAGATCAACGCCGACTCGAAGAAGGTCAAGGGCCTCGTCGAGATCTTCGGCCGCGAGACCCCGGTCGAGCTGAGCTTCGACCAGATCCAGAAGAACTAGCACTTCTTCGGACGTACCGCTTCCGAGCAGGTCAGACGACGCTCGCGCGTCGTCTGACCTGCTCGGTTTTTGGCCGCGCATCCATACCCGTTATCGTTGTGCGGTATGCCTGTGTCCGGGTGGTTCCCCGGATGCGGGCAGGACCCGAATCGAAAGGACCCGGAGAGCTATGCCTCCCAAGAAGAAGAAGGTCACGGGGCTCATCAAGCTCCAGATCCAGGCCGGTGCCGCCAACCCGGCTCCGCCGGTCGGCCCCGCGCTGGGTCAGCACGGCGTCAACATCATGGAGTTCTGCAAGGCCTACAACGCCGCGACCGAGTCGCAGCGTGGCTGGGTCATCCCGGTGGAGATCACGGTCTACGAGGACCGCTCCTTCACCTTCATCACCAAGACGCCGCCGGCCGCCAAGATGATCCTCAAGGCCGCGGGCGTGGAGAAGGGCTCCGGCGAGCCGCACAAGACCAAGGTCGCGAAGATCACGCGTGACCAGGTCCGCGAGATCGCCACCACCAAGATGCCCGACCTCAACGCCAACGACCTGGACGCCGCCGAGAAGATCATCGCCGGCACCGCGCGTTCCATGGGCGTCACGGTCGAGGGCTGACCTCCACCCCCGTAAGCAAGCAGAAGTGGCGGGGCCTGCTCGGCCCGGACCACGACTCCTAAGAAGCCAACAGGAGCAGTAGTGAGCAAGCGCAGCAAGTCTCTCCGCGCTGCGGACGCCAAGGTCGACCGGGACAAGCTCTACGCCCCGCTCGAGGCCGTCCGTCTCGCCAAGGAGACCTCCACGACCAAGTTCGACGGCACCGTCGAGGTCGCCTTCCGCCTGGGTGTCGACCCGCGCAAGGCCGACCAGATGGTCCGTGGCACCGTGAACCTCCCGCACGGCACCGGCAAGACCGCCCGGGTCCTGGTCTTCGCGACCGGTGACCGTGCCGAGGCCGCGCGTGCCGCGGGCGCCGACATCGTCGGCGCCGACGAGCTGATCGACGAGGTGTCGAAGGGCCGTCTGGACTTCGACGCCGTCGTCGCCACCCCGGACCTCATGGGCAAGGTCGGCCGCCTCGGCCGCGTGCTCGGTCCCCGTGGTCTCATGCCGAACCCCAAGACCGGCACCGTGACCCCGGACACCGCCAAGGCGGTCACCGAGATCAAGGGCGGCAAGATCGAGTTCCGCGTCGACAAGCACTCGAACCTGCACTTCATCATCGGCAAGACGTCGTTCGACGACACCAAGCTGGTGGAGAACTACGGTGCGGCGCTGGAGGAGATCCTCCGTCTGAAGCCGTCCGCCGCCAAGGGCCGTTACATCAAGAAGGCCGCCATCAGCACCACGATGGGCCCCGGCATCCCGCTCGACTCCAACCGCACCCGCAACCTCCTCGTCGAGGAGGACCCGGCCGCGGTCTGAGCCAACGGCTCGCCCCACCGGTTCACGGGCCCCGCACCTTCCGAGGTGCGGGGCCCGTCCCCGTTTCCGGACGCGGGTTTTCCGGTACGGGAGCGGGACGCCTGGGCTAGCGTGCGGGCAGGTGACGCGGCAGGGGTGGGACATGACGAGCACGAGGGCGGGCCGTACGGCCTTCTCGATCGCGTTGACGGCGGTACTGGCGTGCGTGACCGCGTGCATCCCCTCCGACGGCCGGCCGGGTCCGGCGGCGGAGCCGCTGCGGGCCGTGGAGCGCGCCACCGGCCGGGCCGGCTCGGCGTGGGTCGAGTCCACGACCGTCGTGGGCGACGAGCTGTCCCTGAAGGCCTCCGGCGCCCTCGGCTGGAGCGACGGCCTCACCGGCACCCTGACGATCACGTACACCGGGGGGACGACCGCCGCGGCCATGCGCCGGCTCGGCACCACCTCCATGGAGGCCCGCTACCTGCCCGACGCCTACTACGCGAGGATGGGCGACGCCTTCGCCGCCCGGGCGGGCGGCCGGCACTGGATCAAGTACGCCTACGCGGACCTGGAGGACCGCGGCGGCGGCGCGGGCGCCGGCTTCGCGGACCGGATGCGCGACATCGCCCCGGACGAGGCGGTGCGGCTGCTGCTCGCCTCCGACGACGTGCACGAGGTCGGCGAGGAGACGACCCGCGGACGGCGCACCACGCACTGGTCCGGCACGGTGGACGGCGACGGCACGCGGACCGTGGACATCTGGGTCGACGGGCAGGACCTGCTGGTGAAGAAGACCGAGCGGGGACGGACGGAGACGGGGGAGCTGGCCCAGACCGCCTACTACAGCGACTACGGCTTCGACGTACCCGTCGAGAAGCCCCCGGCGGCCGACACGGCGGACTTCACGGAGCTGGTGAAGCCGTCGGGCGGCGGCTCCTGAGCCGGAAATTCCGGGATCACCCGAACCGTCTCGGCTACTCTCGCGTCCTGGCTGTGTGACGGCCGTTCATTTCCTGTGTCCCGTGGGGGGAACCATGACGAAGACTTCCGTGCGCGTGCCCGTGGGAGCCGGGCTGGCCGCACTGCTGCTCGCCGCCGGCGCGGTGGGCTGTTCGAAGGACGAGGGGGCGGACACGTCCCCCGGGATGACGCCGGCCGCGGCCGTGGCCAAGGCGGCGAAGAACACGGAGGACATCAGCTCCCTCCGCTACCGCCTGACCGGCCGGGCCCCCGAGGAGGGCCGCGTCGAGGCCGAGGCCCAGATGCAGCTCAAGCCGGTGGTCGCGATGGCCATGAAGATGAAGGCGCCCGACCAGGGGGCCGACGCCGGCGCGGAGATCCGGCTCGTCGACAAGGCCCTCTACCTCAACGGGGGTGCCGAGGCGGCCAAGGAGATGGACGGCAAGAGCTGGATCAAGTTCGACCTGGCCGCGATGGGCGCCGACAAGGAGCTCAACCAGCTCGGCAGTGCCTCCCAGGCCGACAAGAACCCGGCGGCCGAGTCCACCTTCCTCACCGGCGCCAAGGACGTGGAGAAGGTCGGCACCGAGACCGTCGACGGCGTCGAGACCACGCACTACAAGGGCACCGTCACCCTCGACACCCTGGAGAAGTCCCTCGAGGACGAGGACAAGGCGACCCGGGACCAGCGCCGCAAGAGCATCGAGCAGTACCAGAAGATGGGCGTCGACAAGCTCACGATGGACATGTGGATCGACGGCGACGACCAGGCCAAGCAGTTCCGCATGCGGGGCGACGCGGACAAGGGCCCGCTGGACATGACCGTCACCTTCCTCGGCTTCAACGAGCCCGTGAAGGTCACCGCCCCGCCGGCCGGGGAGACGGTCGACCTGGCCGAGATGATGCAGGAGGGCCAGGAGAGCTGAGCCCGCCCGGTCGCCGTAGGGGCGGATTTGCCTGCCGCTGCCCCGTTCACGTACGCTCCTACCGAAGCCAAAGACCGCTGGTCGTTGCCGTGTGCTCGTGAGAGGGCACGGTGGCCGAAGGATCCGCTGAACTGCGGACGACCCGCGCAGGTGACAGTGGATGAGCTCCCGGAGTCCGCGCCCCGAGCGCGTATGACCGGTCGAGCCACGCCCCGTGCGCCTGCGCCGGGGCGTTTCGTTTTCCCCAGTCCTCCTTCGGGTCCGCGCGGTCCGAATCACCCGGAAGGAGGCCGAGGCTCTATGGCGACGCCCGAAAAGGCTGCCGCGGTTGCCGAGCTGACGGACAAGTTCCGCAGCTCCAACGCCGCCGTGCTGACCGAGTACCGCGGTCTCACCGTGGCGCAGCTCAAGACGCTGCGCCGGTCGCTCGGTGAGAACGCCCAGTACGCCGTGGTGAAGAACACGCTGACCAAGATTGCGGCCAATGAGGCCGGGATCACGCTCGACGACCAGCTCTTCGCTGGTCCGACGGCCGTCGCCTTCGTCACCGGTGACCCGGTGGAGTCGGCGAAGGGTCTGCGCGACTTCGCCAAGGACAACCCGAATCTCGTCATCAAGGGCGGTGTCCTTGACGGCAAGGCGATGTCCGCCGACGAGATCAAGAAGCTTGCGGACCTCGAGTCCCGCGAGGTTCTGCTCTCCAAGCTGGCGGGTGCCTTCAAGGGCAAGCAGACGCAGACTGCTCAGCTCTTCCAGGCGCTCCCCTCGAAGCTCGTCCGCACCGTGGACGCGCTCCGTGCCAAGCAGGACGAGCAGGGCGGTGCCGAGTAACTCGGCTCGCTTTCCGGCTCTCGCCGCCTGAGGCGAGAGCCGACGCGGGCCCGACGTACGCCCGCCTCACCCCGTACATCCGGCACCTGCCGAATTAGTGGAAGGACCGCCATCATGGCGAAGCTCAGCCAGGAAGACCTGCTCGCCCAGTTCGAGGAGATGACCCTCATCGAGCTCTCCGAGTTCGTGAAGGCCTTCGAGGAGAAGTTCGACGTCACCGCCGCCGCCGCCGTGGCCGTCGCGGGCCCGGCCCAGGGTGGCCCGGCCGCCCCGGTCGAGGAGGAGAAGGACGAGTTCGACGTCATCCTCACCGGTGCCGGCGACAAGAAGATCCAGGTCATCAAGGTCGTGCGTGAGCTGACCTCCCTGGGTCTGAAGGAGGCCAAGGACCTCGTCGACGGCACCCCGAAGCCGGTCCTCGAGAAGGTCAACAAGGAGCAGGCCGAGAAGGCCGCCGAGTCCCTCAAGGGCGCCGGCGCCTCGGTCGAGGTCAAGTAAGACCTCACAGGTCCCTCAGGGCCTGTAACGCGCAAGCACCGAAGAGCGATCATCCATCCGGGTGGTCGCTCTTCGGCGTTCAGGGGGTCCGGCGGCGGCTGCCTTGCACGGCCGTCGGCGGAGAGTAGGGTGATCTTCGTCGTGCCGTCTCCGGGACCCTGAGAGTCCCTGGACGGCAGCCGGTTTGGCCAAGGGGGGCCTTGACGAACCGCACGCGGCGCGCAATTCTCAGGACGCGTCGTCACAGGATCCGAATCCGAGGCATGGATCGACGGCGAAGAGGGCAGTATCACCGTGCGTTGAGGGCGAGGCCTTGCCGCAGGTGGTGAGTACAACGAGGAGCGGACACGGTTCGGGAAACCCGCACTGGACATCAGTGTGCCAAGTGGCTACACTGTCCCTTTGCGCTGCCTGTTAGCTGCCCCCTGCCCGTCACCAGGGGTCTGCCCTCGCCCGAGCACTGACGACCAGAGCACGCCTGACCTGGCTTTAGGCCACATCAGGCACCCCTTGTCTCCGTGCGAGGAAGAGGGGCCGGTACGCGCGTAGTGAGTCCGAGCCCTCGGAAGGACCCCCTCTTGGCCGCCTCGCGCAATGCCTCGACCGCGAATACGAACAACGCTGCCAGCACCGCCCCGCTGCGCATCTCCTTTGCAAAGATCAAGGAGCCCCTCGAGGTTCCGAACCTTCTCGCGCTGCAGACCGAGAGCTTCGACTGGCTGCTCGGCAACGACGCGTGGAAGGCTCGCGTCGAGTCGGCTCTGGAGTCCGGTCACGACGTCCCCACCAAGTCCGGTCTGGAAGAGATCTTCGAGGAGATCTCCCCGATCGAGGACTTCTCCGGGTCGATGTCGCTGACGTTCCGCGACCACCGCTTCGAGCCCCCGAAGAACAGCATCGACGAGTGCAAGGAACGCGACTTCACGTACGCGGCCCCGCTCTTCGTCACCGCCGAGTTCACCAACAACGAGACCGGCGAGATCAAGTCCCAGACCGTCTTCATGGGCGACTTCCCGCTCATGACGAACAAGGGCACCTTCGTCATCAACGGCACCGAGCGTGTCGTGGTGTCGCAGCTGGTCCGTTCGCCGGGTGTCTACTTCGACTCCTCCATCGACAAGACCTCCGACAAGGACATCTTCTCCGCGAAGATCATCCCGTCCCGGGGTGCCTGGCTGGAGATGGAGATCGACAAGCGCGACATGGTCGGTGTGCGCATCGACCGCAAGCGCAAGCAGTCCGTGACCGTCCTCCTCAAGGCCCTCGGCTGGACCACCGAGCAGATCCTCGAGGAGTTCGGCGAGTACGAGTCCATGCGCGCCACCCTGGAGAAGGACCACACCCAGGGCCAGGACGACGCGCTGCTCGACATCTACCGCAAGCTGCGTCCGGGCGAGCCGCCGACCCGTGAGGCCGCGCAGACGCTGCTCGAGAACCTCTACTTCAACCCGAAGCGCTACGACCTCGCGAAGGTCGGCCGCTACAAGGTGAACAAGAAGCTCGGCGCGGACGAGCCGCTGGACGCCGGCGTGCTCACCACCGACGACGTCATCGCCACCATCAAGTACCTGGTGAAGCTGCACGCCGGTGAGACCGAGACGGTCGGCGAGTCGGGCCGGTCGATCATCGTCGAGACCGACGACATCGACCACTTCGGCAACCGCCGCATCCGCAACGTCGGCGAGCTGATCCAGAACCAGGTCCGTACGGGTCTCGCCCGTATGGAGCGCGTCGTGCGCGAGCGCATGACGACCCAGGACGTCGAGGCGATCACGCCGCAGACCCTGATCAACATCCGGCCGGTCGTCGCCTCCATCAAGGAGTTCTTCGGCACCAGCCAGCTGTCCCAGTTCATGGACCAGAACAACCCGCTGTCGGGTCTGACGCACAAGCGTCGTCTCAACGCGCTCGGCCCGGGTGGTCTCTCCCGTGAGCGGGCCGGCTTCGAGGTCCGCGACGTGCACCCGTCGCACTACGGCCGCATGTGCCCGATCGAGACGCCGGAAGGCCCGAACATCGGCCTGATCGGCTCGCTCGCCTCGTACGGCCGGATCAACCCGTTCGGCTTCATCGAGACGCCGTACCGCAAGGTCGTCGACGGCCAGGTCACCGACGAGGTCGACTACCTGACCGCCGACGAGGAGGACCGCTTCGTCATCGCGCAGGCCAACGCGCCGCTGACCGACGAGTTCCACTTCGCCGAGAACCGCGTGCTGGTCCGCCGCCGTGGCGGCGAGGTCGACTACGTCCCCGGGGACGACGTCGACTACATGGACGTCTCGCCGCGCCAGATGGTGTCGGTCGCGACGGCCATGATCCCGTTCCTCGAGCACGACGACGCCAACCGTGCCCTCATGGGCGCGAACATGATGCGTCAGGCCGTGCCGCTCATCAAGAGCGAGTCGCCGCTCGTCGGCACCGGCATGGAGTACCGCTCCGCGGTCGACGCCGGCGACGTGGTCAAGGCCGAGAAGGCGGGTGTGGTCCAGGAGGTCTCCGCGGACTACATCACCACCACCAACGACGACGGCACGTACATCACGTACCGCCTGGCCAAGTTCTCCCGGTCCAACCAGGGAACCTCGGTCAACCAGAAGGTCATCGTCAGCGAGGGCGACCGGATCATCGAGGGCCAGGTCCTGGCCGACGGTCCGGCCACCGAGAACGGCGAGATGGCGCTCGGCAAGAACCTGCTGGTCGCCTTCATGCCGTGGGAGGGTCACAACTACGAGGACGCGATCATCCTGTCGCAGCGCCTCGTGCAGGACGACGTCCTCTCCTCGATCCACATCGAGGAGCACGAGGTCGACGCCCGTGACACCAAGCTCGGCCCCGAGGAGATCACCCGGGACATCCCGAACGTCTCCGAGGAGGTCCTCGCCGACCTCGACGAGCGCGGCATCATCCGCATCGGTGCCGACGTCGTCGCCGGCGACATCCTCGTCGGCAAGGTCACGCCCAAGGGCGAGACCGAGCTGACGCCCGAGGAGCGCCTGCTGCGCGCGATCTTCGGCGAGAAGGCCCGTGAGGTCCGTGACACCTCGCTGAAGGTCCCGCACGGCGAGATCGGCAAGGTCATCGGCGTCCGCGTCTTCGACCGCGAGGAGGGCGACGAGCTTCCCCCCGGTGTCAACCAGCTGGTGCGCGTCTACGTCGCGCAGAAGCGCAAGATCACCGACGGTGACAAGCTCGCCGGCCGTCACGGCAACAAGGGCGTCATCTCGAAGATCCTGCCGATCGAGGACATGCCGTTCCTGGAGGACGGCACCCCGGTCGACATCATCCTCAACCCGCTCGGTGTCCCGTCCCGAATGAACCCGGGACAGGTCCTGGAGATCCACCTCGGCTGGCTCGCCAGCCGCGGCTGGGACGTCTCCGGCCTCGCGGAGGAGTGGGCCCAGCGCCTGCAGGCCATCGGCGCCGACCAGGTCGAGCCCGGCACCAACGTCGCCACCCCGGTGTTCGACGGTGCGCGCGAGGACGAGCTGGCGGGTCTGCTGCAGCACACCATCCCGAACCGCGACGGCGAGCGCATGGTGCTCCCGTCCGGCAAGGCGCGGCTGTTCGACGGCCGCAGCGGTGAGCCGTTCCCGGACCCGATCTCGGTCGGCTACATGTACATCCTCAAGCTGCACCACCTGGTCGACGACAAGCTGCACGCCCGCTCGACCGGTCCGTACTCGATGATCACCCAGCAGCCGCTGGGTGGTAAGGCCCAGTTCGGTGGCCAGCGCTTCGGTGAGATGGAGGTGTGGGCGCTGGAGGCGTACGGCGCCGCTTACGCCCTCCAGGAGCTGCTGACCATCAAGTCCGACGACGTCACCGGCCGCGTGAAGGTCTACGAGGCCATCGTCAAGGGCGAGAACATCCCTGAGCCCGGCATCCCCGAGTCCTTCAAGGTGCTCATCAAGGAGATGCAGTCCCTGTGCCTCAACGTGGAGGTGCTGTCCTCGGACGGCATGTCCATCGAGATGCGCGACACCGACGAGGACGTCTTCCGCGCTGCGGAGGAGCTCGGCATCGACCTGTCCCGGCGCGAGCCGAGCAGCGTCGAAGAGGTCTGACGGGAGTCCGGCGGGCCTTGAGCGATCAAGGCCCGCCGGCCCCAGGACCCCCGTTTCAGACCCCAAGACTTACAACCCTGAGAGGGATTGACGCATAGTGCTCGACGTCAACTTCTTCGACGAGCTCCGGATCGGTCTGGCCACCGCTGACGACATCCGTCAGTGGAGCCACGGCGAGGTCAAGAAGCCCGAGACCATCAACTACCGCACCCTCAAGCCCGAAAAGGACGGACTCTTCTGCGAGAAGATCTTCGGTCCGACCCGGGACTGGGAGTGCTACTGCGGCAAGTACAAGCGCGTCCGCTTCAAGGGCATCATCTGTGAGCGCTGTGGCGTCGAGGTCACGCGCGCCAAGGTGCGCCGTGAGCGGATGGGCCACATCGAGCTCGCCGCCCCCGTCACCCACATCTGGTACTTCAAGGGCGTCCCGTCGCGCCTGGGCTACCTGCTGGACCTGGCGCCGAAGGACCTCGAGAAGGTCATCTACTTCGCCGCGTACATGATCACGTTCGTGGACGAGGAGCGCCGCACCCGCGACCTGCCGTCGCTGGAGGCCCACGTCTCCGTCGAGCGTCAGCAGATCGAGAACCGCCGCGACGCCGACCTCGAGGCCCGCGCCAAGAAGCTCGAGACCGACCTGGCCGAGCTGGAGGCCGAGGGCGCCAAGGCCGACGTGCGCCGCAAGGTGCGCGAGGGTGCCGAGCGCGAGATGAAGCAGCTGCGCGACCGTGCGCAGCGCGAGATCGACCGCCTCGACGAGGTGTGGAACCGCTTCAAGAACCTCAAGGTCCAGGACCTCGAGGGCGACGAGCTGCTCTACCGCGAGCTGCGTGACCGCTTCGGCACGTACTTCGACGGCTCGATGGGTGCCGCGGCGCTGCAGAAGCGCCTGGAGTCCTTCGACCTCGACGAGGAGGCCGAGCGCCTCCGCGAGATCATCCGCACCGGCAAGGGCCAGAAGAAGACCCGTGCGCTCAAGCGCCTCAAGGTCGTCTCCGCGTTCCTGCAGACCAGCAACAGCCCCAAGGGCATGGTGCTCGACTGCGTGCCGGTCATCCCGCCGGACCTGCGTCCGATGGTGCAGCTGGACGGTGGCCGCTTCGCGACCTCCGACCTGAACGACCTGTACCGCCGTGTCATCAACCGCAACAACCGCCTGAAGCGGCTTCTCGACCTCGGTGCGCCCGAGATCATCGTGAACAACGAGAAGCGCATGCTCCAGGAGGCCGTCGACGCGCTCTTCGACAACGGCCGCCGCGGCCGCCCGGTCACGGGCCCCGGCAACCGTCCGCTGAAGTCGCTGTCCGACATGCTCAAGGGCAAGCAGGGCCGCTTCCGTCAGAACCTGCTCGGCAAGCGAGTCGACTACTCGGCGCGTTCCGTCATCGTCGTCGGCCCGCAGCTGAAGCTGCACCAGTGCGGTCTGCCCAAGGCCATGGCGCTGGAGCTCTTCAAGCCGTTCGTGATGAAGCGCCTGGTCGACCTGAACCACGCGCAGAACATCAAGAGCGCCAAGCGCATGGTCGAGCGCGGCCGCACGGTCGTGTACGACGTGCTGGAAGAGGTCATCGCGGAGCACCCGGTTCTGCTGAACCGTGCGCCCACGCTGCACCGCCTCGGCATCCAGGCCTTCGAGCCGCAGCTGGTCGAGGGCAAGGCCATCCAGATCCACCCGCTCGTCTGCACCGCGTTCAACGCGGACTTCGACGGTGACCAGATGGCCGTCCACCTGCCGCTCTCCGCGGAGGCGCAGGCCGAGGCCCGCATCCTGATGCTGTCCTCGAACAACATCCTCAAGCCGGCCGACGGCCGTCCGGTGACGATGCCGACCCAGGACATGGTCCTCGGTCTGTTCTTCCTCACCACCGACGGCGAGGGCCGCGACCTCAAGGGCGAGGGCCGTGCCTTTGGTTCCGCCGCCGAGGCGATCATGGCGTTCGACGCGGGCGACCTGTCGCTCCAGTCGAAGGTCGACATCCGCTTCCCGGTGGGCACCATCCCGCCCCGCGGCTGGCAGCCCCCGGCCCGCGAGGAGGGTGAGCCCGAGTGGCAGCAGGGTGACACCTTCACCCTGAAGACCACGCTGGGCCGCGCGCTCTTCAACGAGCTGCTGCCCGAGGACTACCCCTTCGTCGACTACGAGGTCGGCAAGAAGCAGCTCTCCGAGATCGTCAACGACCTCGCCGAACGCTACCCGAAGGTCATCGTGGCGGCGACGCTCGACAACCTGAAGGCGGCCGGCTTCTTCTGGGCGACCCGTTCCGGCGTCACCGTGGCCATCTCCGACGTCGTCGTTCCCGAGGCGAAGAAGGAGATCGTCAAGGGCTACGAGGCGCAGGACGAGAAGGTCCAGAAGCAGTACGAGCGCGGTCTGATCACCAAGGACGAGCGCACGCAGGAGCTCATCGCGATCTGGACCAAGGCGACCAACGAGGTCGCCGAGGCGATGAACGACAACTTCCCGAAGACCAACCCGATCTTCATGATGGTGAACTCGGGTGCACGAGGCAACATGATGCAGATGCGTCAGATCGCCGGTATGCGTGGTCTGGTGTCGAACGCGAAGAACGAGACGATCCCGCGTCCGATCAAGGCGTCGTTCCGTGAGGGCCTGTCCGTGCTGGAGTACTTCATCTCCACGCACGGTGCCCGTAAGGGTCTGGCGGACACCGCTCTGCGTACCGCCGACTCGGGTTACCTCACCCGTCGTCTGGTCGACGTCTCCCAGGACGTCATCATCCGCGAGGAGGACTGCGGCACCGAGCGCGGTCTGAAGCTGCGGATCGCCGAGCGCGGCGAGGACGGCGTGCTGCGCAAGGCCGAGGACGTCGAGACCAGCGTGTACGCCCGCATGCTCGCCGAGGACGTCGTCATCGACGGCAAGGTGATCGCGCCGGCCAACGTCGACCTCGGTGACGTGCTCATCGACCAGCTGGTGCGCCACGGTGTCGAGGAGGTCAAGACCCGCTCGATCCTGACCTGCGAGTCCCAGGTCGGCACCTGCGCCATGTGCTACGGCCGCTCCCTGGCCACCGGCAAGCTGGTCGACATCGGTGAGGCGGTCGGCATCATCGCCGCCCAGTCCATCGGTGAGCCCGGTACCCAGCTGACGATGCGTACCTTCCACACCGGTGGTGTGGCCGGTGACGACATCACGCAGGGTCTGCCCCGTGTCGTCGAGCTCTTCGAGGCCCGTACCCCGAAGGGTGTCGCCCCGATCTCCGAGGCCTCCGGCCGCGTGCGGATCGAGGAGACCGAGAAGACCAAGAAGCTCGTCGTCACCCCGGACGACGGCAGCGACGAGACGGCCTACCCGATCTCGAAGCGTGCCCGTCTGCTCGTGGGCGAGGGCGACCACGTCGAGGTGGGCCAGAAGCTCACCGTGGGTGCCACCAACCCGCACGACGTGCTGCGCATCCTGGGTCAGCGTGCCGTCCAGGTCCACCTGGTCGGCGAGGTCCAGAAGGTCTACAACTCGCAGGGCGTGTCGATCCACGACAAGCACATCGAGATCATCATCCGGCAGATGCTGCGCCGCGTGACGATCATCGAGTCCGGCGACGCCGAGCTGCTGCCCGGCGAGCTGGTCGAGCGGTCGAAGTTCGAGACCGAGAACCGTCGTGTGGTCCAGGAGGGCGGTCACCCGGCCTCCGGTCGTCCGCAGCTGATGGGTATCACCAAGGCCTCGCTGGCGACGGAATCCTGGCTGTCGGCCGCCTCCTTCCAGGAGACGACCCGAGTCCTGACGGACGCGGCGATCAACGCCAAGTCCGACAGCCTCATCGGCCTCAAGGAGAACGTCATCATCGGTAAGCTCATCCCGGCCGGTACGGGTCTGTCCCGCTACCGCAACATCCGGGTCGAGCCGACCGAGGAGGCCAAGGCCGCGATGTACTCGGCCGTCGGCTACGACGACATCGACTACTCGCCGTTCGGCACGGGCTCCGGCCAGGCCGTTCCGCTGGAGGACTACGACTACGGTCCGTACAACCAGTAAGCGGGCAGCTTGATACGACCGAAGGGCGGTCACCCCGTGCGGGGTGGCCGCCCTTCGGCGTGTCCGGGCGCGGGCGTCAGAGCGCGCGCCGGAGGTGGGGTTCCAGGGCGCGCATGCGGGTGTGGTTGTCCGGGTGCGAGGAGAGCAGCCTGGCGAGCCCGGAGGGCTGCTTCAGCCGCTTGCCGTGGGCCGCGGCGAAGGCCTTCGCGGCGTCCTCCTCGGCCTGGAAGTGGTGCAGGACCTCGGTGAGCTGCGGGGCGAAGCCGAGGGCGGCCGCGGCCTGGTCGGCGCGCAGCTCGCCCTGGCGGCCGGCGTAGGCGAGCAGGTACGGCGCCGCCACGAGGGGGACGGTGAGGTACCAGGCCATCAGGAAGCCGGTGACCAGGACGGCCCCCAGGAAGAGGTACAGGGCCCCGGTCGCCGCCACCGAGAACACGCGGGAGACGGCGAGCGCGGCCCGGGCGAACCCGCGGGCGACGGCCCAGGCGATCCGGCCGGGCAGCGAGTACCAGTACCCGAGCAGACCGGCCCAGGCGTGACCGCCGGTGTGGTGGCCGAGCTCGTGGGCGAGCACCGCGGCGAGGTTGCTGCTCGGGATCCGGTTGAGGGCGTACGTGGTGACACCGACGACGTGTCCGGCGGCGGCGCTCGCGTTCAGGTCGGTGCTGTTCTGGACCATCAGCTCGTAGGTGCCGCCCTCGATGCCGGCGCGGGCGGTGACCTCGCGCCAGACCGGTTCCAGGCGGGCCCTCTCCTCGGCGAGCGGGGCGCGCAGTTTGAGCACCCGCCGGGCGAAGAGCAGTTCGGTGGGCCGGTGGAAGACGAGGGCGCCGGAGGCCAGCCAGGCCAGCAGGAGCACGGTTCCCAGGACCGGACCGAACGCCGTGAGGGAGAACACCGCGACCACGACGAGGCTCACCAGGAACCCCGGGATCTGGGTCGCGAGCTGCCCTAGGGCGGTGGCGTCGGCGCCCCGCTGACGCGCGGCCACGTGGACGCGGGATCCCTGGTGGCGGTAGTCGAGGTCGTCGGGGGCGGTCGCCGGGTGCGGCATGAAGGGCACGGGACCCGGCTGCGCGGGCGCGGCCCCGGGCGCCGGGTGGGGGAGCCCGCCCGCGGGGTACTGCGGGGCGGGGGACTGGGGCGCCTGGTACGGGGGTGCCGGGTACGGGTGGCCGGCCGGGGCCGAGGGGTGGGGCGGTGGTGGCGCGTAGGCGGACGGTGTGGGGCCGGGGTGGACGGGAGCGGTCCCGTACGGGTGGGCTGCCGGCGC
The DNA here is from genome assembly GCF_042724095.1 of Streptomyces sp. NPDC127100. Classification (NCBI taxonomy): domain Bacteria; kingdom Bacillati; phylum Actinomycetota; class Actinomycetes; order Kitasatosporales; family Streptomycetaceae; genus Streptomyces; species Streptomyces sp. NPDC127100. The sequence goes on from NZ_JBHXFL010000003.1 coordinate 153,730, forward strand.
CGAGGGGTACGGCGGTGGTGGCGCCGGAGTGCCCGGGTACGGGGGCGGGGGCGCGGAGGCCGCCGGGTACGCGGGGGGTCCGGGGTACTGCGGGTGCGTGGTGGGCCCCGGGGGCGCCGGTGCGGGGGTCGCGGGGTGAGCGGGCTGCTGGGGGTGCGGGGCGTGCGGGGAGGAGGGCCCGGGGTACGGCGGGCCCGGCGGATGGGACATGACGCGACTCCTTGTGGTGCGGGGACGTCAGCCGGTGAGCAGTGCGGCGGGCAGGAGAGCGGTGCCGGCGCAGAAGGCGACCAGCCCGGTTCGGATCCACTGGTGCTTGCGCGCCGCGATGCGGCTGGTCTCGGTGAGGGCCGCCATGAGGGCGGCGGCGGGGTCGTGGTCGGTGGCGGCGAGCGCGTCGGCCAGCCGGCCCGCGCGGACCGCCTGCTGGATGTCGCCGAAGTAGCACAGCGGCCGGCCGGGGGCCCAGGAGCCGCCCCCGAACCGGGGGAGCACGGCGAGGAGCAGGGCGAACAGGGAGAACGCCAGGGCGGCGGTGCCCGCCCACCACAGGGCGGCGGCGGCGTCGGACAGCGCCCGCGGCGTCCAGTCCCGTCCGGCCAGCAGACCGCTGAACACGCCGGCCGTCATGCCGAGCGTCGCCACCAGCACGGCCGCCTTGCTGTCGGCTCGGGCGATCTCGCTCCGCAGCTCGCCCAGCAGCCGCTCCGCGGCCGGCGCGGCGGGCGATCCGCCGGGGGCGGGGGGCGGCGCGGCGGGCGGGAGGACGCCCGGGGCGGTCACGCCGACCCGCCGTCGGGACCGGCCTGCGCCGGGGTGACGGGCGGCGGCGGGGGCACGGCGGGGTCCGGGCCCGGCACCGGCCGGGGCTGCGGGGGCTGCGGGGGCAGCGGCTGCGGCGCGGCGGGAGCCTGTGCGCCGGCCGGGTGACCGGGCGGGCCGTACGCCGCCGCGTCGGGGTGGGAGGGCCCGGGCCCGTACGGGGGCGCGGCCGGCTGCGGGTGCTGAGGTGCGAACGGCTGTCCGGCGCCCGGCGCCTGCGGCGGTACGTGGGGCTGTCCGGCGCCCGGCGCCTGCGGCGGTGCGGGCGGGTGCTGTCCGGCGTCCGGCGGCTGCGGCGGTACGTAGGGCTGGCCGGTGCCCGGTGCCTGCGGTGGTGCGTACGGCTGTCCGGTGCCCGGGGGCAGGGCCGCGGGGGGCGGCGTCTGCTGCTGGAGGAGGTCGTCGACCGCGCGGAGCGTCGTGCGGGCCGACTCCGCCCGCTGGTAGTCCTCCAGGGTGTCCCCGGCGATCAGCTCCAGCTCGCTCCTGATCGCCGTGAGCTGGTCCTTCTGGAGCGAGCCGACGGCCAGCCTGGTGTCCTCGGGGTGCTGGGCGAGGTGCAGCGCCCAGGCGCCGGCGCCGCCGTGCTGGAGCCAGTACTGGTAGAAGTGGATCTTCTCGGCGACCAGAGCGTGCGACTGCTGCTGGCGCAGCGCCTCCAGCTCGTGCTGCTGCCGCGCCTGCCGGAGCCGGAACTCGTGCTCGGGGTCGAGCATCTCCGACTCGTAGCGCAGGTTGCGCAGCCGCCGCCGGTGTGCGATCGCCTCGTCGTCGAGCCGCAGCCGGACGGTGCAGGTGACGGCGAGACCGGCCCCGGCGGCGAAGCCTTCCGACTCGACGGCCTGCTGGACCGCCCGCTCGGCGGCCGGGCTGTCCTCGATGGCGAAGCGGCGGCTGACCGGCCTGGCGGCCTGGTGGAGCTCACGGGTCAGCCGCGTCGGCACGTCCCGCTCGCCGCTCGCCACGTACGCGATCGGGTCGGCGACCCGCCAGGTGAGGTCCGCCGAGGCGCCGAAGGAGAACGCGTCGTCGTCACTGGGCAGCGTCAGCTCCAGCCGGACGGGGTGGCTGCCCATGTCCACCTCGTAGACCGAGACGTAGCGGCGGGTCGCGGCGTCGGTGCGGCTCGGGCGGTGCGGCGGCAGGAACGCGTCGTACGTGCCACGGGCGGTGGCGAAGACGAGGGCGTGGTCGATCGCGGACACCGACCGGCGGCCGGTGTGGTCGAAGCGGGAGATGGGCCGCACCGTCAGGACCGGGTCGATCAGCGTGCTGTGCCGGTGGGCGTCCTGCTGCCACTCCGGCTGACGGCGGAAGTCCGCCATGGGTCAACTCCTCGAAGGTTGCGTGGGAAGGGCGCCGCCGCCGTGGGCGAGCACGTCGAGCAGCCGGTCGGCGACCGGTGGGCGCGGGCCGCCGTCGGGGGCGCGCAGCGTGTGCAGTTCGTGGCGCAGCCGCTTGTGGTCGTCGGCGGTCACGACCAGGGCGGGCAGCAGCAGCCGCAGGGCGTGCTCGGTGTCCGCGCGCCGGGCGGCGAGGTGCACCCAGGTGTGCAGCGCGTCGAGGGCCCCGCGGGTGTGGGCGCGGTCCCCGAGAGCGGTGCGCCAGAGGGCGGCGAGGTCGCGGGCCGTGTCGGCCTCGTACATACCGTGCTCGGCGTACCACTCGACGAGCGCGCCCTCCTCCGCGTTGTCGCAGGCCCGGACGAACGCGTCGAGCGCGAGCGCCCGGACCGTCGCCGTGTCGTGGTGGAGCAGCCGCACGAGTTCCGCGAGCATCTCGCCGCGGCGGACGCCGACGGACAGCAGCAGGGCGGTGGACTGGATCAGGTTGTCGGCCTCGGCCGCGCTGCTGTTCCCGGCCCGGGCCCGGGCGGCGAGCGCGCCCAGTGCCGGGGCCGCCAGGCCGGGGCGCAGGGGTGCGAGCAGGCCGAAGGCGCGGATCGCGGTCCAGCGGCGGGCCCAGTGGGTGTCCGTGCACCACTGGGTGAGCAGCCGCAGCACGGCGGGCGCGTCGAGGAGCTGCGCGAGGGTGAGGGCGTTGGCGGCGGTGACGCGGGGGCCGAACGACTTGGAGACGGCCCAGCCGTCGATCAGCAGGGCCACCGCCGAGGGCAGGTCGGCCCGGGCGAGCAGCGCGGTGGCCGCCGCGGCCCGGGTCCGCACGACCGGGCGCCCGTCCCGGGCCAGTTCCCGGAGCCAGGCGACCAGCGCGGGACGGGTGGACGGATGCCCCGTCCACACCTCGGTGAGCAGCACGCGGGGCGTGCCCTCCTTGCGGAAGTACGCGGTGAGCTGCGGCACCGGCCCCCACTCGGTCTCCACGTCGCACAGCTCGCCGGCGGCCCGCGCCCGGTCCAGCCGGACGTCGGCGGCGGGCCCGAAGAGGGGGATGTCCGGCGGTTCCTCGGGGTGCTGGAGCCGCTGGAAGTGCACGAAGAGCCGGTCGGCCAGCTCGGCGGCCAGCGCGTACGGTGCCCGGTCGAAGACGGCGAGGGAGACCAGGAAGGCCTTGTCGCGCAGGGCGGTGTCGGGATCGCCGAGCCATTCCCGGCACTGCTGCTCGACCGCGGCCTGCCCGAAGTCCGCGAGCCGGGACACGGCGTCCGCGCTGCCGTCGTACGCGGCCAGCACCCTCGCGAACCCGGCCGCCTCGGCGGGCCGGTGGGCGCCGCGGGCCAGGAAGTCCCGCACCGGGGAGAGGGCGAGGAGCTCCTCGGTGTCCGTGCCGCGCAGCCGGGTCAGGTGGGCGCGCAGCACGTCGGCCGGGTCCGGCGGCACCCACGCGCACGGAGCCGTCCCGAGCTGGAACGGCGAGTTCTCGACGGTCACCACAAGGTAGCCGTCGGCCTTGCGGAGCTGGTCGCGCGCCGCGTAGAGGTGGGTGTCCCGCAGGGGCCGGTTGCGGCTGAGCGGCAGGTCGCGCAGGACGTGACCGCCCGGCGCGGTGAGGCGGGCGCCGAGTTCGGCCGGGCTGGTCTCCGTGGCGAGGGCGTGCACGGCGGGGACGCCCAGGCGGTGCAGGAGCATCAGCGCGGCGGCGTGCCGGCCGGTCGCGTGCGCGCCGGAGATGACCAGGACACGCTCCTCGCGCAGCCGCTCCAGCGCGGTGGCGAAGACGGGACCGTCGACGAACACCGCCGCCAGGGTCTCCAGCAGGGTGCCGGGGATCCGGCCGGAGGCGGGCGCGGCCGGGGACGACGGGCCGTGGTGGTGGATCTCCGTCCTGCCCATGAACACATCGCGGGCGGTCCCGCCGGAGACACCGTGCTGGGCGCCGCCCACCAGGCTGCCGCCGACGGCGGCGGACCCGTCGAGGATGAAACCGGGCGTGTGCGCGACGAGCTCGCGCTGAGCGGCCCGCGCCTCCCGGCTCAGCTCCCGTTCGTCGTCGGGGCCGGTGGCGTCGGCGTCCGGCCGCGGATCGTGCGGCGGTGCCGGGTCGGGGGCGGGCGCCTGCGCCGGGGGGACCGTCACGCCGGCCCACCTCCCGACCGGCCCAGGTGGACGTCCCCGGCGACGTGGCCGCCGGAGACGCCGTGCTGGTCACCGCCGACGAGGCTGCCGCCGATCGAGGGGGTGCCGCCGTCGAACCGGAACACCACCCCGCCGGACGGAGCCGTTCCCCCTCCGGTCGCGGGCGCCGGCGCCGCTTCCGGTCCCGGTGCCGGGTGCTCCCCCGAGTCGGCACCCGGCACCGGGACCTCTTCCCCCCGCTCACTGTGGCTTGGTGCGCCCGGCACCGGCCCGTGCAGCCAGGCCTTCAGCGGGCCGTTCTTGCTCCCGACCGTCACGGCGTGGAACGCGTCCGCCGGGATGCCGGGGTGGTCGTGCCGCACGACCCCGGCGTGCAGCGCGTCCGAGACGCACAGCGCGAAGTCGTCGGGGCGCTCCGCGAGGGCCGCGCGCAGCAGGGCCGCGTCCAGCAGCCGGCAGGCGTGGTTCAGGTCCGAGCCCACCCAGCCGTCCCGCTCGTCCACGGCGACCCAGCCGGAGGCGAGGACGCCCCGCAGCCGGATCTGCGCCGAGCGGGACGCCATCCGGTTCACCGCCCGCAGCTGCGCGGGCACCTCCGTGAGCAGGGCCCGCAGCAGCGCCGTGACCGGGGCGTTCGCGTCGATCAGCTCCATGACGGAGTCGCCGCGGTCGGCCCTCAGCCGCAGCGTCTCGTCGATGCCCGCGCTCTCCAGGGCCCGGTCGGCGATGTCGTAGAGCATCCGGCGCAGATACGCCTGCTCCACGTCGTCCCGGTCGCTGAACCTCTCGATGTCCAGCAGCAGGATCGTGCGGTTCACGGGGTTGGTCATGGTCGCCCTTCGACGGTGTGTGCGTCGTGCAGGGCAGCAGAGTGGCCGGAGAGGCGGGGGAGCCGTGAGGGCGGATGACGCAGTCGGAGTGTGACGGCGTACACAGAGCGCGCCGCGGGCCCGTCCGGGGCCTGGGGAGGCGTTACGTCAGACGCCGCGCGCGGGGGGCCGCTCGCCGGCCGGTTCCCGCGTCGGGGAGGGGATCGCCGGGGCCGGCTGGTCCGTCGCGGCGATGCGGCGCAGCACGTCCGGGCGCAGGATGAGCAGCGTGCGGCGCCCGGTGGCCACCGCCTCCTTCTCCCGCAGTTCGCGCAGCAGGCGCTGCACCATCTCGCGGGAGGCGCCCACGGAGCCGGCCAGTTCCTGCTTGCTGAGCGGGACGGCGAGCGCGATGCCCTCGTCCGTGCGGCGGCCGTGGGTGCGCGCCAGGTCGAGCAGCAGCACCGCGAAACGCTGGCGGACGTTCATCGACGCGAACTCCAGGCGGCGCCGGTCGGCGGCCCGGGTGCGGTCCGCGGTGAGGCCGAGCAGGGCGAAGGAGACCGCGGGCGAACGGTTCAGGAAGTCCTTGAAGCGCTCGTGCTCCACGGCCACCGCCCGTACCGGCTCCAGGGCGGTCACCGTCGCCGAGCGCGGTCGGCCGGTCAGCGCGGCCGACTCGCCGATGACGTCACCGGGGCCGCGCAGGGCCAGCAGGGCCTCGTACCCGTTGGCGGCGGAGGCGGTGACCTTGGTCCAGCCCTGCACCAGGAACAGGACGTGCGAGGACGGTTCGCGCTGGTGCAGCAGGATGACGCGCGCGGCGAAGGCGAGTTCCCGGCCGAGTGACAGCAGCGCCGTGCGGTCCTCCTTCTCCAGCCGCGCCAGGAACGGAACCCGGTCGTCCAGGCCTCCGTCGTCCGGTGCGTGCGGCGCCGTCCTCATCAGCGAACCCCCCGATCGTCTCAGCGGACGGACCAAGGTACTGAAACGCGGCGGCGCCCCACGCGCGACGGGCGTGATCCGGCCGAATCGGCTCGTCTACGGCACGCCCAGCTCGAAGATGACGTAGTGCGCGTACCAGCCCGACGCGATCGCGGCCGTCGAGAAGAACACCACCAGGCCCGGTGTCCTCAGCCGGCTCAGGGCCGCCGCCGGGGCGAGGAGGAGGGGGAAGGCGGGGAGCAGGTAGCGCATGGTGTTGCCGAACATCTGCTGCGTGCCCAGGACCGTGATGATCGACGCCAGGGTGTAGGCGACGAGCACCAGCGGAGGCCTCTTGCGCAGCATCAGGGCGATCAGGAAGGGCAGCGCCAGGACCAGCTGGAGGGAGAGCAGGTCGGGGGTGGAGAAGGCGAAGACGTAGTCGTTGCGGCCCACCGCCAGGTTCCGCAGCACCTCCAGCGTGTAGGCGCCGTAGTCGAAGAAGTGCGCCCACCCCTCGCGCTGGAGGATGAAGTACGCCGACGGCTCGCCGGTGCTGTAGCCGACCCAGGCGATGTAGGACAGCAGGCCCAGCGGGGCGACGATCATCGCGTACAGCGGGCCCCGCACCCCGTGCTCGCGTCGGCTCGCGGGGCGCGCGAGGGTCACCAGCGCGGCGAGTCCCACGGCGCCTATGAGGACGGCGGACGTGGGCCGGTTCAGGCCGGCGGTGAAGGCCAGCAGGCCGGCCGCCACCCAGCGCCGGGTCATCACGGCGTAGCAGGCCCAGGCGGCGATGGCGACGAACACGGACTCCGAGTACACCGCCCACTCGACGCCCGCGCCGGGCGCCACGGCCCACAGCCCCGCGGCGATGGTGCCCGCCCGTACCCCGGCGAGCAGGCGGACCACGGCGTAGATGCCCGCGGCGGCGACGAAGGAGGCCAGGACGGAGACCAGGATCCCCGAGCCGTACAGGCCGATCCCGGTGATCTCCGAGACCATGCGGATCAGGGCCGGGTAGAGCGGGAAGAACGCCACCGAGTTCTGCTGGACGGTGAACAGGCCGTCGGAGTCCAGCCGTACCAGGGAGGGGTGGTAGCCGTGCTCGGCGACCTGGAGGTACCACCAGCCGTCCCAGGTGGCGAGGACGTCCCACCAGTGGGCGCCGCCGCCGAAGCGCGGGTTCTTGCCGCGGTAGTCCCCGGCGTACTCCAGCAGCGAGGCGAAGACCGTGAGACCGACGAGCTTGGTGACGCCGTACAGGGCGAGCGCGGGCAGGTACGGGCGCGCGCCGGCCGGCGGACGCAGGCGCCGGGTCCACGCGGGCAGCCGGTCCTGCCAGGCCGCCCCGGCCCGGCCCGGGACACCGCTGCCCGGCCGCCCTCCCGCCGTCCCCCGGCGTTCGCCGGACAGCCCGTCCCGCGCGCCGTCCCCCGCGCCGGCCGACGCGTCGGTCGCCGTGCCGTCGGCAGCCGTGTCCATGGCTGTGGTCCCCTCGGTCCGCCCTCAACGAGCAATTGCTGCCATAAGATCGCACAAGAGTCGCACATCTGTGCTCCGTGCCAGGGGACGAGGGGAGGGGAGCGACGGTGCCCGAGGAACGGGACGAGCCGGTCGTGCTGTCGGTCGTCATCCCCATGTACAACGAGGAAGAGGCCCTGCCCGCGCTGGTCAGCAGGCTGCGGCCGGTCCTCGCGGAGCTGGGCGTCGCGCACGAGGTCGTCGCGGTGGACGACGGCAGCGTCGACCGCACCGCGGAGCTGCTCGCCGCCTTCCGGCTCGGCTGGCCCGAACTGCGGGTGATCGCGCTGCGGCGCAACTCCGGCCACCAGGCCGCCCTGACCGCCGGCCTGGACCGGGCCGTCGGGGCCTACGTGGTGAGTCTGGACGCCGACCTCCAGGACCCGCCGGAGAAGATCCCCGACATGCTGGCGCTGGCCCGCGCCGAGAGCCTCGACATCGTCTACGGCGTCCGGGCCGACCGCAGCAGCGACACCGGGTTCAAGCGCTGGACCGCGGGCGTCTACTACCGGCTCATGCGCCGGCTGGCCGGCCCCTCGGTCACCGCGCAGGCGGGCGACTTCCGGCTGCTCAGCCGGGCCGCGGTGGACGCCTTGAAGGCCCTGCCGGACCAGCAGCGGGTCTACCGTCTCCTGGTGCCGTGGCTGGGTTTCCCGAGCGGCCAGGTCACCTACCAGCGCGCGCCGCGCACCGCGGGCCGGACGAAGTACCCGCTGGGCCGGATGATCCGCCTCGCGGTCGACAGCGTCACCGGCTTCTCCGCGGCCCCGCTGCGCATCGCCACCTGGCTGGGCGCCGGCGCCTTCCTGGTCTGCCTGGGACTGCTGGTCTACACGCTGACCGCCTTCGCCCTGGGCCGCACGGTGCCCGGCTGGACCTCGCTCTTCACCGGGATCGTGTTCATCGGGGCCGTCCAGCTCGTCTGCGTGGGCCTGCTCGGCGAGTACGTCGGCCGGATCTACACGGCGGTGCAGAACAGACCGACCTACTTCGTCCGGCACGACACGGCGGCCGGGCCGGACGGGCCCGGTGCCCCCGTCGGGGAGGGCGAGCCGCGGATTCCGGTGCCGCGGTCCTGAGCGGGTGCGCGACCGCGGTGCCGAGCCGCCGCACGGCCGTCGGGCGCCCGGGCGGGGGTCGGACGCGGATCGGGAGGAACCGGGACGGGCCGGGTGCCGGTGCCGGTCTCGCCCATTTGTTTTGACCGCAGCGAATGCGATAGGTACGCTCAGACCTTGTGCCTGGGGTGTGCCCTGGCCTTCGTGCGTGCCTTCAACCGCACCGGGGGCCGTGAGCGGCCACCGCAATCCGCGCCTCTTTCCGTCCTCGCGGCGAGGGTCCGCGGCTTCGACACACCCGACCGCGTGGGTCGGTGACGTCCCAGGTTAGCTTCACCATTCGGCACACAGAAACCGGAGAAGTAGTGCCTACGATCCAGCAGCTGGTCCGTAAGGGCCGGCAGGACAAGGTCGAGAAGAACAAGACGCCCGCACTCGAGGGTTCCCCCCAGCGTCGCGGCGTCTGCACGCGTGTGTTCACGACCACCCCGAAGAAGCCGAACTCGGCCCTGCGTAAGGTCGCGCGTGTGCGTCTGACCAGCGGTATCGAGGTCACTGCTTACATTCCGGGTGAGGGACACAACCTGCAGGAGCACTCCATCGTGCTCGTGCGCGGCGGCCGTGTGAAGGACCTGCCGGGTGTTCGCTACAAGATCATCCGCGGCTCGCTCGACACCCAGGGTGTCAAGAACCGCAAGCAGGCCCGCAGCCGCTACGGCGCCAAGAAGGAGAAGTAAGAATGCCTCGTAAGGGCCCCGCCCCGAAGCGCCCGGTCATCATCGACCCGGTCTACGGTTCTCCTCTGGTGACCTCCCTGATCAACAAGGTGCTGCTGAACGGCAAGCGCTCCACCGCCGAGCGCATCGTCTACGGTGCCATGGAGGGTCTGCGTGAGAAGACGGGCAACGACCCGATCATCACGCTGAAGCGCGCGCTCGAGAACATCAAGCCGACCCTCGAGGTCAAGTCCCGCCGTGTCGGTGGCGCCACCTACCAGGTGCCGATCGAGGTCAAGCCCGGTCGCGCCAACACCCTCGCGCTGCGCTGGCTCGTCGGTTACTCCCGCGCCCGTCGCGAGAAGACCATGACCGAGCGTCTGCTCAACGAGCTCCTCGACGCCTCCAACGGCCTGGGTGCCGCTGTGAAGAAGCGCGAGGACACGCACAAGATGGCCGAGTCCAACAAGGCCTTCGCGCACTACCGCTGGTAGTCGCTACCCACATCGAGACCGAGAGAAGACTGAAGCCTTATGGCTACCACTTCACTTGACCTGGCCAAGGTCCGCAACATCGGGATCATGGCCCACATCGACGCGGGCAAGACGACCACCACCGAGCGGATCCTGTTCTACACCGGTGTGTCGTACAAGATCGGTGAGGTCCACGACGGCGCTGCCACCATGGACTGGATGGAGCAGGAGCAGGAGCGTGGCATCACGATCACGTCTGCTGCGACCACCTGTCACTGGCCGCTCGAGGACAACGACTACACGATCAACATCATCGACACCCCGGGCCACGTCGACTTCACCGTCGAGGTGGAGCGTTCCCTGCGTGTGCTCGACGGTGCCGTGACCGTGTTCGACGGTGTCGCCGGTGTCGAGCCCCAGTCCGAGACGGTGTGGCGTCAGGCCGACCGTTACGGCGTGCCCCGCATCTGCTTCGTGAACAAGCTGGACCGCACCGGCGCCGAGTTCCACCGCTGCGTGGACATGATCTCGGACCGCCTGGGCGCCCAGCCGCTCGTCATGCAGCTCCCGATCGGTGCCGAGGCCGACTTCAAGGGCGTCGTGGACCTGGTCCGCATGAAGGCGCTCGTGTGGTCCGCCGAGGCCGCCAAGGGCGAGATGTACGACGTCGTCGACATCCCCGACACGCACACCGAGGCCGCCGAGGAGTGGCGCGGCAAGCTGGTCGAGGCCGTCGCCGAGAACGACGAAGAGATCATGGAGCTGTTCCTGGAGGGCCAGGAGCCCACCGAGGAGCAGCTGTACGCCGCGATCCGTCGCATCACCATCGCCTCCGGCAAGTCCAGCGACACCACGGTCACCCCGGTGTTCTGCGGCACCGCGTTCAAGAACAAGGGCGTCCAGCCCCTGCTCGACGCGGTCGTGCGCTACCTGCCGACCCCGCTCGACGTCGAGGCCATCGAGGGCCACGACGTCAAGGACCCCGAGGTCGTCGTCAAGCGCAAGCCGTCGGAGGAGGAGCCGCTCGCCGCGCTCGCCTTCAAGATCATGAGCGACCCGCACCTCGGCAAGCTCACCTTCGTCCGGGTCTACTCGGGCCGCCTCCAGTCCGGCACCGCGGTGCTGAACTCGGTCAAGGGCAAGAAGGAGCGCATCGGCAAGATCTACCGCATGCACGCCAACAAGCGTGAGGAGATCGAGTCGGTGGGCGCCGGCGACATCGTCGCCGTCATGGGCCTGAAGCAGACCACCACCGGTGAGACGCTGTCCGACGACAAGAGCCCGGTGATCCTGGAGTCCATGGACTTCCCGGCGCCGGTCATCCAGGTCGCCATCGAGCCCAAGTCGAAGGGTGACCAGGAGAAGCTGGGCGTCGCGATCCAGCGCCTGGCCGAGGAGGACCCCTCCTTCCAGGTTCACACCAACGAGGAGACCGGCCAGACCATCATCGGTGGTATGGGCGAGCTGCACCTCGAGGTGCTGGTCGACCGCATGCGCCGTGAGTTCAAGGTCGAGGCCAACGTCGGCAAGCCGCAGGTCGCCTACCGTGAGACGATCCGCAAGGCCGTCGAGCGCGTGGACTACACCCACAAGAAGCAGACCGGTGGTACCGGTCAGTTCGCCAAGGTGCAGATCGCGATCGAGCCGATCGAGGGCGGCGACGCCTCGTACGAGTTCGTGAACAAGGTCACCGGTGGCCGCATCCCGAAGGAGTACATCCCTTCGGTGGACGCCGGTGCGCAGGAGGCCATGCAGTTCGGCATCCTGGCCGGCTACGAGATGACGGGCGTCCGCGTCACGCTCATCGACGGTGGCTACCACGAGGTCGACTCCTCCGAGCTCGCGTTCAAGATCGCCGGTTCGCAGGCCTTCAAGGAGGCCGCGCGCAAGGCTTCGCCCGTGCTCCTCGAGCCGATGATGGCCGTCGAGGTCACCACGCCCGAGGACTACATGGGTGAGGTCATCGGCGACATCAACTCCCGCCGTGGCCAGATCCAGGCCATGGAGGAGCGGGCGGGTGCCCGCGTCGTGAAGGGCCTCGTGCCCCTGTCGGAGATGTTCGGCTACGTCGGCGACCTCCGCAGCAAGACGTCGGGTCGCGCAAGCTACTCGATGCAGTTCGACTCCTACGCCGAGGTTCCCCGGAACGTCGCCGAGGAGATCATCGCGAAGGCCAAGGGCGAGTAACACGGTCCGCGTTTAACGGACCGCGTTCACACGCCTTAGGCTTGACCCCGGAGCCTGCAAGGGGCATTCCGCCGCCAACCCGGCGGAATGTCCCGGGCCCGGGTTTCCCAGCAAAGATCACCTGGCGCCGATGAGTAAGGCGTACAGAACCACTCCACAGGAGGACCCCAGTGGCGAAGGCGAAGTTCGAGCGGACTAAGCCGCACGTCAACATCGGCACCATCGGTCACATCGACCACGGTAAGACGACCCTCACGGCCGCCATTACCAAGGTGCTGCACGACGCGTACCCGGACCTGAACGAGGCCTCGGCCTTCGACCAGATCGACAAGGCTCCCGAAGAGCGCCAGCGCGGTATCACCATCTCCATCGCGCACGTCGAGTACCAGACCGAGACGCGTCACTACGCCCACGTCGACTGCCCCGGTCACGCGGACTACATCAAGAACATGATCACGGGTGCGGCGCAGATGGACGGCGCCATCCTCGTGGTCGCCGCCACCGACGGCCCGATGCCGCAGACCAAGGAGCACGTGCTCCTGGCCCGCCAGGTCGGCGTTCCGTACATCGTCGTCGCCCTGAACAAGGCCGACATGGTGGACGACGAGGAGATCCTGGAGCTCGTCGAGCTCGAGGTGCGTGAGCTCCTCTCCGAGTACGAGTTCCCGGGCGACGACGTTCCCGTCGTCAAGGTCTCCGCTCTGAAGGCCCTCGAGGGCGACAAGGAGTGGGGCAACTCGGTCCTCGAGCTCATGAAGGCCGTGGACGAGGCCATCCCGGAGCCCGAGCGCGACGTCGACAAGCCGTTCCTGATGCCGATCGAGGACGTCTTCACCATCACCGGTCGCGGTACGGTCGTCACCGGCCGCATCGAGCGTGGTGTCCTCAAGGTCAACGAGACCGTCGACATCATCGGCATCAAGACCGAGAAGACCACCACCACGGTCACCGGCATCGAGATGTTCCGGAAGCTCCTCGACGAGGGCCAGGCCGGTGAGAACGTCGGTCTGCTGCTTCGCGGCATCAAGCGCGAGGACGTCGAGCGCGGCCAGGTCATCATCAAGCCGGGCTCGGTCACCCCGCACACCGAGTTCGAGGCGCAGGCCTACATCCTGTCCAAGGACGAGGGTGGCCGCCACACGCCGTTCTTCAACAACTACCGTCCGCAGTTCTACTTCCGTACGACGGACGTGACCGGCGTCGTGACCCTCCCCGAGGGCACCGAGATGGTCATGCCGGGTGACAACACCGAGATGAAGGTGGAGCTCATCCAGCCCGTCGCCATGGAAGAGGGCCTGAAGTTCGCCATCCGTGAGGGTGGCCGGACCGTGGGCGCCGGCCAGGTCACCAAGATCAACAAGTAAGTTCCGCTTGCTTGTTGGGTCGATGACCTGACCTGGGCTTGATGCCTGAGAGGACCCGCACGACTTCGGTCGTGCGGGTCCTTTCGCGTGGGCGCCCGAGACCGGCTCGGTCCGCGTGATCAGTCGGTCAGCGTGTCCCCCGGTGGCCGCTGCGCGGCTCGGGCCAGCCGGGCGGCCAGTTCCCCGAGCGCCTGCCGCAGCTCGTCGGGACGGTGGATGGTGAAGGGCCACTCCAGGGAGGCCAGCAGGTGTGCCATGCCGTCCAGATGCTCGGCCCGCGCCCGCATGAGGACGCCCGTGGGCCGGGCGGTGAGCGTCACCGCCGAGCCGGGCAGCCGGCGGGCGATCCCGCCGAGGGGGCCGTGGATCGTCACCTCGACCTGCCAGCGGTAGAGCCCCTTGGCCAGGTTCGCGGTCAGGTGGGCGACGGGATCGAAGCCGTCGGGTGCGGTGAAGCGGCCGGCCCGGGAGGTGACGGAGGCGATGCGGTCGATGCGGAAGGTGCGCAGGCCCTCGCGGAGGTGGTCGTGGCCCACGACGTACCAGCGGCCGGTGTGGAAGACCACGCCGTAGGGGTCGATGTCGCGTTCGGTGTCCTCGTCGCGCGAGGACCGGTGGTGGATGCCGACGGTCGTGCGGGCGCGGGAGGCCTGGGCCAGCGCCAGCAGGACGCCCGTCCCGGGTGCCTGCCCGGTCACGGCGCCCGCGGTGAACGAGAGGGTCTCCCGCATCGCGGCGAGCGGTTCGCGCAGGGAGTCCGGCAGCACCCGTTCGATCTTGGCCAGGGCGCCGGCACTGGCCGGTGCGGCCGTGCCCATGCCCAGGCGTTCCGCCGCGAGCAGGCCGAGGACGACGGCGAGGGCCTCGTCGTTGGTGAGCACCAGGGGCGGCATGCGGTAGCCGCGGGCCAGCCGGTAGCCGCCGTAGCGGCCGCGCTCGGCCTCCACCGGGATGCCCAGTTCCCGCAGGTGGGCGGTGTAGCGGCGGACGGTGCGGACGTCGGTGCCCAGCCGGCCGGCCAGCTCCGTCCCGGTGAGCCCGGCGTTCGACTGGAGGAGCTCCAGCAGGGTCAGCACACGGGTCAGGGGATGCGACATGGATCCCTCGACGTTTCAGGGCGGATTCTGTCCTGTATCGACTCTACGCTCCCCGCAGGACCTACTTCTGGGAGATCACATGGCCACCTTCGTACTCGTTCCCGGCGCCTGGCTCGGGGCGTGGGTCTGGGAGGACACCGCCGGTGCCCTGCGGGAGCGCGGCCACACGGCGCTGCCGCTGACCCTGACCGGCCTGGCCGAGCGCGGCGACCAGGGCGGGCCCCGGACGGACCTGGAGACCCACATCGCGGACATCACCGGCTTCGTCGAGCGGAACGCGCTGCGTGACGTCACGCTGGTCGCCCACAGCTACGCGGCCGCGCCGGTCACCGGGGCGGCCGCGCGTCTCGGCGGACGGCTGGAGCGCGTCGTCTACGTGGACAGCGCCCCGTTCGCCGAGGGCATGTGCATGCTCGACCTGATGCCCCCGCAGGCGGCGGACCAGCTCCGGCAGGAGGTCGCCGCGTCCGGTGACGGGTGGCGGCTGCCGATGCCGCCCTTCGAGGTCGTCGGCCTGTCCAGCAGCCTCGACGGCCTCGACGAGGACCGGCGGGACGTGCTGCGCGCACGGGCCACCCCGCAGCCGTTCGGCACCTACACCCAGCCCCTGGCCGGCCCGGTCGAGCCCGGCGCCGGGGTGGACCGCGTCCTGGTCGCCTGCCACGACTTCACACGGCTGCTGGACGCCGGCGTGCCGATGCTGGCCCACCTGAACCAGCCGCCGTGGCGGCGCTTCGACCTGCCCACCGGCCACTGGCCGATGCTGTCCGAGCCCGCCGGGCTGGCCGGCGTCCTCGACGAGTGCTGCACCGTCACCCGGACCTGAGCACGGACGGGCCCGGGCGCTCTCCCGCTGCGCACCCGGGCCCTGCCCCCGTGTCCCCCGTGGGGCGGTCAGTGGATCACACGTGCTGCCACAGCGCCGGGACGTTCGACGGCTCCCAGCCCGGCTGGGCCTGGTGGCCCTGGAGGCAGCGGTACGTGGCGCCGCCGTACGTCACGGTGTCGCCCGGCTGGTAGACCGTGCCGGCCGCCCAGGTGCCGCCGCCCGGCGGGGGCTCCTCGGGGCCGCCGCCACCGGACGTCTTCAGGGTGAGCCCGTAGTTCGTCAGCAGCGGGTTGATCGGCTGGAAGAAGGTCTCGCCGCCGCTGCCGCAGTTGCCCGAGCCGCCCGAGGTGACGCCCTGGGCCTGGCTGCCGGAGATGTAGGAGCCGCCGGAGTCGCCGGGCTCGGCGCACACCGTGGTGCGGGTGACGCCGGAGACGGTGCCCTCCTGGTAGGTGACGCTGGTGTTGAGCTGCTGGACGGTGCCGCAGTGCCAGCCGGTCGTCGAGCCGGAGCGGCACACGGAGGCGCCGACCGTCGCCTGCGTGGACCCGGCGACCTGGACGCTCTGCCCGCCGGCGCCGTTGACGTACGGGGTCGCCGTCCAGCTGGAGTTGGCCGCCACCCACGCCATGTCGCGGCCGGGGAAGACCGAGCCCTGGAAGGTGCCCTGGGCGACCCGGTTGGCGCCGCTGGTGCCGGCGCCGGCCTGGCCGCAGTGGCCGGCGGTGGCGAAGCCCTGCTGGGTGCCCTTGGTGACGGGGAAGCCGATCGAGCAGCGCCCGCTGTTGTTGATGTAGTACGCCTCGCCGCCCCGCAGGTCGTAGAAGGTGCGGGGACGCTCGGTGCGCGTGACGACGCGGGTGAGGGACGGGTCGACCCCGGCCGCCGCCAGCAGCGCACGGGCCGCGGCCGGGCGTACGGCCTCCACGACGAGGGTGTTGGTGCGCGGGTCGACGTACCGGACGGGCGCGTCGGCGCCGTTCCGGCCGGTCGCCGCCCGGTCCAGGCGGGCCCGGGCCGCGTCCAGGTCGGCCAGCGAGTGACGTACGACCTTCGCCTCGGCACCCTGCGTCTCGATCGCCCGGACGTCGCCCGCGTCGGTCGTCGCCACGGTCAGCGTGCCGGACTCGGCGCCCCGCACCCAGGCGCCCGCGAAGTCCGCGCCGAGCGCCGCCCGCAGCCGGCCCGCCACGGCGCCCGCCTCGGCCTCGTTCACCAGGCGCCGTTCGGCCTGGTGCCGGTCAAGGCCGAGGTCGCGCCGCATGGCGTTCAGCAGGGCGGGCGGGGCGGCGTCGGTGCGGAGCGTCTGTGCCGCGGAGGGCGCCGACGGCCGCACGGCCCCGGCCGCCCCGGCGCTCGCGGAGCCGCTGAGCCCGGCCACGAGCAGGGCGGCCGCGGCCGTGAGGGCGGCGCCCGCGGCTCTGGCCCGGGTGTGCCGCTGGGACACGGAGGACAGGGAGGACATGGGGACTCCTCGGTCTCGGTGGGGAGGTGCCGAAACCGTAGGGAGGGCCGGGCGGCGGGCATAAGACACCGGCCGGCCCCCTCCCCGGCGTTATGGAACGCGTGCGGGCGTCGCCGGGGGCCCGTCGCTCAGCCCACGGCGGCCGCGTCGCCGTGCGCCGCGAGCCACGCGGTGTAGCTGTCGCTGCCCGCGGCGACGCCCGCATGGGCGACGCGGGCCTGGGCGAGGACCGTGGCGGCGGTGTCCTGCCGCTGGGTCCCGGCGTGCCAGCCGAGCAGGTGCCGCCAGGCCAGGGGCGTGCCGGTGAGCGGCCGGGTCACGATGCCGGGCGTGGTCGGGAACGTGGCCCGGCACAGCCCGACCGCCCGGCCCACCTGCACGAGGTGCACCAGGGAGGCGGTGTCCGTCTCGTACATGCGGTGCGGGGTGAACCCGGCGCGGGCGCAGGACGCGGTGAAGCAGTCCCCGAAGCAGCCGTCACCGGGCACGCAGGCCCACTCCTCGCCCGCCAGCTCGGTCAGGTCAACCTCGGGGCGGTGGGCGAGCGGGTGGCCGTCGGGCACCATGACGAACACCGGGTCGACGGCGACCTCCCGCCAGACCAGGCCCTCCGCGCCGGGCGGGGACGCCGACCCGCAGGTCCCGGCGAGGGCGAAGTCCAGCCGCCCCTCGGCGAGCTGCCCGGCCAGCTCCCGTTCCGACCAGGACGTGCAGGTCGTCATCCGGGCGTCCGGTGCCACGCCCGCCAGCCGGTCCACCAGCGCGCCCAGGAGGGGGCCGTGGGTGCCGCCCAGCCGGAGCCGCTCCGCGGTGCGCGGGGCCGCACGGGCGAACCGGGCCGCCTCCTGCTGGAGGTCGGTGACCGCGGGCAGCACGATCCGGCTGCGCTCCAGCACCAGTTCCCCCAGCGCGGTGACCCGCACGCCGTGCCGTCCGCGCTCGAACAGGGCGCCGCCCAGGGCGCGTTCGATCCGCTTGAGCTGTGCGCTCAACGCGGGCTGCGCGAGCCCCAGCGCCGTCGCCGCCCTGGTGAGGCTGCCGGCGTCGGCGATGGCCCGGACCGTCCTGAGATGCCGCAACTCCAGCTCCATGAGGGGAGCTTGCGACGAAGGCGGGGCGGGGGCAAGAGGCTGGTACAGACCAGTGCCGCCGAAGGGGCTCCGGGCGGTACGGCGGCACCGGGCCGGGTGCCGCCGTACGGGCGTGGCGGGTGCCTCAGATCCGGTGGACCGTGTGCAGGGTCCTCGCGTAGGTCCCGGTGCCGTCGAGGACCGACCCGCCGCCCAGGTCGGACATGGTCGGGCCGTTGACCGTCTTGCGGCTGGACAGGAACCGGCGCAGGCCCTCGGCGTCCGGGCCGAGGTAGATGCCGACGTGGTCCACGGTGGCCGCCGGGCCGTCGTCGCCGGAGTCGGCGTTGAACAGGACGAGGTCGCCGGGCTGGAGCTGCGCGGCGGCGGGCGGGTTCGTGCCGTCGGTGCGGTCGACGCGGACGCCGGGCGCGTACTCGGCCATGTCCCGGGACTTGCGCGGCAGCCGGGTACCCGAGGTGTCCGCGCCCGCGGCCATCGGTACGCCCAGGTGGTAGCCGTAGACCATGCGGGTGTAGCCCGAGCAGTCGAGGTTGCCGGCCTGCTTGGCGGACGGGCCGGTGTAGGCGCCGTCGGGGAAGGTCCAGCCGGTGTTCATGTACTCGTGGAAGTCGGCGCCCTCGTAGCGGTAGCCCCGCGGGTCCAGGTAGCCGTACCCGGCCTCGCCCAGGACCTGCCTGCCCTCGGCCGGGCCGGCACCGGCGACGACGGCCGGCGCCCCGGCGAGGAACATCGCGGCGTGGGCGAGGACGTCCGGGGCGGTGGAGCCGTACCAGCCGCGGACGGTGGTCTCCAGCTCCGGGGTCCAGACGCCGTCGAAGGGCTCGGGCAGCACCCGCACCCAGTCGGAGTGGGTGACGGCGGGCGGTGCCGCCCAGTTCGCCGCGTTCACCTGGAAGCGGCTGACCAGGAGCCGGACCGGCAGGTTCGTGGTGCCCTGGTTGGCGAGCGCGCGCAGGCCGACGCGGCCCTTGCCGAAGGTGGCGTCGGTGACGTCGGCGGTCCAAGCGGACGGCTCGGTGTCGGCGGAGCGCCAGGCCTTGGCCCGGATCCGGGTGCCCTCGCGGCGGACCCGTATCGTCCAGTCGGTGCCCGCGGGCACGCCGGTGGCCAGGGTCACCGCCGTGGCGAGCTGGGTGACGGTGTCGGCGACCTCCTTCTCCACCCGGAGCTGGACGGAGCCGGACGTGGTGAAGGACAGCCGGGCCCGGTAGCTGTTGTGCGTGTCCTGGTAGCCGAAGGACAGGGCGTACGAGCAGGCGTCGCCGGCCGGGACCTTGTCGAACCGCGCGACGGAGCTGACGTCCAGGTCGGTGATCTCGCCGTCCCGGAGGGTGGCGTGGCGGCTGGCGTAGTCGGTGGTGAGGGCGATGATCCCGGTGCCCGGGACCACCGAGTAGTCGGAGTCCGCCGGTCCGAGGGCGGACCAGCTTCCGCCGCCCGGCGAGGTGCCCCAGTACGCGCGGTCGTCCACGGGCAGCGAGGGGTCGGGCAGCGTGCGCTCGAAGTCGTCCGTGAAGGGTCTCTTGTTCTCGGTGAAGGTCCGCTCCGGTCCGGGCAGCAGGACGGTGCGCGCCCCGTGGGTCAGGAGCGCGACCCGTCTGCCGCCGGAGGTGACCTCGGTGCGGGCCGGGGTGCCGGGCAGCACGCCGGCGGTGAGCCGGGAGGCCAGGGTGAGACCGCCGAAGTGGGCGGGGCCCAGGGGCGACAGCGTCACGGCCGAGCGTGCCGCGGCGAGAGAGGCGGGCTGGGTGGGAGCGGCCACCGGCGAGGCCGCCGGGGCCGTGGCAGTGGCAGCGGCAGAGGCGGGCGAGGCGGAGGCCCTGGCGCCGAGCGGGATCGTGGCGGCCGAGGCCGCGAGAGCGGCGAGCACGCCGCGCCGTGAGGTGTTGGTCATGGCCGACATCATCGGGCCGCGCGGTGGCACGCCCGGCACCGGCTCGACCACGAGTGATCGTCAAGGGCCGGAATCGGCCTGGTCGTTCGTGTTGCCGTCGAGGAGCTCCCGGGTGCGCCGCACCAGCGCCTCCCGTACGGAGTCGGGCGCGAGGACGCGCAGGGGTGTGCCCAGGCCGAGCAGGTACGTGGCGAGCCCTTCGGCGTCGGGACCGCCGACCTCGACGACCGTGGCACCGGGACCGTCGGCGCGGTGGGTGCCGACGGTGGACGGGACGAGCCGCAGCGCCTGGTCCGGTGGCATCGGGAGGCGCACCGTCGCCCGCAGCGGGTAGGGGCCGGTGGCGACGGAGCGGGAGACGAGCAGCGCCGGGTCGGGCGGGTCGGTGATCTCCACCGGGCGTCCGGTGGGCCGGAGCCGCTGGACGCGGTCGGCCCGGAAGGTCCGCCACCGGTCCCGTTCCACGTCGCGGGCCACGAAGTACCAGCGGTGCCCCGTGTGGACCAGGCGGTACGGGTCGACGTCCCGGACCGTGGCCCGCCCCTCCCAGTCGCGGTACGACAGCCGGGCGCGCTCGGCCCGGCGGCAGGCGGCGGCCAGCTCCAGCAGCATGCCGGGCGGGACCTGCGGCCCGCCGGCCCTGGGGGTGTGGACGAAGGCGGCGTCCATGTCGCCCAGCCGGTCCGCGACCCGCCGGGGCAGCACCTGGCGCAGCTTCAGCAGCGCCGACAGGGCGGCCTGGTCACCGCCGAGCGCCCCGCTCAGCGCGGCCTCCCGCAGCCCGACGGCCACGGCGAGCGCCTCCTCGTCGTCCAGGATCAGCGGGGGCGTCCGCGTGCCGGGGCGCAGGCGGTAGCCGCCCCAGGGGCCGGGGTCGGACTCGACGGCGTAGCCGAGCTCCCGCAGCCGGGCGATGTCCCGGCGCACGGTCCGCTCGGTGACCTCGATGCGCGCGGCCAGCTCGCCGCAGGTCCAGGAGGGCCGGACGGCCAGCAGGGAGACCAGCCGCAGCAGCCGGGCGGACGTACTCAGCATGTCGGCGAAGTTTTCCACACGCCGGCCCATGACCCGGACCGAACCTGTCCTGGTCGCGTCCTACCGTTCCCGCCATGACGAACACCACGGAAAACACTCCGGCGCCCGCGCTCCGCTACTCGGCGGTCACCTTCGACTGCCCCGACCCGGCCGAGATGGCCCGCTTCTACGGCGAGGCCCTCGGTCTGTCCGTCGTCTTCTCCACCGACGACTTCGTCCTGCTCGGGCAGCGGGACGGAGCGGCCGGCCTCGGCTTCAACCGCCTGGCCGACTACCGCCGTCCCACCTGGCCGGACCCCGCGCGGGAGAAGCAGGCCCACATCGACCTCGGCGCCGACGACCTGGACGCGGCCGAGGCCCGGCTGTTGGCCCTGGGGGCGACGAAGCCCGATTTCCAGCCGGACCCGGACCGGTGGCGGGTGCTTCTGGACCCGGCCGGCCACCCGTTCTGCGTGTCGACGTTGGCGTGAGCGTTCGGTACCGCCTGGGACTCAGAAGCCGGGTTCCGGTGGGCTGAGGAGCAGTTCGGCCCACACGGTCTTGCGGGGAGAGCGGCCCTCCGTCACTCCCCAGCGGTGCGCGAACGCCTCCACGAGCAGCAGCCCGCGGCCCGACTCCGCTTCGGGGTCGGGTGTTCGCGGCTCGGGGAGCCGTTCGCCCCGGGTGTCCGTGACCTCGACGCGCAGGGTGTCGCCGACGACGTACAGGGTGAGCCGGAAATCACGGCCGGGGACGCGTCCGTGGGCCGCCGCGTTCGCGGCCAGCTCGGCGACGACGTGCCGTGCCGGGTCCAGGGGCAGCTCCCAGGAACGGAGTTGCTCGGTCGCCAGCAGGCGGGCCAGACGGGCACCGCGGGGCGTCGGGGAGAGCTGCACGCTGAAGTTGCGGACGGACGCCTGGAGTTCGGCGGATTTCTGATTCACGTCACTCAGCGTGGCGGTGCCTGCGTACCGTGAGAAGTGACTCAGCGGGTACGTACGGTCACTGTCCGGAGCTTGTCCGGTGCTGTCGGGGCTGTCGGAGGCGGACGTACGGGTAGGGCGCTGGAAGCCACAGCAGGACGACGAAGGGGCGCGGAATGACGGTCGAGGCGGAGGCGGGCCCGCTCAGGGGCGAGGCCGACGAGCCGGGCTGGGAGGTGGACCCGGACGACGAGTGGGGCGTCGCCGTCATCGCCACCGTGGGGAGGCAGTTGAAGCTCCGGCGCGAGGCGGTGGGGATGCGGGCCGCCGACTTCGGCGCCGCCGTGGGGTACGGGGAGGACCTCGTCTACAAGGTCGAGGGCGGCAAGCGGATTCCCCGGCAGGAGTACCTGGACAGGGCCGACGACGTCCTGAACGCGGGCGGGCTCATCGCGGCGACGTGGGAGGACGTGAAGAAGGTCCGGTACCCGAAGAAGGTGCGGGAGCTGGGGCAGTTGGAGGGCAGGGCCGTCGAGATCGGTGTGTATGAGTGCAGCATCGTCGCGGGGCTGCTCCAGACGCCGGAGCACGCACGGGTACTGATGGAAGCCAGGCAGCCGCCGTACTCCCCGGACGACCTGGAGCGCATGGTGGCCGCACGCTTGGCCAGGCAGTCCGTCTTCGAACGCGATCCCGCTCCCTCGATGCACTTCGTGCTCGAAGAGGCGCCGCTGCGTCGGCAGGTCGGGGGCACAATGGTGTGGCGGCAGCAGCTCGAACGTCTGTTGGAGGTGGGGCGGTTGCACAACGTCACGCTTCAAGTCATGCCGACGAACACCGACGCCCATCCAGGGCTGGACGGCAGGATCGAGCTGCTGAAGTTCCCGGACGGTACAGCGGTCGGACGCTCCGATGGTGCGTTCAACGGGCGGCCGATCACCGACCCGAAAGACCTCCGCATCGTGGAGTTGCGGTATGGCACGATCCGGGCGCAGGCGCTCTCTCCGCGGGAGTCGCTGGCATTCATCGAGAAGCTGCTGGGAGAAACATGATCCGCAAGGTCTCTGCCCGTGATGCATCCGAACTGGTGTGGTTCAAGAGCAGCTACAGCGGTGGCACCGACGGCGAGTCCTGCGTCGAGCTGGCCATCACCCCCGGCACCGTCCACGTACGCGACTCCAAGCACACCGCGGGCCCCCGCCTGACCCTCACGCCCGCCGCCTGGACGGAGTTCCTGCCGTACGCGTCGGAGCGCTGACGACCTCCTGGGTCCCTACGACCGCGAGCAGCTCCAGCAGCCCCGCGCTGTCCGTCCCGACGGCCGGGGTGAACCAGAGCAGCCGCTGCCGCCCGTCCTCGCTGAACAGGTTGAGGCAGTTGACCTCGATCACGCCGAGCGTGGGGTGGACGATGCGCTTGCGGTCGTCGCGGCGGAAGGCCACGTCGTGGTCGGCCCACAGCGCGGCGAACTCGGGGGAGACGTCGAGCAGCGTGCGGATCATCGAGCCGGCTTCCGGGTCCTTGGCGTCCCTGCGCGCCGCCGCGGCCCGCAGGTCGGCGACGAAGGCGCGGGACTGCCTCTCGTGGTCGGCCTCGGGATGCAGACGCCTGGCGTCGGGCTCGGTGAACCACCGGTGGACGAAGCTGGCCCGGGGCCCCCGGAACGCGGACTGGTCCCCGACCAGCGCCACGGCCAGCGGGTTCTGCACGAGGGTGACGTGCAGGTCGGTGATCACCTGCGCCGGGGTCGAGGACAGCCGGCCGAGCAGGTCGAGCATGCCGGGATGCACGTGCGGGACGGCCCCGCCCCGCACCGGCACCGGCCGGTCCGCGAGCCGGAACAGATAGTCGCGTTCGTCGGCGGACAGCCGCAGCGCCCGCGCCAGCGCGGCGATCATCTGCTCGGACGGCTGGGAGCCGGCGCCGCGCTCCAGCTCGTTGTAGTAGTCCACCGACGCCCCGGCGAGCTGGGCGACCTCCTCGCGGCGCAGCCCCGGCACCCGGCGCCGCGGCCCGGCCGGGAGCCCCACGTCGGCCGGACGGATCCGCTCCCGCCGCGACCGCAGGAACGCTCCCAGCTCGGCGTACTTCACAGCGCTCATGCCGTCCATTCTGCGCCGGGCGGGGACGGTGACCCAGGGGATGACATCCCCTGGCTGCGCTGGCCGCGGCGGCGCATCGTGGAGCCATGACCACGCACACGAACCAGAACGACACCGCACGGAACGGGCGCGTCGCCGTCGTCACCGGCGGATCCCGCGGCATCGGCCGGGCGGTCGCGCGGAAGCTCGCCGAGGACGGCCTCGCCGTCGTAGTGAACTACGCCCGCGGCGCGGCGGCCGCCGAGGAGAACGTGGCCGCGATCACCGAGGCCGGCGGGCGGGCGATCGCCGTACAGGCCGACGTGGCGGAGGAGAAGGAGGTCGCCGCGCTCTTCGACCGGGCGGAGGAGGAGTTCGGCGGCGTCGACGTGGTCGTGAACTCGGCCGGCCGGATGACCCTGTCGACCATCGCCGACCTGGACCTCGCGGCCATGGACGCCATGCACCGCACCAACATCCGCGGCACCTTCGTGGTCGCCCGGGAGGCGGCCCGGCGACTGCGGGCGGGCGG
Organism: Streptomyces sp. NPDC127100; assembly: GCF_042724095.1. Lineage (NCBI taxonomy): Bacteria > Bacillati > Actinomycetota > Actinomycetes > Kitasatosporales > Streptomycetaceae > Streptomyces > Streptomyces sp. NPDC127100. Next base: position 178,012 of record NZ_JBHXFL010000003.1, read on the forward strand.
CTCCTTCGTGGGGTTCTCGACGTCCGTCGTCGGCGCGCAGTTCCCGACCTACGGCGCGTACTCGGCGAGCAAGGGTGCCGTGGAGGCGATGGTGCTGATCATGGCGCGTGAGCTGCGCGGCCGCGACATCACGGTGAACGCCGTCGCCCCCGGGCCCACGGCCACGGACATGTTCCTCGCGGACAAGACGCCCGAGCGGATCGAGCAGCTCGCCAAGACCCCGCCCCTGGAGCGGCTGGGCACCCCGGAGGACATCGCCGCCGTGGTCGCCTTCCTGAGCAGCCCCGCCGGCCACTGGGTGAACGGCCAGACCCTGCGCGCCAACGGAGGGCTGGTCTGACATGCCCTTCGCCCACTTCAAGGTCCCCGCGGGCACCGTCACCGCCGAGGACAAGCGGAAGATCGTCGAGCGCACCACCGACCTGTACGCGGAGATCTACGGCGAGCGGGCCCGCGCCACCACCGTCGTCCTCGTCGACGAGGTCGCCGACGGCGGCTGGGGCGTCGCCGGGAACGTCCTCACGGCGGCGATGCTCAACGGCGACGCGTGACCAGGGCGGCCCCTGCCGCCGTCTTCGTCGTCGTGCGCCCACGGGTAGCCGTTATGCGACGCACCGGTCTCACATATTGGTCAGGGCGCAGACCGAACACTGGCCAGGGTGTTTACATGCGCGTAACACTGAAGTGTCCCCGCGCGCGGCAACGGCGCCGAGCGCCCCTCACCGGACGGGACAGGAGCCACGCCGGCCGCCCCTCCCGGCCCCCCTCCCGGACCCGGTGTCAGCCGTGCCAGAAAGGGCTTCCGTGACGACGCGATCCGAATCGAAGACCACGCTCGACCACCTGCTCGCCGAGATCGAACACCGCAACCCGGCCCAGCCCGAGTTCCACCAGGCCGTCCACGAGGTGCTGGAGACGCTCGCCCCCGTGGTCGCGGCCCGCCCCGAGTACGCGGAGCCGGGCCTCATCGAGCGGCTGGTCGAGCCCGAGCGGCAGGTCATCTTCCGCGTGCCGTGGCAGGACGACCAGGGGCGGGTCCACGTCAACCGGGGCTTCCGGGTGGAGTTCAACAGCGCGCTCGGCCCGTACAAGGGCGGCCTGCGCTTCCACCCGTCCGTGAACCTGGGCGTCATCAAGTTCCTGGGCTTCGAGCAGATCTTCAAGAACGCCCTGACCGGCCTCGGCATCGGCGGCGGCAAGGGCGGCAGCGACTTCGACCCGCACGGCCGCAGCGACGCGGAGGTCATGCGGTTCTGCCAGTCCTTCATGACGGAGCTCCACCGGCACATCGGCGAGCACACGGACGTCCCGGCCGGTGACATCGGCGTCGGCGGCCGAGAGATCGGCTACCTGTTCGGCCAGTACCGCCGCATCACCAACCGCTGGGAGGCCGGCGTCCTCACCGGCAAGGGCGCGGGCTGGGGCGGCTCGCTGATCCGCCCCGAGGCGACCGGCTACGGCAACGTCCTCTTCGCCGCGGCCATGCTGCGCGAGCGCGGCGAGGACCTGGAGGGCCAGACGGCGGTCGTGTCCGGCTCCGGCAACGTCGCGATCTACACCATCGAGAAGCTGGCCGCCCTCGGCGCCAACGCCATCACCTGCTCCGACTCCTCCGGCTACGTGGTCGACGAGAAGGGCATCGACCTGGAGCTGCTCAAGCAGATCAAGGAGGTCGAGCGCGGCCGCGTCGACACGTACGCCGAGCGGCGCGGCTCCTCGGCGCGCTTCGTGCCCGGCGGGCGGGTCTGGGAGGTCCCCGCCGACATCGCGCTGCCGTCGGCCACCCAGAACGAGCTGGACGAGAACGACGCCGCCGCGCTGATCCGCAACGGCGTCAAGGCGGTCTCCGAGGGCGCCAACATGCCGACCACCCCCGAGGCCGTCCACCTCCTCCAGCGCTCCGGCGTAGCCTTCGGCCCCGGCAAGGCGGCGAACGCGGGCGGGGTCGCGGTCAGCGCCCTGGAAATGGCCCAGAACCACGCGCGTACGTCGTGGACGGCGGAGCGCGTCGAGGACGAGCTGACGCACATCATGAACGACATCCACACCACCTGCCACGAGACCGCCGAGCGCTACGGCGCCCCCGGCGACTACGTGACCGGTGCCAACATCGCCGGCTTCGAGCGCGTCGCCGACTCGATGCTCGCCCAGGGCGTCATCTGACGCACGGGTGAACACGCCGCCAACGCCGAACGGGGTGTTGGCGGCGAGTCGTCGAAAGCACTACCGCCGTCGTGAACGGTGTTCTTGGCTGGGCGGATGGTGCGTGCGGCGGACAGTGGAACACGGATACCCGAGCGGGTCGCGGGACGGCTGACGGGACGGGCGGCAGGACGGTTCAAGCAACCGCTCCCGCCACTCGCCGTGACCGTCCCGACCGGCCCGACAGCACCCACCGGACGGCCGGCGCCGGGCGGGCGCCTCTACGTCATCGACGGCATCCGGCTGCTCGCCGCCCTGATGGTGGCCGTGCACCACTACGCCGGCACCTACCGGGCCGACCGCCCCGGCAACCTGATCTGGGACCGGCCGGTGTCCGAGATCATGCCGACGGCCTTCCGGTTCGCCTCCTACGGCTGGATCGGCGTCGAGATCTTCTTCGTGATCAGCGGCTTCGTGATCTGCATGTCGTGCTGGGGCCGCACCCCGCGCCAGTTCTTCGTCTCCCGGGTGATCCGGCTCTACCCGGCGTACTGGTTCGCGGTCCTGTTCACCACGGCTGTGTTGATCGCCGTTCCGGGGGTGTGGGAACGCCTGCGCCTGCGCGAGATCCTCCTGAACCTGACGATGCTCCAGTCCGGCTCGGCCGTGCCCAACGTCGACGGCGTCTACTGGACCCTCTGGTCGGAACTGCGCTTCTACCTGCTCTTCCTCGTCGTGGTCGCCATGGGGCTGACGTACCGCAGAGTGGTCCTGTTCTGCTGCCTGTGGGGCGCGGCGGCGATGCTCGCCCCCATATCCCACCTGCCCCTGCTGGAGCTGGTCGCCAACCCGGACGGCGCCTGGTACTTCATCGCGGGTCTCGCCCTCTACCTCATGCACCGCTTCGGCCAGGACCTCCTGCTGTGGGGCATCCTCGCCATGGCCTGGCTCATGGGCCAGCTCGAGCTCGGCAACCGCATCGAGCGGATCGAGCACGTCTCCGGCTGGCGGGGGAGCGTGCTGATCTACACCGTGTTCCTGCTCTTCATGGTCGCCGTGGCGCTCGGTCACACCGACCGCGTCCGCTGGAAGTGGCTGGTCACGGCCGGCGCCATGACGTACCCCCTCTACCTGATCCACTACGCCGCCGGCACGGCCCTCATCAACCGCCTCCACGGCACGATGGACGCCCGCCTCCTGGTCGCCGCGATCATCACAGGCTTCATGGTCCTGAGCTACCTGATCCACCGCTGCGTGGAACGCCCGTTGTCCCGCCTCCTGAAGAAGGGCCTGAACACGTCCTTCGCCCGCATGCGCAACGCGGGGAACGGGGCCTGAGGCCGTGGCGGAGGACCTCCTTCGAGTGATCGACTCGTTACGCTCCGCGATGAGTGAGGTATCGTCACCCTCGGTGATGACCGGTGCCGGGAGCACCTGTCTGTCTCTGGGGGAGGCGATGCGTCGTGAGCGGTGCCGTGGTGCCGGGGCCGGTGGGCGGAGGACGGCCGGACCTGGCCTCCTCGCCCGCCCAGAAGGCGGCTGCCGTGCGGGCGATCGAGGAGCACATCCAGCCCGACACCGCCAAGGCCGGGACGTGGGCGGACGAGGACACCGGGAGTGCGGTCAAGGCGTTCGCCGCCAAGGACGGTGACGGCTGGGACACCTCCGCGGCGCTGAAGAAGGCCCACGAGACCTGGGGCGGTCAGGTGAGGAACCTGATGGACCGGCTCGACACCGAGAAGGGCGCGCTGCGTGGCGCCGGGACGGTCCTGACGGGCACGGACCACGGGGTGGGTGCCCAGGCGCTGAGGATCCGGCAGCCGTCGGCGCTGGACCGGTTCTGAGGACGCGGGGCAGGGGGAGCGGGCGCATGCCGACGTACCACGAGATCATGACCACCGACCTCGGTGCGCTCACCACCGCCGCCGACCGGTGGGACGGCATGGCGGGCGAGCTCGCCAAGCAGGAGAAGGTCTACCGGCGTGACGTCCACGGCATCTCCATGGGCACCGGCTGGGTGGGGCTGAGCGCCGACGCGGCCAACCGGCGGTTCGACGTCACGCTCCGGGAGTTCGGGTCCGCGCAGACGGAGGCCAGGGCGGTGGCCGGGCTGCTGAGGGACGCGCACACGCAGTTCGTGGAGCTGCGGGGGCGGCTGAGGGCCGCTCGGCGGGAGGCTGTCGACGCGGGCATAAGGGTCTCCGAGCAGGGCCGGGTGAGCCTGGACACCGAGCGTCTGCCGGACGCGGAACGGCGGACACTGCACGTCGACCCCGCCGGGTGGCAGGAGGCCGTCCGGTCCTGGCAGGACCGCATCGACAAGGCGGTACGGGACGTCACGGACGCGGACGCGGGCGTGCGGATCGCCCTCCACGCCGTCGTGGTCGACTCCGGCGTCGCCGCCGGGGGCAAGGGCTTCAACGGCGAGGCGAAGGACGACGTCGAGACGTACGAGGGCGAGGCGGCCGAGAAGGCGCTGGAGAAGCTCCGCGACGGCGGACGCCTGTCCGACCGGGAGATCGCCGAGCTCGAGCGGACGTTCCGCGACAACAGCGACGACCCGGCGTTCTCACGGGCCCTGCTGGACGGCCTGGGCGCCCAGGGCACCCTCACGCTGACGAACGAGCTGAACGACCTGATCCACGTGCGGGGCGGCGGCCGCGCGGGGCACTACGCGGCGATCGAGACCGGCCTGGCCGACGCCCTCGCCTCCGCGACGAGGGACACCGGGTCGTCCTGGTACCGGGGCTGGCGCGAGGACATGCGCGAGGCCGGTGTGGAGCGGCACGGCACCGACGCGCAGGGGGCCCGCCTGGACAAGGCCGTCGGGTACCAGTCGCTGGTCACGCTGATGCAGAAGGGGCACGGGTACGCGCCGGACATGCTCGGGGACCTCACCGACGACATGATCGCGGCGGAGAGGAAGGACCCGGGCATCTGGCAGCTGAAGGGCGAGTACGCCGGTAAGCGGGACGGCTGGTTCGCCAACGACCCGGTGGACGGCATGCTCGGCATCATGAGCCGCGACCCCGACGCGGCGGCGGCGTACCTCGCCTCCGACGAGAAGATGACGTACCTGTTGAAGGACCGGGACTGGGACGTCACGCTGCACGAGCGCGAGGGCGCGAAGGTCGGCACGTACGCGCCGGGCGCGGACGGCGACGACCGCGCGGGCCTCGGCGCGGCACTCCAGGCCGCGGCGACGGGCATCGACCCGGCGGACGGGAACGCGCGGTACGTGGAACACACGCGGCAGAACGACGCGGTGTTCAAGTCGGCGATCACGACCCTGTCCGCCAGAGGCGACGACTTCCCCCCGTCCCTACGAGGCCCGATGGCCAACATCCTGGTCAACCACGGGGGGACGGTGCACACGGCGATGAGTGAGATCGACGTCGCAGAGTCGCCCTTGGCGCAGCACGACCTTTTCGAGGTCGCCAAGCAGATTTCGAAAGACCAAGCCGCCTACAGCACTCTCAATGGTGGGCTGAATCAGGCGATGGTGGCTAACATCCACGAGCACGGTCAGTCTGGCTCGACCGAATCGCTCACTCGGGCGGGACGGACAGTGGGCTTTCTGGAGGAAGCTCGCGTGCAGGCACAAGGCGCCCCTGAGGTCGCGGATTTCGCCGCGAAACCACTCATCGACGAGGCGATCAGCTACATCCCGGTTGCTAGTGACAAGGTGCAGCAAGGGGTCGACCATGTCACGAACATGTGGTTGGAAGATGAGCAGAAGCGGATCGACGGTCAGCGTGCCGAGAACAACATCAAGACCGCTGAACTGAGAAACAGGCAACTCATGGCCCTTGCCGACGAATGGCAGGCAGTGCATGCAGGTGAAGTCGACGCCACATATGACGCGCAGGATGCCATTGATACGGCGGCTGGTCGCGGTGGCGTGAAGGGCAGGGACATGTCGGGACGTGATCCACGCTGATGAGAAGGATTCTATCGAGACTGAGTGCCATCATCCTTACACTGTGTTTTTCCCTTCTGGTAACGTCCTGTGGGGGTGGTAGTCATTTCAAACCGCCGAAAAGAATTTGTGGCACACCCGTCGACTGGAAGCTTGTCGACCCTTTAGTCGATTCCACCGAAGACCTATACGAGTACAGTCGCGTGGATCGATCGGAACTCATTTCAGCCCCATGTACGATTCTATCTAGCGGTAACCGGCTCATGGAGTTCCACTTCTACTGGACATCAAATGCGCCCGGGTTCGCTCAGCGATCTGAGTTTGATTCGATCTTCGTCGACGTTTCACAGTGGCGTGAAGCAAGCATCGGCGATGAGGCGATTGTCGGCAGGAACGGCGCTATCGCGAGCACTTCATGCCTCACCGCCCGTGGGCAACATTTCACGCTCAAGTTGCACTTGCCTCAGGCGAGCATCCTCGACGAGGGAAATCGTACGAAGGTTGAAGCGTTCATGCGCGTCTACTTCCCCGCCACCGTCAAGACTCTGCGTTGCGGGTGACGGGGGTGGTTGTCAGGCGGGACAGGAGCTTGGCGTAGACCGTTGTCGCCGCTGCCACGGCCGTCGTGATCGTCGACAGGGCGAGGATGCCCAGCAGCGCCGGCCACTGGCGGAGCTCGCTGTCGCAGATGCCGTCCACCCGCTGGAACGGGTCGATCAGCGGCCCCTTGCAGCGCTGCTCACCCGGGCCGGCGCCGTAGGAGTGGGACTCGGGGCCGTACGAGGAGAGCAGCAGGATCGCGAAGCAGCCCCACAGGGCCAGCGCCAGCAGGATCCACGCGATCGACCACTTGTCCGCACGCCCCGCCGCCCGGGCCCCCGCCCGTTCGGCCTCCGTCGCCCCGTCCGTGCCGGCTGCCGCCACGCGCGTCCCCTCCCGAATGTCCGGTCATGTCCCGCCGCACCCGCCCGCCCGGCGGGGCACGGTTTGACCTACGTCACGTCCGGGGTATTCTCTCCGGCTCGATTGGCCAGGCCCCCGTCGTGTATGGCAGACTAGCCGAGTTGCTCGGTCGAGTGCCGATGCTGCGCGCCTCCCGCCGGGAGGACCGGAAGCGAGTCCCACAGTACTCGTCGCCCCTGATCAGGGGCGGAAGTACGGGAATCTTCCGGGAAGTGTCAGCGGGGTGCAGACCAGGCGCCCGGTGGGCCTCTCGCCCCCGCCCGCGGTTCCGGAAGGGCCCGCACTCCCCAGCAGGGAAGTCCCGAAGAGGGACATCTGTGTCAGCGGGAGCGCGACACGCCCGACCGCGTGGGTCGGAGGTGAGGGTAGGGAACACCGGGTTCCAGAGCGTTTTCGAGAGACAGGACTACGAAGTAGCCATGGCGGGACAGAAGATCCGCATCCGGCTCAAGGCCTACGACCACGAGGTCATCGACTCCTCGGCGAAGAAGATCGTCGAGACGGTGACGCGTACTGGTGCGTCGGTCGCGGGCCCGGTGCCGCTGCCCACTGAGAAGAACGTGTACTGCGTCATCAAGTCGCCGCACAAGTACAAGGACTCGCGCGAGCACTTCGAGATGCGCACGCACAAGCGCCTGATCGACATCCTCGACCCGACCCCCAAGACCGTTGACTCTCTGATGCGACTCGACCTCCCGGCCGGTGTCGACATCGAGATCAAGCTCTGAAGGCCGGTGATCTGAGAATGGCTAAGCAGATCAAGGGCATCCTGGGCGAGAAGCTCGGCATGACGCAGGTGTGGGACGAGAACAACCGCGTTGTTCCGGTCACCGTCGTCAAGGCCGGCCCCAACGTCGTCACCCAGGTCCGTACGAACGACGTCGACGGCTACGAGTCGGTCCAGATCGCCTTCGGCGAGATCGACCCGCGCAAGGTGAACAAGCCCCTCAAGGGCCACTTCGCCAAGGCCGACGTCACCCCCCGCCGTCACCTCGTTGAGATCCGCACGTCGGACGCCTCCGAGTACACGCTGGGCCAGGAAGTCACCGCCGAGGTCTTCGAGTCCGGCGTGAAGGTCGACGTGACCGGCAAGAGCAAGGGCAAGGGCTTCGCCGGTGTCATGAAGCGTCACAACTTCAAGGGCCTCGGCGCCGGTCACGGCACCCAGCGCAAGCACCGCTCTCCCGGTTCCATCGGTGGCTGCGCCACCCCGGGCCGCGTGTTCAAGGGCCTCCGCATGGCGGGTCGCATGGGCAACGAGCGGGTCACCACCCAGAACCTGACCGTCCACGCCGTTGACGCGGAGAAGGGTCTGCTGCTCATCAAGGGCGCGGTTCCCGGTCCGAACGGCGGCCTCGTCCTGGTCCGCACCGCGGCCAAGGGGGCCTGAGGTAACCGATGAGCACTGTTGACATCCTTTCGCCTGCCGGCGAGAAGACCGGTAGCGTCGAGCTCCCCGCGGAGATCTTCGGCGTGGAGAAGATCAGCATCCCGCTGATCCACCAGGTCGTCGTCGCGCAGAACGCCGCTGCCCGCCAGGGCACGCACAAGACCAAGCGTCGCGGCGAGGTCCGTGGTGGCGGCAAGAAGCCGTACCGCCAGAAGGGCACCGGCCGCGCGCGCCAGGGTTCGACCCGTGCGCCGCAGTTCGCCGGTGGTGGCGTCGTGCACGGTCCCGTGCCGCGCGACTACTCGCAGCGGACCCCGAAGAAGATGAAGGCCGCGGCCCTGCGCCACGCCCTCACCGACCGGGCCCGCCACAACCGCATCCACGTCGTCACCGGCGTGATCGAGGGCGACAACCCCTCCACCAAGGCCGCCCGGAGCCTGTTCGGCAAGATCAGCGAGCGTAAGAACCTGCTGCTCGTCGCCGACCGCTCCGACGAGGCCGCGTGGCTGTCCGCCCGCAACCTGCCCCAGATCCACATCCTGGAGCCGGGCCAGCTGAACACGTACGACGTTCTCGTCTCGGACGACGTGGTCTTCACCCAGGCCGCTTTCGAGTCCTTCGTGTCTGGCCCCAAGGCCGCTGACACCGAAGGGAGCGAGGCCTGATGGCTACGCGTCACCCGAGCATCGCCTCGAAGGCCGCCAAGGCGGCCAAGGCCGCGCGCGTCGCCAAGGCGCGTCGCCACGAGGCCGAGGGCAAGAACACCGTCGTGACCCCGGCGAGCAAGGCGTTCACGGACCCCCGTGACGTGCTGCTCAAGCCGGTCGTGTCCGAGAAGAGCTACGCGCTGCTCGACGAGAACAAGTACACGTTCGTCGTCGCGCCGGGCTCCAACAAGACCCAGATCAAGGAGGCCGTCCAGGCGGTCTTCTCGGTCAAGGTCACCGGGGTCAACACGATCAACCGCCAGGGCAAGCGCAAGCGGACCCGCACGGGCTTCGGCAAGCGTGCCGACAGCAAGCGCGCGATCGTGACCCTCGCCGAGGGCGACCGTATCGACATCTTCGGCGGTCCGACCTCCTGACGGAGGTCCGGATCGTCCGATATCGGACGAGGACTGAGAAATGGGTATCCGCAAGTACAAGCCGACGACTCCGGGCCGTCGTGGCTCCAGCGTCGCCGACTTCGTCGAGGTCACGCGGTCCACGCCGGAGAAGTCGCTGGTCCGCCCGCTGCACAGCAAGGGCGGCCGTAACAACGCCGGTCGTGTGACCGTTCGCCACCAGGGTGGCGGACACAAGCGCGCCTACCGCGTGATCGACTTCCGTCGTCACGACAAGGACGGCGTGCCGGCGAAGGTCGCGCACATCGAGTACGACCCCAACCGCACCGCGCGCATCGCGCTGCTGCACTACGCCGACGGCGAGAAGCGCTACATCCTCGCCCCGCGCAACCTGCAGCAGGGCGACCGCGTCGAGAACGGTCCCGGGGCCGACATCAAGCCGGGCAACAACCTGGCCCTCCGCAACATCCCGGTCGGTACCACGATCCACGCGATCGAGCTCCGTCCCGGTGGCGGTGCCAAGTTCGCCCGCTCCGCCGGCGCCTCCGTGCAGCTGCTCGCGAAGGAGGGCACCATGGCCCACCTCCGCATGCCGTCCGGGGAGATCCGCCTGGTCGACCAGCGCTGCCGCGCCACGGTCGGCGAGGTCGGCAACGCCGAGCAGAGCAACATCAACTGGGGCAAGGCGGGTCGCAAGCGGTGGCTGGGCGTTCGCCCGACCGTCCGTGGTGTGGTCATGAACCCGGTGGACCACCCGCACGGTGGTGGTGAGGGCCGGACCTCCGGTGGTCGTCACCCCGTGTCCCCGTGGGGCAAGAAGGAAGGCCGTACTCGTTCGCCCAAGAAGGCGTCGAACAAGTACATCGTCCGCCGCCGCAAGACGAACAAGAAGCGCTAAGGACGGGTTGAGATGCCTCGTAGCTTGAAGAAGGGACCCTTCGTCGACGACCACCTGATCAAGAAGGTGGACGTCCAGAACGAAGCCGGTACCAAGAACGTCATCAAGACCTGGTCCCGTCGCTCGATGATCGTCCCGGCGATGCTCGGCCACACGATCGCGGTGCACAACGGCAAGACCCACATCCCGGTGTTTGTCACCGAGTCCATGGTCGGCCACAAGCTCGGCGAGTTCTCGCCGACGCGCACCTTCCGGGGTCACGTCAAGGACGACCGGAAGTCGAAGCGCCGCTAGTCAGCGGGGTGTGAAAGACGATGACAAACACTGAAGGGACAACCATGGAAGCCAGGGCCCAGGCGCGGTACATCCGCGTCACGCCCATGAAGGCCCGCCGCGTGGTGGACCTCATCCGTGGCATGGATGCCACGGAGGCTCAGGCGGTCCTGCGTTTCGCCCCGCAGGCCGCGAGCGTGCCGGTGGGCAAGGTGCTGGACAGCGCCATTGCCAACGCCGCGCACAACTACGACCACACCGACGCCGACAGCCTCTACATCTCCGAGGCGTACGTCGACGAGGGCCCGACCCTGAAGCGGTTCCGTCCGCGCGCCCAGGGCCGCGCCTACCGGATCCGCAAGCGGACCAGCCACATCACCGTGGTCGTCAGCAGCAAGGAAGGAACCCGGTAATGGGCCAGAAGGTTAACCCGCATGGGTTCCGGCTCGGTGTCACGACCGACTTCAAGTCGCGTTGGTACGCCGACAAGCTGTACAAGGACTACGTCAAGGAAGACGTCGCCATCCGTCGGATGATGACGTCCGGCATGGAGCGCGCCGGCATCTCCAAGGTCGAGATCGAGCGCACCCGTGACCGCGTGCGTGTGGACATCCACACCGCTCGTCCGGGCATCGTCATCGGCCGCCGCGGCGCCGAGGCCGACCGCATCCGCGGCGACCTCGAGAAGCTCACCGGCAAGCAGGTCCAGCTGAACATCCTCGAGGTCAAGAACCCCGAGACGGACGCTCAGCTCGTGGCCCAGGCCGTCGCCGAGCAGCTCTCCTCCCGCGTCTCCTTCCGCCGTGCCATGCGCAAGAGCATGCAGTCGGCGATGAAGGCCGGCGCCAAGGGCATCAAGATCCAGTGCGGTGGCCGCCTCGGTGGCGCCGAGATGTCCCGCTCGGAGTTCTACCGCGAGGGCCGCGTGCCCCTGCACACGCTCCGCGCGAACGTGGACTACGGCTTCTTCGAGGCCAAGACGACCTTCGGCCGCATCGGCGTGAAGGTCTGGATCTACAAGGGCGACGTCAAGAACATCGCCGAGGTCCGCGCCGAGAACGCTGCGGCCCGTGCGGGTAACCGCCCGGCCCGTGGCGGTGCCGACCGCCCGGCCCGTGGTGGCCGCGGTGGCGAGCGGCGCGGTCGCAAGCCGCAGCAGCAGTCGGCTCCGGCCGCCGAGGCCCCCAAGGCCGAGGCGCCCGCCGCTGCCGCTCCGGCTGAGAGCACCGGAACGGAGGCCTGACCGAAATGCTGATCCCCCGTAGGGTCAAGCACCGCAAGCAGCACCACCCGAAGCGCAACGGTATGTCCAAGGGTGGAACGCAGGTTGCGTTCGGCGAGTACGGCATCCAGGCGCTGACCCCGGCCTACGTCACGAACCGCCAGATCGAGGCGGCTCGTATCGCGATGACCCGTCACATCAAGCGTGGCGGCAAGGTCTGGATCAACATCTACCCGGACCGTCCGCTCACGAAGAAGCCGGCCGAGACCCGCATGGGTTCCGGTAAGGGTTCGCCGGAGTGGTGGATCGCCAACGTCAAGCCCGGACGCGTCATGTTCGAGCTGTCGTACCCCAACGAGAAGATCGCCCGTGAGGCGCTGACTCGTGCGGCCCACAAGCTGCCGATGAAGTGCCGGATCGTCAAGCGCGAGGCAGGTGAAGCGTGATGTCGGCCGGTACCAAGGCGTCCGAGCTGCGCGAACTGGGTGACGAGGAGCTTCTGGCGAAGCTCCGCGAAGCCAAGGAAGAGCTGTTCAACCTCCGCTTCCAGGCGGCGACCGGTCAGCTCGAGAACCACGGTCGGCTCAAGGCCGTCCGTAAGGACATCGCGCGGATCTACACCCTGATGCGTGAGCGCGAGCTGGGCATCGAGACGGTGGAGAGCGCCTGATGAGCGAGAGCAACGTGACTGAGAACACCGAGGCACGCGGATTCCGCAAGACCCGCGAGGGTCTGGTCGTCAGCGACAAGATGGACAAGACCGTCGTCGTCGCCGTCGAGGACCGCGTCAAGCACGCGCTGTACGGCAAGGTCATCCGCCGTACGAACAAGCTCAAGGCCCACGACGAGCAGAACGCCGCGGGTGTCGGCGACCGCGTCCTCCTCATGGAGACCCGGCCGCTGTCCGCCACGAAGCGCTGGCGCGTCGTGGAGATCCTCGAGAAGGCGAAGTAGTCGGCAGGGGCTCCGGCCCCGCTGACCCCGCCGGGGGCCCCGGCCCCCGGCGGTGGTTCGCCTCCCAGAGGCACAAGTAATTCCTGCGGAGTTCCCGCAGGACGGTTCCGCCAGGCTCTCCGGACCAACACCCGGAGGGAACCGGCAGACAATCAGGAGATAGACGTGATCCAGCAGGAGTCGCGACTGCGTGTCGCCGACAACACGGGTGCGAAGGAGATCCTCTGCATCCGTGTGCTCGGTGGCTCCGGTCGCCGCTACGCGGGTATCGGTGACGTCATCGTCGCCACCGTCAAGGACGCGATCCCCGGTGGCAACGTGAAGAAGGGTGACGTCGTCAAGGCGGTCATCGTTCGCACCGTCAAGGAGCGCCGCCGTCCGGACGGCTCGTACATCCGCTTCGACGAGAACGCCGCCGTCATTCTGAAGAACGACGGCGACCCTCGCGGCACCCGTATCTTCGGCCCGGTCGGCCGTGAGCTGCGCGAGAAGAAGTTCATGAAGATCATCTCCCTCGCGCCGGAGGTGCTGTGAGCATGAAGATCAAGAAGGGCGACCTGGTCCAGGTCATCACCGGTAAGGACAAGGGCAAGCAGGGCAAGGTCATCGCGGCCTTCCCCCGTGAGGACCGTGTCCTGGTCGAGGGTGTCAACCGGGTCAAGAAGCACACCAAGGCCGGTCCGACCGCTCGCGGTTCGCAGGCCGGCGGCATCGTGACCACCGAGGCCCCGATCCACGTCTCCAACGTCCAGCTGGTCGTGGAGAAGGACGGCAACAAGGTCGTCACGCGCGTCGGTTACCGCTTCGACGACGAGGGCAACAAGATCCGCGTTGCCAAGCGGACGGGTGAGGACATCTGATGGCGACCACCACCACTCCGCGTCTGAAGACGAAGTACCGCGAGGAGATCGCGGGCAAGCTGCGTGAGGAGTTCTCCTACGAGAACGTCATGCAGGTTCCCGGCCTCGTCAAGATCGTGGTCAACATGGGTGTGGGCGACGCCGCCCGCGACTCCAAGCTGATCGAGGGCGCCATCCGCGACCTCACCACGATCACCGGTCAGAAGCCGGCCGTCACCAAGGCCCGCAAGTCCATCGCGCAGTTCAAGCTGCGTGAGGGTCAGCCGATCGGTGCCCACGTCACGCTTCGTGGCGACCGCATGTGGGAGTTCCTGGACCGCACCCTGTCGCTCGCGCTCCCGCGCATCCGCGACTTCCGCGGCCTGTCCCCCAAGCAGTTCGACGGCCGTGGCAACTACACCTTCGGTCTCACGGAGCAGGTCATGTTCCACGAGATCGACCAGGACAAGATCGACCGCGTCCGGGGTATGGACATCACCGTGGTCACCACGGCGACCAACGACGCTGAGGGCCGCGCGCTCCTTCGTCACCTCGGCTTCCCGTTCAAGGAGGCGTGAGCGAGATGGCGAAGAAGGCTCTGATCGCTAAGGCTGCTCGCAAGCCCAAGTTCGGTGTGCGTGGCTACACCCGCTGCCAGCGCTGCGGCCGCCCGCACTCCGTCTACCGCAAGTTCGGCCTGTGCCGCGTGTGCCTTCGTGAGATGGCTCACCGTGGCGAGCTGCCGGGCGTGACCAAGAGCTCCTGGTAATCCGGTAATTCCGGGTTATTCAGACTCTCGGTAAGCATCTGGGTCGGCAGGGGCCCGTCTCCGCATGCCTTAGGCTTGTGGGGTTGGGCGTCTGCCGCCCGTACGACTTACTACGCCGTAGGTCCACCGCGCCGCACCCGTCCCGTCTCGGATCGGGGAGAGGGATGGCGCACCAGGAAACCCCGGCGAGAGAGGCCGAAGGCCAATTCATGACCATGACTGATCCGATCGCAGACATGCTTACGCGTCTGCGGAACGCGAACTCGGCGTACCACGACTCCGTGACGATGCCGGCGTCCAAGATCAAGTCTCACATCGCGGAGATCCTCCAGCAGGAGGGCTTCATCACGGGCTGGAAGGTCGAGGACGCCGAGGTCGGCAAGAACCTCGTTCTCGAGCTGAAGTTCGGCCCGAACCGTGAGCGCTCCATCGCGGGCATCAAGCGGATCTCCAAGCCCGGTCTCCGGGTGTACGCGAAGTCCACCAACCTGCCGAAGGTGCTGGGCGGCCTCGGCGTGGCGATCATCTCCACGTCGCACGGGCTCCTCACCGACAAGCAGGCCGGCAAGAAGGGCGTGGGTGGGGAAGTCCTCGCCTACGTCTGGTAGCGGAAGGGAACGGAGGAAACAGCTATGTCGCGCATCGGCAAGCTCCCCATCGCGGTTCCCGCCGGCGTGGACGTCACCATCGACGGCCGTACGGTCGCGGTCAAGGGCCCCAAGGGCACGCTGACCCACACCGTCGTCGCGCCGATCGACATCGCCAAGGGTGAGGACGGCGTTCTGAACGTCACCCGCCCCAACGACGAGCGTCAGAGCAAGGCCCTGCACGGCCTGTCCCGCACGCTGGTGGCGAACATGATCACCGGCGTGACCCAGGGTTACGTGAAGAAGCTCGAGATCAGCGGTGTCGGTTACCGCGTGGTCGCCAAGGGTTCGAACCTGGAGTTCTCCCTCGGTTACAGCCACCCGATCACCGTCGAGGCCCCCGAGGGCATCACCTTCAAGGTGGAGTCCCCGACCCGCTTCTCGGTCGAGGGCATCGACAAGCAGAAGGTCGGCGAGGTTGCGGCCAACATCCGCAAGCTGCGCAAGCCCGACCCGTACAAGGCCAAGGGCGTCAAGTACGAGGGCGAAGTCATCCGCCGCAAGGTCGGAAAGGCGGGTAAGTAAGCCATGGCATACGGACAGAAGATCCTCAAGGGCGACGCCTACAAGCGCGCCGCGATCAAGCGCCGCCACATCCGGATTCGCAAGAATCTCTCCGGTACGGCGGAGCGTCCGCGTCTGGTCGTGACCCGCTCCAACCGTCACATCGTGGCGCAGGTGATCGACGACCTCAAGGGCCACACCCTGGCGTCGGCGTCCACCCTGGACACCTCGATCCGTGGTGGCGAGGGCGACAAGTCCGCGCAGGCCAAGCAGGTCGGGGCCCTGGTCGCCGAGCGCGCCAAGGCCGCCGGTGTCGAGGCCGTCGTGTTCGACCGTGGTGGCAACCAGTACGCCGGGCGCATCGCCGCTCTGGCGGACGCCGCCCGCGAAGCCGGACTGAAGTTCTGAGCCGGTTCCGTAGCTAGCGGAAAAAGAGAGAGGTAATTCCAATGGCTGGACCCCAGCGCCGCGGAAGCGGTGCCGGTGGCGGCGAGCGGCGGGACCGGAAGGGCCGTGACGGCGGCGCAGCTGCCGCCGAGAAGACCGCTTACGTTGAGCGCGTCGTCGCGATCAACCGCGTCGCCAAGGTTGTGAAGGGTGGTCGTCGCTTCAGCTTCACCGCGCTGGTCGTGGTGGGCGACGGTGACGGCACCGTGGGCGTCGGATACGGCAAGGCCAAGGAGGTGCCGGCCGCCATCGCCAAGGGCGTTGAGGAGGCCAAGAAGCACTTCTTCAAGGTCCCCCGCATCCAGGGCACCATCCCGCACCCCATCCAGGGTGAGAAGGCTGCCGGCGTCGTGCTGCTCAAGCCCGCGTCCCCGGGTACCGGTGTGATCGCCGGTGGTCCGGTGCGCGCCGTGCTCGAGTGCGCCGGTATCCACGACGTGCTGTCGAAGTCGCTCGGCTCCGACAACGCCATCAACATCGTGCACGCGACCGTGGAGGCCCTCAAGGGCCTGCAGCGTCCCGAGGAGATCGCGGCCCGCCGTGGTCTGCCGCTCGAGGACGTCGCCCCCGCGGCTCTTCTCCGTGCGCGTGCCGGGGCGGGTGCGTAATCATGGCGCAGCTCAAGATTACGCAGGTCAAGTCCTACATCGGCAGCAAGCAGAACCACCGTGACACCCTGCGCTCCCTTGGTCTCAAGGGCATCAACACGCAGGTCGTCAAGGAGGACCGCCCCGAGTTCCGCGGCATGGTGCACACCGTCCGCCACCTCGTGACGGTCGAGGAGGTCGACTGATCATGGCGGAGCAGAACCCGCTCAAGATCCACAACCTCCGTCCCGCCCCGGGCGCCAAGACCGCCAAGACCCGTGTGGGTCGTGGTGAGGCGTCGAAGGGTAAGACGGCCGGTCGTGGTACCAAGGGTACGAAGGCCCGTTACCAGGTTCCGGAGCGCTTCGAGGGTGGCCAGATGCCCCTCCACATGCGTCTCCCGAAGCTGAAGGGCTTCAAGAACCCGTTCAAGACCGAGTTCCAGGTCGTGAACCTCGACAAGCTGGCCGCGCTGTACCCCGAGGGTGGCGAGGTCACCGTCGAGGGTCTCGTGGCCAAGGGTGCCGTTCGCAAGAACAGCCTCGTCAAGGTGCTCGGCCAGGGCGAGATCTCCGTGGCGCTGCAGGTGACGGTCGACGCCGTCTCCGGCTCCGCCAAGGAGAAGATCACCGCCGCCGGCGGTACCGTCACCGAGCTCGTCTGAGCCATTCAGGCGTCTCGATGACCTGAACGATCCCGACCGGGGATACTCCACAAAAGGGGTATCCCCGGTTGGTCGTTCCAAGGGCAGTGGTCCCGCCGGTAAGGTGGCCTGCGCTGCCCTCTTTCACGGGTGCCACACATGGGGCACCCTGAACGGCAGTTGGCCGTTATCCCCTAAGTCGTCAGTCGAACCTCAAGACCGTCACCCTTGACGCAGAAGCGCGGGGGTCGCAGGAGGCACCGTGCTCACCGCGTTCGCCCGGGCGTTCAAGACGCCCGACCTGCGCAAGAAGCTGCTCTTCACGCTCGGCATCATCGTGGTGTACCGGCTCGGTACCCACATCCCGATCCCCGGCGTCGACTACAAGAGCGTCCAGGAGTGTGTGGACCAGGCGTCCGGCAACCAGGGCCTCTTCGGTCTGGTCAACATGTTCAGCGGTGGCGCCCTGCTGCAGATCACGGTCTTCGCGCTCGGCATCATGCCGTACATCACGGCGAGCATCATTCTGCAGCTGCTGACCGTGGTGATCCCGCGCCTGGAGGCCCTGAAGAAGGAGGGCCAGGCGGGTACGGCGAAGATCACGCAGTACACCCGCTACCTGACCATGGCGCTCGCCATCCTGCAGGGCACCGGCCTGGTGGCCACCGCCCGCAGCGGCGCCCTCTTCTCCGGCTGCACCGTCGCCGGCCAGATCGTGCCCGACCGGTCCATCTTCACCACCGTCGTGATGGTGGTCTGCATGACCGCCGGTACGGCCGTCGTCATGTGGCTCGGTGAGCTCGTCACCGACCGCGGCATCGGCAACGGCATGTCGATCCTGATGTTCATCTCGATCGCCGCGACCTTCCCGTCCGCCCTGTGGGCCATCAAGAAGCAGGGCGACCTGGCGGGCGGCTGGATCGAGTTCGGCACGGTGATCCTGGTCGGCCTGGTGATGGTCGGTCTCGTGGTGTTCGTGGAGCAGGCCCAGCGCCGCATTCCGGTCCAGTACGCGAAGCGCATGATCGGACGCCGTTCCTACGGCGGCACGTCCACGTACATCCCGCTGAAGGTGAACCAGGCGGGTGTGATCCCCGTCATCTTCGCCTCGTCGCTGCTCTACATCCCGGCGCTGATCGTCCAGTTCTCCAACTCGCAGGCGGGCTGGGCCACCTGGATCACGAAGAATCTCGCGGACACGGGGGCGACCCCGCACATCATCCTGTACTTCTTCCTGATCGTGTTCTTCGCCTTCTTCTACGTGGCTATCTCGTTCAACCCCGAGGAAGTCGCCGACAACATGAAGAAGTATGGTGGCTTCATCCCGGGCATCCGGGCTGGCCGACCGACCGCTGAGTACCTGAGCTACGTACTCAACCGGATCACCTGGCCGGGTTCGCTGTACCTGGGTCTGATCGCTCTCGTCCCGACAATGGCGTTGGCTGGTTTCGGGGCAAACCAGAACTTCCCGTTCGGCGGTACCAGCATCCTGATCATCGTGGGTGTGGGTCTCGAGACGGTGAAGCAGATCGAGAGCCAGCTCCAGCAGCGCAATTACGAAGGGTTCCTCCGCTGATGCGAATCGTCCTCGTCGGGCCGCCGGGTGCCGGAAAGGGAACGCAGGCCACCCGCCTTGCCGAGACGCTGCACATTCCGCACATCTCCACGGGAGACCTGTTCCGCGCGAACATCAGCCGGCAGACCGAGCTGGGCAAGCTCGCCAAGTCCTACATGGACGCCGGCAACCTCGTACCGGACGAGGTCACCATCGCCATGGCGAAGGACCGGATGGAGCAGCCCGACGCCGAGGGCGGCTTCCTGCTCGACGGTTTCCCGCGCAACGTGTCGCAGGCCGAGGCGCTGGACGAGCTCCTCCAGACCGAGAACATGAAGCTCGACGCGGTGCTGGACCTGGAGGCCCCCGAGGACGAGGTCGTCAAGCGGATCGCCGGCCGGCGCGTCTGCCGCAACGACTCGGCGCACGTCTTCCACGTGACGTACACGCCGCCGAAGAAGGAAGGCGTCTGCGACGTCTGCGGCGGCGAGCTGTACCAGCGGGACGACGACTCCGAGGAGACGGTCCGCACGCGGCTCGAGGTCTACCACACGCAGACCGAGCCGATCATCGACTACTACAAGGCGCAGGGGCTGGTCGTCACCATCTCCGCGATGGGACCGGTGGGCGAGGTCACGACGCGGGCGCTGGAGGCGCTGAAGCGCGACAAGTAGTTCTCGCGTGGCTGCAGCCGCGGTTCCCTCTCGGGGCCGCGGCTGTGGTGTGCCCGGGGTGGGTCGCGCCCGCGGCACGACCGCCCGCGACCTGCCGCGGGGTCCGGCCCCGTATCGTTGAGTGCGTCCGTCCCTCCTCCGGTCCAGAAAGGCCGCAGCCCCCATGGTGCAGATCAAGAGCCCCGAGCAGATCGCCAAGATGCGTGAGGCGGGGCTGGTCGTGGCCGCCATCCACGCGGCGACGCGGGAGGCCGCCGTGCCCGGCGCCACCACCAAGGACCTGGACCAGGTCGCCCGCAAGGTGCTCGCGGAGCACGACGCCAAGCCGAACTTCCTCGGGTACGGCGGATTCCCGGCGACGATCTGCACGTCCGTGAACGAGGTCGTCGTCCACGGCATCCCGTCCGACGACGTCGTCCTCAAGGACGGCGACATCATCTCCATCGACTGCGGCGCGATCATCGACGGCTGGCACGGCGACGCCGCCTACACGGCCTTCGTGGGCTCCGGACACGCCCCGGAGCTGGTCGAGCTCTCCCGGGTGACCGAGGAGTCGATGTGGGCCGGCATCGCGGCGATGAAGCAGGGCAACCGGCTCGTCGACATCTCGCGGGCCGTCGAGACCTACATCCGCCGCCAGCCCAAGCCCGGCGGCGGCAAGTACGGGATCATCGAGGACTACGGCGGCCACGGCATCGGCACCGAGATGCACATGGACCCGCACCTGCTGAACTACGTCGACCGGCGCCGCGGCAAGGGCCCGAAGCTGGTGCCCGGCTTCTGCCTCGCCATCGAGCCGATGGTGTCGCTCGGCACCCCGAGGACCGAGGTCCTGGGGGACGACTGGACGGTCATCACGACCGACGGCACGTGGTCGTCGCACTGGGAGCACTCCGTGGCCCTGACGGAAGAGGGCCCCCTGGTCCTCACCGCCCCCGACGGCGGCAAGGCCAAGCTGGCGGAGCTGGGCGTCACGGCGGCCCCGGACCCGCTGGCCTGACGCGGACCCCGGGAGCGCCCGGCGGCCGGAGGCCGAAGCCGGCGATGGTGCCCCGCGGGCATGACGATCTCCCTCTTGGGGCAGACTTCCTCGTTTCGCCTTTCCGGGGGTGCTGACGTAGACTGACTCGTCGGCTCCAGTGCACCCGTATGCCTGCATCTGCTCGCAGGGTGTAGCGGAGTCGATCAAGGTAGTCGATTCGAAGGGCGAAGCGTGGCCAAGAAGCAAGGTGCCATCGAGATCGAGGGCACTGTCGTCGAGTCTCTTCCGAACGCCATGTTCAGGGTCGAGCTCCAGAACGGCCACCAGGTCCTGGCACACATCAGCGGCAAGATGCGTATGCACTACATCCGCATCCTCCCTGACGACCGGGTCGTGGTGGAGCTGTCTCCGTACGACCTGACGCGTGGCCGGATCGTCTACCGGTACAAGTAGATCTTGCCCACGTCCCGCGGCACCGTGCCGGGGGACCGCCGGCAACTGACCCGGAGAACCTCACCCCATGAAGGTCAAGCCGAGCGTCAAGAAGATCTGCGACAAGTGCAGGGTGATCCGCCGTCACGGTCGGGTCATGGTCATCTGCGACAACCCGCGCCACAAGCAGCGCCAGGGCTGACGCACGACCGTTCCCTCCGCGATTCGCAAGACTTCGCGCGACGCGAGCTGAACATGTTCATACGCAGGACCCGGGCACCCAGGTGCCCGACACCCCCGGTTCGGAGGCCGGGGACCCGGTTCGTACCTGATACGGCGACCGGGGACCGGTTCTGTGGAAGACCTCCGACAATCAACTGGAGCCATTGAATGGCACGCGTTTCCGGTGTTGACATCCCGCGCGAAAAGCGCGTGGAGATCGCCCTCACCTACGTGTTCGGCATCGGCCGGACCCTTTCGCAGCAGACGCTGGCCGCCACCGGCGTCGACCCGAACACCCGCGTTCGCGACCTCTCCGAGGAGCAGCTCGTCGCGATCCGCGAGTACGTCGACAACAACATCAAGACCGAGGGTGACCTCCGTCGCGAGATCCAGGCCGACATCCGCCGCAAGGTCGAGATCGGCACGTACCAGGGTCTGCGGCACCGCCGTGGCCTGCCCGTCCGCGGCCAGCGCACCAGCACCAACGCCCGCACCCGCAAGGGCCCGCGTCGCGCCATCGCCGGTAAGAAGAAGCCGGGCAAGAAGTAGTCCGCAGCGGACTCGCCGTCCAGCGGTCTTCGCTGTAGGACCGACCACCTCCCGTAGGAGAACGACATGCCCCCCAAGGGACGTCAGGGCGCTGCCAAGAAGGTGCGCCGCAAGGAAAAGAAGAACGTCGCTCACGGCCACGCGCACATCAAGAGCACGTTCAACAACACCATCGTGTCGATCACGGACCCGTCCGGCAACGTGATCTCCTGGGCCTCCGCCGGCCACGTCGGCTTCAAGGGCTCCCGGAAGTCCACGCCGTTCGCCGCGCAGATGGCCGCCGAGTCGGCTGCCCGCCGCG
Source organism: Streptomyces sp. NPDC127100 (assembly GCF_042724095.1). Classification (NCBI taxonomy): domain Bacteria; kingdom Bacillati; phylum Actinomycetota; class Actinomycetes; order Kitasatosporales; family Streptomycetaceae; genus Streptomyces; species Streptomyces sp. NPDC127100. The sequence goes on from NZ_JBHXFL010000003.1 coordinate 199,987, forward strand.
CTCAGGAGCACGGCATGCGCAAGGTCGACGTGTTCGTCAAGGGCCCGGGTTCCGGTCGTGAGACCGCCATCCGCTCCCTGCAGGCGACCGGCCTCGAGGTCGGTTCCATCCAGGACGTCACGCCCACCCCGCACAACGGCTGCCGTCCGCCGAAGCGTCGTCGCGTCTGACGCTCGGCACGCGGCGGGCGGGCCTCCGGCTGGGGGTGTGGGGGTCGTCCCCCACATGTCGCAGCACGGCTGCCGTCCGCCGAAGCGTCGTCGCGTCTGATCTCGCTTCGTCAGGGATTTCCGGGCGGTACGGCTCTTTCGGGTCGTACCGCCCGTACCCTTGCAGTACAGAGTCGGGCGTCAAATAGCGGGCGCCCCTGACTGAAGGATTCACTCCATGCTGATCGCTCAGCGTCCCTCGTTGACCGAAGAGGTCGTCGACGAGTTCCGCTCCCGGTTCGTCATCGAGCCGCTGGAGCCGGGCTTCGGCTACACCCTCGGCAACTCCCTCCGCCGCACCCTCCTCTCGTCGATCCCCGGCGCTGCTGTCACCAGCATCCGCATCGACGGTGTCCTGCACGAGTTCACCACCGTGCCGGGCGTCAAGGAGGACGTCACCGACCTGATCCTCAACATCAAGCAGCTGGTCGTCTCCTCGGAGCACGACGAGCCGGTCGTGATGTACCTGCGCAAGCAGGGCCCGGGTCTGGTCACCGCCGCCGACATCGCGCCCCCGGCCGGTGTCGAGGTGCACAACCCCGACCTCGTCCTCGCCACGCTCAACGGCAAGGGCAAGCTGGAGATGGAGCTGACCGTCGAGCGCGGTCGCGGCTACGTCTCCGCCGTGCAGAACAAGCAGGTGGGCCAGGAGATCGGCCGTATCCCGGTCGACTCCATCTACTCGCCGGTTCTCAAGGTCACGTACAAGGTCGAGGCCACGCGTGTCGAGCAGCGCACCGACTTCGACAAGCTGATCGTCGACGTCGAGACGAAGCAGGCCATGCGTCCCCGCGACGCCATGGCGTCGGCCGGCAAGACCCTGGTCGAGCTGTTCGGTCTCGCCCGCGAGCTGAACATCGACGCCGAGGGCATCGACATGGGTCCGTCCCCGACGGACGCCGCGCTCGCCGCCGACCTCGCGCTGCCGATCGAGGAGCTCGAGCTCACCGTCCGGTCGTACAACTGCCTCAAGCGCGAGGGCATCCACTCCGTGGGTGAGCTCGTCGCCCGTTCCGAGGCCGACCTGCTGGACATCCGCAACTTCGGTGCGAAGTCCATCGACGAGGTCAAGGCGAAGCTGGCCGGCATGGGCCTGGCCCTCAAGGACAGCCCGCCCGGATTCGACCCGACCGCCGCTGCCGACGCGTTCGGTGCCGACGACGATGCCGACGCCGGTTTCGTGGAGACCGAGCAGTACTGATTCGGCTGCCGGTCCGTCGTGGCTGGTCGTGCCCACGCGGCGAAGCCGCACATGGGTACAGCCCCGCGCCCCTTCGGGGCGCGGATCCTCCGGGGCGTCCGAAAGGACGCCCCGGATCTCCGACAGGCGACCGCCTGCTCGGATACTGACTCCGGTACCTGATACGGCCGGGGCAGACACCTAGGAGAAACACCATGCCGAAGCCCACCAAGGGTGCCCGTCTGGGCGGCAGCGCCGCGCACGAGAAGCTGCTCCTCGCGAACCTCGCGAAGTCGCTGTTCGAGCACGGCCGCATCACCACGACCGAGGCGAAGGCGCGCAAGCTGCGTCCGTACGCCGAGCGTCTGGTCACCAAGGCGAAGAAGGGCGACCTTCACAACCGCCGTCAGGTGCTCCAGGTCATCACGGACAAGAGCATCGTCCACACGCTCTTCACCGAGATCGGCCCCCGGTACGAGAACCGTCCCGGTGGTTACACCCGGATCACCAAGATCGGCAACCGCCGTGGCGACAACGCGCCCATGGCCGTCATCGAGCTGGTCGAGGCGCTGACCGTGGCGCAGCAGGCCACCGGCGAGGCCGAGGCCGCGACGAAGCGCGCCGCCAAGGACGCCGACGCCAAGGTCGACACGACCAAGGCCGAGGAGACCACCGAGGCCAAGGCCGACGAGGCCGCCGAGGAGTCGAAGGACGCGTAGGCGTTCTGCCCTCCAGGGCGTTGGCGGGCCCGCTCCTTTCCAGGAGCGGGCCCGCTTTTCCGTGCGGGTGAGAGGATCTCCGGTGTGAGTGACGAAGTACAGCCAGGGTTCGTACGGGTGCGGCTGGACCTTTCCTACGACGGGTCCGAGTTCTCCGGCTGGGCCAAGCAGGCCGGGGGACGGCGGACGGTGCAGGGGGAGATCGAGGACGCCCTGCGGACGGTCACGCGGTCCCGCGAGACGTACGAGCTGACCGTGGCGGGACGGACCGACGCCGGCGTGCACGCCCGGGGCCAGGTCGCCCACGTCGACCTGCCGCGCGAGGTCTGGGCCGAGCACCACGAGAAGCTGCTCAAGCGGCTCGCCGGGCGGCTGTCCCGGGACGTGCGGGTGTGGGCCCTCAGGGAGGCGCCCAGCGGCTTCAACGCCCGGTTCTCCGCGATCTGGCGGCGCTACGCCTACCGGGTCACCGACAACCCCGGCGGCGTCGACCCGCTGCTGCGCGGGCACGTCCTGTGGCACGACTGGCCCCTCGACGTGGACGCCATGAACGAGGCGGCCCGCGGGCTGCTGGGGGAGCACGACTTCGCCGCCTACTGCAAGAAGCGGGAGGGGGCCACGACCATCCGGACGCTCCAGGAGCTGAGCCTGGTGCGCGGCGACGACGGCATCGTCACCGCCACGGTCCGGGCCGACGCCTTCTGCCACAACATGGTCCGCTCCCTGATCGGGGCGCTGCTGTTCGTCGGCGACGGCCACCGCGCGCCCGACTGGCCCGCCAAGGTGCTCGCCGCCGGGGTCCGGGACTCCGCCGTGCACGTCGTACGGCCGCACGGGCTGACCCTCGAAGAGGTCGGCTACCCGGCGGACGAGCTGCTGGCCGCGCGGAACAAGGAGGCGCGCAACCGGCGGTCCCTGCCGGGGGCCGGCTGCTGCTGAGCCGCTACCCGGCCGTCGCCGCCTCCGACGCCTGGGCCTCGCCGCGCCGGCGGATCTGCCGGAAGGCGAACTCGCCCAGGTCGTCGCCGGTGCGGAACACGCCCGTGTCCTGCTGCGTCACGTTCTTGCCGTTCGTGAAGCCGGCGATCGTGAAGTAGGCGTAGCGGCCGTAGGAGTTGGTGGTGGAGCGGCAGACCGCGCCCGTGCAGAACGACTTCACGCCGCCGCCGGACAGCGAGCGCACGATGCTCTTCTTGTCGGTCTGGCCCTTGGCCTTCAGCGCCTGCGCCTCGTTGTCGAAGACGGCCACGCCGACCGTCACGGCCATGTCGCCCTTGGTGTAGGTGACGCGGAGCAGCCGGGTGCAGCCGTTTGCGGTGAGGGCCTTCGGCAGGGTGCCCTGCGCGGCGGAGGCACAGGTGCGGGTGTCCGCCGTCGGCCCCTTCTTGTACACGATGTCGCCCATGGTCAGCTGCGTGCCCGGGAAGAGCAGGTCCGGGCTCAGCGGGGCCTTGTCCTTCTTGCTGCTGGACACGAAGTCCTTGGGGTCCAGCGGCGGCGGGGCACTGGTCGGCGCGAACGACGGGGCCGCGGCCGACTGGCTGGGGATGTCCGCGGTCGACGGCAGCTGGGAGGGCGTGTTCGACGCCCGGTCGGAGCCGTTCGCGGACACCACCGCCACGGCGACGGCACTCGCGATCGCCACGGTGGCCAGCGCGCCGCCGCCGATGAACAGCAGGCGGCGCCGCTTGTTACGGGCCTCGGAGGCCTCGGCGAGAGCGGCCCAGTCCGGGGAGTCGCCGCCGCCGCTGTTCCAGGACTGCTGCTGGGATTGCGGTTTCCAGGGATCCCACTGCGACTGAGGTCCCCCCTGCCCAAAGCTCATGGGCGGCATCTTAGACGGGCCGAGAGGCGTGCTGGTGCGCCTCCGGAAGGGCCGCAGCGCCTAGCGTGCCCTTCATGCGGACGGGCAAAAACGACATCTCCGGGTGGTTGGTGCGGCCTGCGGGCGGGCACGCGTGGGCGGCGCTCGGGGCGGTGCTGGTGGCGTCCGCGCTGAGTGCGGCCCGGGTCGCTCCGGACGGCGGGATGGACAACGCGATCGTCGTGCGGGCCGCCCGGACCTGGCTGGCCGGCGGCTCCCCGTACGACGATCCGCACTTCCTCTATCTGCCGAGCGCGGTCCTGGCCGCCGTCCCGCAGGCGCTGCTGCCCGCGGCGGTGCTGCGGGTGCTGGCGCCGCTCGCGGTGACGGGGCTGCTGGTCCTGGCCTGGGGCTGCGCGCTGCGCCTGCACCGGGTGCCGTTCGGCAGCCGGCTCGGCGTCCTCGGGCCGGTCGGGCTCGCGGCGGGATTCGCGCCGTTCGGGCACCTGGTGCGGCTCGGCAACTGGACGGTGACGGCGGCGGTGGGCCTGCCGCTGTGCCTGCTGCTGGCGAGCCGGGGGCGGTGGACGGCGGCGGGGGCCGTCATCGGCGCGGCCGTCGCGCTCAAGCCGCTGCTCGCGCCCGTGGTGCTGCTCTTCGTGTTCGCCGGGCGGTGGCGGGCCCTGGCGGCGGCCGTCCTGGTGCCCGCGCTGGCCTCCGGAGCGGCGGCGCTGCTGATGCCCGACCCGGCCGGCTTCCTCACCCGTACCCTGCCGTTCCTGGCCCACGGCGACGACGGGTTCCTGCGGCTCTACGAGGCCTCCCCGGCGGCCGTCCTGCCCCGGCTGGGAGTCGCCGGGCCGCTCGCACAGGGGGTCGCGGTGGCGGCGGCGCTGGCCGGGGTGCTGTGCGCGTACCTGCGCTGGCGCCGCGCGGACGCCGGGCCGCTGCGGTACGCGGAGACCGGCGCGGGCCTGATGCTGTCGGCCTTCCTGGTCTCCAGGCCGTCGTACGACCACTACCTGGTGGTCGTGGTGCCGCTGCTGCTCGCCGGGCTGCCGTACGCCGGGGCGGTGGCCCGGGGGCCCTGGTTCTGGATCGGGCTGGTGCCCCAGGCGCCGGGGCTGACCTGGCCCTGGCTGGAGTCGGTGCGGCAGCGGGCCTTCAAGGACGCGTTCACGCTGTGCGTGCTGGCGTGGGGGGTGGCGCGACGGGCCCGGGGTGGCGCGGTGCCTGCGGCCGAGCACGGCGGCGGCGCCGGGCGCGCGCCGGACACCGCGCGGGTGCCCGCCGCTCCGTTTTGACCCGGCTAGGGCACCCCGGGTACTCTGCACAGTCGTATGTGTATTGGCTTGCTCATTCTCACGTGAGGGGCCCTTACACCGGTCCACCGGGACCGATGACCAGCGACCAGCACGCGGTTTGCGTCACCGCTGTGCGGTCAGGGCTGTCGTGATCGTCTTCGGTGACCTTGTCAGGACCATTCACTGAAGAAGCGAAGGCTACGAACCGTGCGTACGTACAGCCCCAAGCCCGGCGATGTGACGCGCCAGTGGCACGTCATCGACGCTCAGGACGTCGTCCTGGGTCGTCTGGCCTCCACCGCCGCCTCCATCCTGCGTGGCAAGCACAAGCCGATCTACGCGCCCCACGTCGACACCGGTGACTTCGTCATCATCATCAACGCCGACAAGGTGCACCTCTCCGGCAACAAGCGGACCCAGAAGATGGCGTACCGCCACTCCGGCTACCCGGGCGGTCTGCGCTCCGTGCGCTACGACGAGCTGCTGGACAAGAACCCCGAGAAGGCCATCGAGAAGGCCGTCAAGGGCATGCTCCCCAAGAACACGCTGGGCCGTCAGATGCTCTCGAAGCTGAAGGTCTACAAGGGTGACCAGCACCCGCACGGCGCGCAGCAGCCGCAGCCGTTCGAGATCACCCAGGTCGCGCAGTAAGTCCGGCCACCCCCTAAGACTGAAGAGAATCTGAGGAGCATCGTGGCCGAGACCACTGCCGAGCAGCCGCTCGAAGAGATCGACATCGACAGCTACACCACCGAGTCCGAGGTCCCCGTCGAGGGCGAGTACACCTCGGAGTCCATGGCGTCCCGCTTCGGCGAGCCCCAGCCGGCCGCCGGCCTGGGCCGTCGCAAGAACGCCATCGCCCGTGTCCGGATCGTCCCGGGCACCGGCAAGTGGAAGATCAACGGTCGCACCCTCGAGGACTACTTCCCGAACAAGGTGCACCAGCAGGAAGTCAACGAGCCCTTCAAGGTGCTCGAGCTCGAGGGCCGTTACGACGTCATCGCCCGCATCGCGGGTGGCGGTGTCTCCGGTCAGGCCGGTGCGCTCCGTCTCGGTGTCGCCCGTGCGCTGAACGAGGCCGACGTCGACAACAACCGCGGCCCGCTGAAGAAGGCCGGCTTCCTCAAGCGCGACGACCGTGCGGTCGAGCGCAAGAAGGCCGGTCTGAAGAAGGCCCGCAAGGCTCCGCAGTACAGCAAGCGCTAAGCCTCGCTGCCTGTACTCCGAACGCCCCGGCGGCACGCCACTGTGCCGCCGGGGCGTTCGTTTATCTCCGTCGTTGGGCGTATAACGGCACGAGACGTTGAGATGCTCAGACGTTCAAAGGCTTGTGTGATCGGATGGCCGAGCCGCGCGGTGCGACGCGTGACCGGTACGACGGGAGCCGACTGCGTGGGCCGCACCAGCAGCCGCTCCCGGAATGACGTTTCCTCAGGAGGACAAGTGGGACGACTCTTCGGCACGGACGGCGTGCGCGGTGTCGCCAACGCGGATCTGACGGCCGAGCTGGCGCTCGGTCTCTCCGTCGCCGCGGCGCACGTACTGGCCGAGGCGGGCACCTTCGCCGGACACCGCCCGACCGCGGTGGTCGGGCGGGACCCGCGCGCCTCCGGGGAGTTCCTGGAGGCCGCCGTGGTCGCGGGCCTGGCCAGCGCCGGCGTGGACGTGCTGCGGGTCGGCGTGCTGCCGACGCCCGCGGTGGCCCACCTCACCGGCGCGCTCGGCGCCGACCTCGGCGTGATGCTCTCCGCGAGCCACAACGCCATGCCCGACAACGGCATCAAGTTCTTCGCCCGCGGCGGCCACAAGCTCGCCGACGAGCTGGAGGACCGCATCGAGTCCGTGTACGCGGAGCACCGCACCGGCGCCCCCTGGGAGCGCCCGACCGGCGCCGGCGTCGGCCGCGTGCGCGACTACGACGAGGGGCTCGACCAGTACGTCGCCCACCTCGTCGGCGTCCTCCCGAACCGCCTCGACGGACTGAAGATCGTCCTGGACGAGGCGCACGGCGCCGCCTCCCGGGTCTCGCCGGAGGCGTTCGCGCGGGCCGGCGCGGAGCTCGTCACCATCGGCGCGGTGCCGGACGGCCTCAACATCAACGACGGCTGCGGCTCCACCCACCTGGACCTGCTCAAGGCCGCAGTCGTCGAGCACGGCGCCGACCTCGGCATCGCCCACGACGGCGACGCCGACCGCTGCCTGGCCGTGGACCACACCGGCGCCGAGGTCGACGGCGACCAGATCCTCGCCGTGCTCGCGCTGGCGATGCGGGAGCGGGACGCGCTGCGCTCCGACACCGTCGTCGCCACCGTCATGTCCAACCTGGGCTTCAAGCTGGCCATGGAGCGCGAGGGCATCCGGTTCGTCCAGACCGGCGTCGGCGACCGGTACGTGCTGGAGGAGATGAAGGCCCACGGATACGCCCTCGGCGGCGAGCAGTCCGGCCACGTCATCATCCTCGACCACGCCACCACCGGCGACGGCACGCTGACCGGCCTGATGCTGGCGGCGCGGGTCGCCCAGACCGGCCGTACGCTCCAGGACCTCGCGTCCGTGATGGAGCGGCTGCCGCAGGTGCTGGTCAATGTGCCGGACGTGGACAAGTCGCGGGTGACGAGCTCTGCCGAGCTGGCCACGGCGGTTGCGGAGGCGGAGCGGGAGCTCGGCAGCACCGGGCGGGTGCTGCTGCGTCCCTCGGGGACGGAGCCCTTGGTGCGGGTGATGGTGGAGGCTGCCGATATCGAGCAGGCCCGGGCTGTTGCCGGGCGGCTGGCGGATTCGGTGAAGTCGGCGCTGGGCTAGTTTTCCGCGCCGGGTTCGAGGTGGGGGTGCTGCGTGATGCGGGCTGCGGGTTCGTCGTGGCTTGTCGCGCAGTTCCCCGCGCCCCTCGGGGCATTGGCCCGGCCTGCGTTCAGCGGTGGCCGTCCGTCAGGAGTTCTCCGGCTTCGTCAGTCTTGAGCGCTGAGTCGACCACAAAGCCTTCTGGGCCAGCAGGGTCAAGGTTCCCGCGACCACGATTCCGGCCAGGTTCAGCACGAGCTGTTCGCTGGAGCCCACCGTCTGACCCATGTCGCCGAAGCTCAGGGCCACGGCCGCGTTCGCGGCGGCCGGGACCGTGGTGACGGAGATGGCCACGCCGACCAGCGCGCCGGACTTCGCCGAGGTCAGCGACAGCGTGCCCGCGATCCCGGCGAGGACCGCCACCACGAACGAGAAGGCGTCGGGGGCGTAGACGAAGCCGGTGTTGGGCCGGTCGCCCTCCAGCTTGCCCTCGCTGAACAGGTCGAACGCGGCCATGATCCAGCTGAAGCCGACCGTCACCGCCATCGCCGCCGCGAAGCCCACCAGCAGGGCGGTCAGCGAGCGCAGGGCCAGGCGCGGCGCGCGCTGGACGATCGCGGTGCAGATGCCCGCCAGCGGCCCGAACTCCGGGCCGACCGCCATCGCGCCCACGATCAGGACGGCGTTGTCGAGCACCACGCCGCAGGCCGCGATCATCGTGGCGAGCGTGATGAAGGCGACGTAGGTGACGGAGAGGGTCGACTCCTCGTGCGTCGCCTCCTCGAGCTGCTCCCACAGCACGGCGTCCGCGGGTTCGCCCGGGGCGTCCCTCTCCGCCTCGTCGGCGTGCCGGGAGAGCAACAGGTCGATGTTCTCGGCGGTGATGGCCCCGAGGTCGTCGACGCCCAGCGCCCGGAGACCGCCCACGAGCTCGTCGCCCGCCTCGCGGGCCACGTCGCACAGCACGACGTCGCCCTCCGGGACCCGGGCGGCGCCGGGCAGGACGACGAGGTGGGTGGTACCGACCGTCCGGTCGATCAGCCGGACCACCTCGTCGGTCAGGTCGGCCGGAGTGATCAGGCGCAGATGCAGCATCCGGTATTTCTACCGGCAAGCGGGGGCCGCCGTCACAGCTTCCGCAGGCGCAGGCGCTGCACCTTGTGGTCCGGCCCCTTGCGCAGGATCAGGGTGGCCCGGCCCCGGGTGGGGGCCACGTTCTCCACCAGGTTCGGCTTGTTGATGGTGCGCCAGGTGGTGCGGGCGTAGTCGAGGGCCTCCTCCTCCGACACCTGGGTGTACTTGCGGAAGTACGAGGACGGGTTCTGGAAGGCGGTCGCGCGCAGCTTGCGGAAGCGGCTGAGGTACCAGTGCTCGATGTCCTCGGTGCGGGCGTCGACGTACACGCTGAAGTCGAAGTAGTCGGCGAGGCCGACCCTGGTGCGGCCGTCCTTGCCGGGCAGGGCCGGCTGGAGCACGTTGAGGCCCTCGACGATCAGGATGTCGGGGCGGCGCACCACGAGCTTCTCGTCCGGGACGATGTCGTAGATGAGGTGCGAGTAGACGGGGGCGGTCACCTCGGCCTTGCCCGCCTTGATGTCGGCGACGAACCGGGTGAGCGCCCGGCGGTCGTACGACTCGGGGAAACCTTTCCGCGACATCAGGCCGCGGGCCTCCAGCTCCTTCGTGGGCAGCAGGAAGCCGTCGGTCGTGACCAGTTCGACGCGTGGATGCTCGGGCCAGCGGGACAGCAGCGCCTGGAGGAGCCGGGCGACGGTGGACTTGCCGACCGCGACCGAGCCGGCGACCCCTATGACGAAGGGCGTGCCGGACTGCGAGCCCTGTTCGCCGAGGAAGGTGTTCAGCGCGCCGCGCAGTCCGTCGGTGGCGCCGACGTAGAGGTTGAGGAGCCGGGACAGCGGGAGGTAGATGTCCCGCACCTCGTCGAGGTCGATGACGTCGCCGAGGCCGCGCAGCTTCTCCACCTCCTCGGCGGTCAGCGGCAGCGGCGTCTTGTCGCGCAGCGCGCTCCACTCGGGGCGGGTGAGGTCGACGTAGGGAGTCGCCTCCGGCCTGGACCGGTGGGCGCTCCGGGGCATCGAGGGGACCGGAGAGATCACAGTCCATTGTTAACGCTGTACGAACGGTGCGGCAGGTGGGCTGCGTCACGCCGGACGGTGCGCCGACGGTCAAGATCACGCGGGCGTCACGGTCGGGTACCGGGTGATCGTGGAGCGGTCGTCTGTGTGCTTCCTGTGCGTACAGTGCGCGCGAAGCATGCGGAGCTCCTCCGCTGCACTGGCAGAAAGAGTCACACCACGTGAGATCGACCGCTGTTCGCCGTTCCGCCCTGGCTGCCACCACCGCGGCCCTGGCCCTCCTCGTCACCGCCTGCGGCGGGTCCTCCGACGACGGCGACAAGGCCGGTGACGGCAAGACCGGCGGGGGCAAGGACGCCTCCGCCGCCCCGGCCGCCAAGGCCCTGACGGCCGCCGAGCTGGAGAAGGCCGCCCTCGCCCAGGCGGACGTCAAGAACGGCAAGGTCACCAAGGCCGCCCCGACGGACGACATCCCGCAGGACCAGGTGAAGGCCGAGAAGACCGAGTGCCAGCCGCTCGTCTTCGCGCAGACCGGTGTCGCGGCGGGCAAGCCCGCGGCCACGGTGAAGCGGTCCTGGACCGAGGAGCCGAAGAAGCCGGCCGGGGACGACGTGTCCGAGGAGGCGCTCAACGCCGCGTTCGACCTGGACAAGGTGCTGGTGACGCTGGCCTCCTACGAGGACGGCGGCGCCGAGACGGTCCTGAAGGACCTGAAGGCGGCCGTGGGCCGTTGCGCCGGCGGTCTCTCCTACACCGCGGCCGGCGAGAAGGCCAAGGTCGCCAAGGTGACCGAGGACAAGGCGCCCGGCGGTGCCGACGAGGCGGTCGCGGTGACGCTGACCATGGTCGGTGACGAGGGCGACGCCTTCCCGGTCAAGGCCGTCGTCGCCCGCAAGGGCTCCACGGTGGCGTCGTTCACCGTGCTGAACCTGGCCGCCGCCGCCACGGGCAAGGACTTCCCCTTCCCCACGGAGATCAGCGACGCCCAGCTCGCCAAGCTGGGCTGACCGAGACCGCCGGAGATTCCCATCGGGGTGTTCGTACCCCGGTGGGAATTTCCGATTTCGGGCACGTGACAACAGGTTCGTGATCGAAGCTGACCGTAGGCTGCCGGTCATGTGCGGAATTGTGGGATACGTGGGGTCGCAGTCGGCGCTCGATGTCGTGATGGCCGGACTCAAGCGGCTGGAGTACCGGGGATACGACTCGGCGGGCGTCGCCGTGCTCGCCGACGGCGGGCTGGCCACTGCCAAACGCGCCGGCAAGCTCGTCAACCTCGACAAGGAACTGTCCGAACACCCGCTGCCGGCCGCCGCGACCGGCATCGGACACACCCGCTGGGCCACGCACGGCGGACCCACCGACGTCAACGCGCACCCGCACCTCGACGACGCCGGCCGGGTGGCCGTCGTCCACAACGGCATCATCGAGAACTTCGCGCAGCTCACGACCGAGTTGGAGGAGCGCGGCCACGAGCTGGCCTCCGAGACGGACACCGAGGTCGTCGCCCACCTGCTCGCCGAGGAGTACTCCGCCTGCGCCGACCTGGCGGAGGCCATGCGGCTGGTGTGCCGGCGGCTGGAGGGCGCGTTCACGCTGGTCGCGGTGCACGCGGACGAGCCGGACGTGGTCGTCGGCGCCCGGCGCAACTCGCCGCTCGTGGTGGGCGTCGGGCAGGGCGAGTACTTCCTCGCCTCCGACGTCGCCGCGTTCATCGCCCACACCCGGGACGCCCTCGAGCTCGGCCAGGACCAGGTCGTGGAACTGCGCCGGGACGGCGTGACTGTCACCGGCTTCGACGGCGACCCCGCGGACGTGCGCTCGTACCACGTCGACTGGGACACCTCGGCCGCCGAGAAGGGCGGCCACGACTACTTCATGCTCAAGGAGATCGCCGAGCAGCCCAAGGCGGTCGCCGACACCCTCCTCGGCCGCATCGACGGCTCCGGCTCCCTCACCCTGGACGAGCTGCGGATCCCGCCGGAGGTGCTGCGCGAGGCCGACAAGGTCGTCATCGTCGCCTGCGGCACGGCCTTCCACGCCGGGCTGATCGCCAAGTACGCCATCGAGCACTGGACGCGCATCCCCTGCGAGGTGGAGCTGGCCAGCGAGTTCCGCTACCGCGACCCCATCCTCGACCAGCGGACCCTGGTCATCGCCATCTCCCAGTCCGGCGAGACCATGGACACCCTCATGGCGCTGCGCCACGCCCGCGAGCAGGGCTCCAAGGTGCTGGCCATCTGCAACACCAACGGCTCGACCATCCCGCGCGAGTCCGACGCGGTGCTCTACACGCACGCCGGTCCCGAGGTCGCCGTGGCCTCGACGAAGGCCTTCCTGACCCAGCTGGTGGCCTGCTACCTGGTCGCCCTCTACCTCGGCCAGGTCCGCGGCACGAAGTACGCCGACGAGATCCGCGGCGTCGTCCGCGACCTCTCCCGGATCTCCGGCGCGGTCGACCAGGTCCTGGAGACCATGCAGCCGGTACGGGAACTGGCGCGCTCGCTCGCCCACAAGGACACGGTGCTGTTCCTGGGCCGGCACGTGGGGTACCCGGTCGCACTGGAAGGCGCCCTGAAACTCAAGGAGTTGGCGTACATGCACGCCGAGGGCTTCGCGGCGGGCGAGCTGAAGCACGGGCCGATCGCGCTGATCGAGGAGGACCTGCCGGTCGTCGTGGTCGTGCCGTCCCCGCGCGGCCGGTCCGTGCTCCACGACAAGATCGTGTCCAACATCCAGGAGATCCGGGCCCGGGGCGCGCGGACCGTCGTCATCGCCGAGGAGGGCGACGAGGCGGTCGTCCCCTACGCCGACCATCTCGTCCGGATCCCCGCCACCCCGACCCTGCTCCAGCCGCTGGTGGCGACGGTGCCGCTGCAGGTCTTCGCCTGCGAGCTGGCCACGGCCCGGGGCAACGAGGTGGACCAGCCGCGGAACCTGGCGAAGTCGGTGACGGTCGAGTAGCCGCGGGGGGGTCCCCACGGGATGGGACGAAGGTCACCGGACACCCCCCCTGTGCGGACGCGGAGCTGATCGCTAAGGTACGGGGGTTTGCGGTTGGTTCTGCAGTGACTGCCCCTGCCTGCCGACCCGTGACCTCACGCGGATACGACTGGTGGACCGTTATGACCACAGCCCCCCCGGCACCCACGACTCCGGCCACGGAGCGGCCCGGGCTCGCGGATCGGGCCGGCACCCTGCCCACGCGTCTGGCGTCGCTGACCAGCCTGCGCTTCTTCGCGGCCTTCGCCGTCTTCGTGCACCACTTCAACGGAGTGAGCGCGGGCGGCGGGGTCTGGCGGGTGCCCGACCTCTTCCCGTACTCGAAGATCGGCGCGCACGGCGTGACGTTCTTCTTCGTCCTCTCCGGCTTCCTGCTCACCTGGAGCCACAAGCCGACCAACGGCAAGGGGACGTTCTACTGGCGGCGCTTCGGCCGCATCTACCCCGCCCACCTGGTCGCCGCGGTCGCCGCCATCGCCGTCTTCTACGGCATGGGCAACGACCACACGGACGCGGTCAGCCTCATCTCCTCCCTGTTCCTGGTGCAGGCGTGGCTGCCGAACGCGATGCCGACCCTGCCGGGCAACCCCGTCACCTGGACGCTCAGCGTCGAGCTCCTCTTCTACGCGCTCTTCCCGCTGCTCATCGGGCGCCTGCGCGCCTGGCGCACCCGGACCCTGGCGATCGTCACCGTGGCCGGCCTGGTCGCGATGTGGGCCGTGCACGTGGCGGCCGACCACTACCTCAACGCCCACGACGCCTCCTGGGTGATGCGGCACCCGGTGGTCTACCTGCCGCAGTTCCTGGTCGGTGTCACCTTCGCCATCGCCCTGCGCCGCGGCCACCGCGTCCCCCTGCGCCCCACCGCGGTGGTGGCGCTGCTCCTCGTGTACGGCGTCGCCTTCACCCGTGCTCCCGACTGGGGCAGCCGCTTCGTCGCGCACCAGATGGAGTGCACCGTGCGGCCCGTCGTCGCGGTGCTGTCGGTGCTGCTGATCGCCGCCTGTGTGCAGAACGAGGCCGCGGGCCGGGCGCGCCTGCTGACCAACCGCTCGCTGATCATGCTCGGGGCCAGCTCGTACGCCTTCTACCTGGTCCACCAGACGGTCAACCAGTTCATCCGCGAGTACTGGCCGCACCGGATGGCGCCCAGCAACGAGGCGATCGTCTTCATGCTGGGCACCTTCCTGGTCTCCCAGGCCCTCGCCTGGCTGCTGTACCGCTGGGTCGAGGAACCGGCCCAGCTGTGGTGGTCCAAGCGCGCCCCGAAGTCCCGGGCCGCCCGGGCCGCCCGCGCCGAGAAGGAGACGGCGCCGAGCGCCCCCTAGGACCTCGGCGATCCCGGCCTCGTAAGGTGCTCGGCATGAGCATCATCGGGGTCGGGATCGACGTGGCCGAGATCGACCGCTTCGCGGCGTCGCTGGAGCGCACGCCGGCCTTGGCGCGGCGGCTCTTCCTGGAGAGCGAGCTGCGGCTGCCGAGCGGGGAGCGCCGGGGCGTCGCCTCGCTCGCCGCCCGGTTCGCGGCGAAGGAGGCGCTGGCCAAGGCGCTCGGGGCGCCGGCGGGGCTGCACTGGCGGGACGCCGAGGTGTACGTCGAGGACAGCGGCCGGCCGCGGCTGCGAGTCACCGGGACGGTGGCGGCGCGGGCGGCGGAGCTGGGCGTGACGTCGTGGCACGTGTCGCTGAGCCACGACGCGGGGGTGGCGTCGGCGGTCGTGGTCGCGGAGGGGTAGGGCCCGCCCTCCGCACCGGGGCGGACCCGCGGGACCCCCTCCACGCGGTCCGGGCCGGTGCCGGGCCCGGGCGAACCGGTCCGGCGCGGCCCGTGACGTTCGCGGCGGACCGGGAAGACTCGACGACATGCGGACTGCGTACAGCGTGGAGACGGTCAGGACGGCCGAACGGGAGTTGATGGCGAGGCTGCCGGACGGGGCCTTGATGCAACGGGCGGCGGCCGGGCTCGCCGCCGCCTGCGCGGAGCTGCTCGGCCGCGTGGCCGGCCGGGTCTACGGCAGCCGGGTCGTGCTGCTGGTCGGCAGCGGCGACAACGGCGGCGACGCCCTGTACGCCGGGGCGCGGCTCGCCCGGCGCGGGGCCGGTGTGACGGCCGTACCGCTCACGCCCGGGCGCGCGCACGCCGGCGGGCTCGCGGCGCTGCGGCGGGCGGGCGGACGCGTCGCCGCCGAGGGTGACGGACAGCGGCTGATCGAGCGGGCCGACCTGGTCGTGGACGGCATCGTCGGGATCGGCGGCCGGGGCGGGCTGCGGGCGGAGGCGGTGCCGCTGGCCGCCGCGGCCGGGCGGGCACGGGCCGCCGTCGTCGCGGTCGACCTGCCGAGCGGCGTCGACGCCGACACCGGGGAGGTGCGCGGTGAGGCGGTCCGGGCCGACCTGACGGTGACCTTCGGTACGCACAAACCGGCGCTGCTGGTCGACCCGGCGCGGGAGTACGCCGGGTCGGTGCGGCTGGTGGACATCGGGCTGCCGCTGCCCGGGGACGCGGCGGAACTGGAGGCCCTCCAGCACGCGGACGTGGCCCGGCTGCTGCCGGTGCCGGGCGCGGAGAGCGACAAGTACCGGCGCGGGGTCGTCGGCATAGCCGCCGGGTCGGCGCGCTATCCGGGGGCCGCCGTGCTCGCCGTCTCCGGGGCACTGCGGGGCGGGGCCGGGGCGGTGCGCTACGTCGGACCGGCGGGGGACGCGGTGATCGCGCGCTTCCCGGAGACCCTCGTGTCCGACCGGGGACCCGAGCGGGCGGGACGGGTGCAGGCGTGGGTCGTCGGACCCGGGGCCGGGGACGACGCGGCGACCGTGGCGGAGGTGCTGGGGGCGGAGGTGCCGGTGCTGATCGACGCGGACGGGCTGCGGCTGGCCGACCCGGAGGCGGTGCGGGGGCGCGCGGCGCCGACGCTGATGACGCCGCATGCCGGGGAGGCGGCGGCGCTGCTCGGGGTGAGCCGGGAGGAGGTCGAGGGGGCTCGGCTGTCCTCGGCGCGGGAGCTGGCGGGGCGGTACGGGGCGACGGTGCTGCTGAAGGGGTCGACGACGGTGGTGGCCGCGGCGGGCGGGAAGGGGCCCGTGCGGGTCAACGCGACGGGGACGTCGTGGCTGGCCACGGCGGGGAGCGGGGACGTGCTCTCGGGGCTGGCGGGGTCGCTGCTGGCGGCGGGGCTCTCGGCGGTGGACGCGGGGAGTGCGGGGGCGTACCTGCACGGGCTCGCGGGGCGGATGGCGGCTGTAGGGGCGCCGGTGGGGGCGCACGACGTGGCGGAGGCGGTGCCGCGGGCGTGGCGGGACGTGCGGGGGGTGTGAGCGGGCGGAGGCGACGCCGGGCGCCGTGAGCCTGCGGGTGCGGGGCGCCGGTGCCGGGGGCCGGGCGCGGGGCTCGGCGCCGCGGATGCGGCTGCGCCCGCCCGTGCCGCCCCTGGGGGTACCTCCCGGGCCGTGCAGGCACCGGGAGAGGCACGACTGCCCGCGGCTGGGGCAGCGGCTGCCGTGGGGGCGGCCGGGGGCTCTGAGAGACTGGGGGCACGATGAGTGAGACTTCCGTCCAGTGGGCCGCGTCCCTGCGGGGCCGTGCAGAGATCGATCTGGCCGCACTGCGGGCCAACGTGCGCGCACTGCGTGAACGGGCGCCCGGTGCGGCCCTCATGGCCGTCGTCAAGGCCGATGCGTACGGCCACGGCGCCGTCCCGTGCGCCCGCGCGGCCGTCGCGGCCGGTGCGACCTGGCTCGGCACCGCCACGCCGCAGGAGGCGCTCACGCTCCGCGCGGAGGCGGGACTGCCGGACGACGTACGGATCATGTGCTGGCTGTGGACGCCGGGCGGCCCCTGGCGGGAGGCCGTCGAGGCCGGTCTCGACGTCTCCGTCAGCGGCATGTGGGCCCTCGACGAGGTCACCGCGGCGGCGCGCGCGGCCGGCCGGACCGCGCAGGTGCAGCTCAAGGCCGACACCGGGCTCGGCCGCGGCGGCTGCCAGCCCAGCCACGACTGGGAGGAACTCGTCCGGGAGGCCCTGCGGGCCGAGGCCGAGGGGCTGGTCCGCGTCACCGGGCTTTGGTCGCACTTCGCCTGCGCCGACGAGCCCGGGCACCCCTCCATCGCCGCCCAGCTCGCCCGCTTCCGGGAGATGACGGCGTACGCCGAGCGGCAGGGCGTGCGCCCCGACGTGCGGCACATCGCCAACTCGCCGGCCACGCTCACGCTCCCCGAGACCCACTTCGACCTCGTGCGCCCCGGCATCGCGATGTACGGCATCTCGCCCAGCCCCGAGATCGGCACCCCCGCCGACTTCGGACTGCGCCCCGTGATGACGCTGTCCGCCGCCCTGGCCCTGGTCAAGCAGGTCCCCGGCGGCCACGGCGTCAGCTACGGCCACCACTACACCACCCCCGGCGACACCACCCTCGGTCTCGTCCCGCTCGGCTACGCGGACGGCATCCCGCGCCACGCCTCCTCCACCGGCCCCGTCCTGGTCGAGGGCAAGTGGCGCACGATCGCGGGGCGGGTCGCGATGGACCAGTTCGTCGTCGACCTCGGCGGGGACCGGCCCCCGGCCGGCACCGAGGCCGTGCTGTTCGGGCCCGGCGACCGCGGCGAGCCCACCGCGGAGGACTGGGCGCAGGCCGCGGGCACCATCGCGTACGAGATCGTCACCCGGATCGGCGCGCGCGTGCCCCGCGTCCACATGAACGAGTGAGCGTCCCGGGCCCGCGTGACCAGTGACACGTGACGCGCGCCCGGCCCGGCGTGTATGACGGGCATGCCGCACGCGTTCGGGTGAATGAGGAACCAGAGGGGAATCCGCCCCGCGGCCCGGTGAGGAGGAGCGGT
The DNA here is from genome assembly GCF_042724095.1 of Streptomyces sp. NPDC127100. Lineage (NCBI taxonomy): Bacteria > Bacillati > Actinomycetota > Actinomycetes > Kitasatosporales > Streptomycetaceae > Streptomyces > Streptomyces sp. NPDC127100. Next base: position 217,919 of record NZ_JBHXFL010000003.1, read on the forward strand.
ACGTGAGCGAGAGCAGCGCGGAGGGTGTCGCGGACGTCGCCGCGGCGGCCGTCGCCTCCGCCGCGGAGGCCGCCACCGACGTGGCCGCCGGGGGCTGGCGCCGGGCGACCGGGATCGCCGGTGCCGCGATAGGCGTGGTCGCCGCGGGCGCGGCGGCCGGCGTGGCGATAGAGCGGCTCACCGTCGGCCGCGGCATACGGCAGAAGGCGCGGCTCGCCCTCGACTCCGCGGGACCGTACGGCGGACTGCGCGGCACCCCCGGCAAGGCGTACGCCGAGGACGGCACCGAGCTGTACTACGAGGTCGACGACGTCGACCCGGAGACCGAGTCCGCGCTTACCCGGCGCCGCCGGCGGCTCTTCGGCCGCAGGACGCCCGCTCCCGTCACCGTCGTCTTCTGCCACGGCTACTGCCTCAACCAGGACTCCTGGCACTTCCAGCGGGCGGCGCTCAGGGGCGTCGTGCGCACCGTGCACTGGGACCAGCGCAGCCACGGACGGTCGGGGCGGGGCGTGGCCCAGATACGCGACGGCGAACCGGTCACCATCGACGAGCTGGGCCGGGATCTGAAGGCCGTCATCGACGCGGCCGTGCCCGACGGCCCGGTCGTGCTGGTCGGCCACTCCATGGGCGGCATGACGGTGATGGCCCTGGCCGACCGCTTCCCCGCCCTGATCCGCGAGCGCGTCGTCGGCATCGCCCTCGTCGGCACGTCGTCCGGGCGGCTCGGCGAGGTGAACTTCGGACTGCCGGTGGCAGGCGTCAACGCGGTGCGGCGGGTGCTGCCGGGGGTGCTGAAGGCGCTGGGGCAGCGGGCCGAGCTGGTGGAGAAGGGGCGGCGGGCGACGGCGGACCTGTTCGCCGGGATCATCAAGCGGTACTCGTTCGCCTCCCGGGACGTCGACCCGGCCGTGGCCCGGTTCGCCGAGCGGATGATCGAGTCCACGCCGATCGACGTGGTCGCCGAGTACTACCCGGCGTTCAACGACCACGACAAGACCGAGGCCCTCGCCCGCTTCCGCGACCTGCCGGTGCTGGTGCTGGCCGGGGTGCGGGACCTGGTGACGCCCAGCGAGCACAGCGAGGCGATCGCCGGCCTGCTGCCGGACGCCGAGCTGGTGCTCGTGCCCGACGCGGGGCACCTGGTGATGCTGGAACACCCGGAACTGGTCACCGACCGCCTGGCCGACCTGCTCGCCCGCGCGAACGAGAAGGCGCGCGGCGCGGCGGTGTGAGCGCGGCGGCGGCACGGGCGCCGCGCCGGCAGCGGCTACCGTTGAGGGCTATGGAAGCACCAGCAGCACCGCAGGGCCCGGCCGGACCCGCCCCCGCCGTCGAGATCACCGTCACCTCACCGGAGCAGATGCGGGAACTGGGCCGCAGGCTCGCCAAACTGCTGCGCGCCGGTGACCTGGTGATGCTGAGCGGGGAGCTGGGCGCGGGCAAGACGACGCTGACCCGCGGGCTCGGCGAGGGCCTCGGCGTCCGCGGCGCCGTCACCTCCCCGACCTTCGTGATCGCCCGCGTGCACCCCTCGCTCGGCGACGGTCCGCCGCTCGTCCACGTCGACGCCTACCGGCTGTCCGGCGGACTCGACGAGATGGAGGACCTCGACCTGGACGTCTCCCTGTCCGACTCGGTGATCGTGGTCGAGTGGGGCGAGGGCAAGGTGGAGGAGCTCACCGAGGACCGGTTGCAGCTCCTGATCCACCGGGCCGTGGGCGACACCACCGACGAGGTCCGCCACGTGACGCTGACGGGCGTCGGCGAGCGCTGGGCGACGGCCGATCTGAGCGTCCTCGCCGCCTGAGGCAGTCGCCGGCCCGGATTCCGACAACACGTCGGCAAGATGTTGCCAACGGGGTCCCGCCCGTGGTCACATGGTACCCAGCTCGTAGTTAGGTATGCCTAACTACGCCCGCCCCCGACCTTCAGGAGGCGTCCGTGCCGCAGCCCGTGACCCAGCCGTCCGCGCCCGCCGGGGTGTCCATGCACGACCTGCTCGCGGCCTGCGCCGCGGCGGCCGCGGTCTCCACGCCGCCGCGCGCGCCGGAACCGGAGCGGTGCCGCCCCGTCCGGGAGCACCGCGAGGCCGCCTGACCCCGCGGGCGTCAGGGGATGACGACGACGGGCTGGCCGATCGTCGCGAACCGCCACATCGCGTCGCCGTCCGCGCGGGACTCCCGGATGCCGCCGGTCCGCAGGCCCGGAGCCGGCTTCGGCGGGGAGGCGTCCACCGCCGCGCTGAAGCCGACGACCACGCCCGCGACGCTGGTGAAGCGCACGACGTGCTCGACCGGGATGCCGTCCGATCCGGTGATCCGCTTCGATCGCGACGTGACGGCGTAGGTGCCCGGCACCGGGTCGACCCTGCCGGGAGTGACCGTGAAGGTGTCCTGGACCCTGTTGTCCGGGCCGACCAGCCACACCCGGTCGTCGTCCAGCGAGTACACCACCCGCTCGCCCCGTCCCGAACCGAGGGGCAGGGCGTCCGGATGCCGCGCGTCGCGGGGCGCCTTGGAGGCACCGGGGGCGGGCTTGCCGGTCGCGTGCGCCCTGTCCGGCTCGGCCGGCAGGCGCGCCGACGCCTGGTAGGTGAGGAAACCGACCGTGCCGAGGGCCGCCGCGGTGAGCGCGGCCACCCAACCGGCGCTGCTGCTTGCCACTGGGACCACCTGGGCCTCGTACGTCGTACTCGGGAACGGGGCGTCACGACCGGTGCGGTCGTCGTCACGCTGCGTGCTTCCGGCGACCGTAGCAGCAGGCGGCCGTGCGACCCGGCCGTCCGACACGGGCCCGCGGGCGCCGTAGGCTGTTTGCGTGCTCTTGCTCGCTCTGGATACCGCCACGCCCGCCGTGACCGTCGCGCTGCACGACGGTACGGACGTCATCGCCTCGTCGAGCCAGGTGGACGCACGCCGGCACGGTGAGCTGCTGCTCCCCGCCGTCGACCGGGTCCTCGCCGAGGCCGGACTGCGACTCGACGCCGTCACCGGCGTCGTCGCCGGCATCGGCCCCGGCCCCTACACGGGGCTGCGCGTCGGCCTGATGACCGCGGACACCTTCGGGCTCGCGCTCGGCGTCCCCGTGCACGGCGTGTGCACGCTGGACGGACTGGCGTACGCGGCCGACCTGGAGGGTCCCTTCGTGGTGGCGACGGACGCCCGCCGCAAGGAGGTCTACTGGGCCCGCTACGCCGACTCCCGCACCCGTCTCACCGATCCGGCGGTCGACCGTCCCGCCGACATCGCCGAGCAGGTGGCCGGGTTGCCCGCCGTCGGCGCCGGCGCCCTGCTGTACCCGGACACCTTCCCGCGGGCGCACGAGCCCGAGCACGTGTCCGCCGCCGCCCTGGCCCGCCTGGCCGCCGAGAAGCTCGCGGCGGGTGAGGAACTGCCCGCGCCCCGGCCGATGTACCTGCGCCGGCCGGACGCCCAGGTCCCCAAGAACTACAAGGTGGTCACCCCCAGGTGACCGGGCCCGTGACCTCGACCGTGGACGCCGTGCTGCGCGAGATGCGCTGGTGGGACATCGACCCGGTGCTCCGGCTGGAGCGGGAGCTGTTCCCGGAGGACGCCTGGTCGCGGGGGATGTTCTGGTCCGAGCTGGCCCACGCGCGCGGGCCGGGCGCGACCCGGAAGTACGTCGTCGCGGTGCTGCCGGACGAGGCCGGCGCGAACGGCGACCGCATCGTGGGCTACGCGGGCCTCGTCGCCTCCGGCGAGCAGTCCGACGTGCAGACCATCGCCGTCGCCCGCGACCACTGGGGCACCGGACTCGGCGCGCGGCTGCTGACCGAACTGCTGCGGGCGGCCACCGCCTTCGAGAGCACGGAAGTGCTGCTGGAGTGCCGGGTGGACAACACCCGTGCGCAGCGGCTGTACGAGCGCTTCGGTTTTGAACCCATCGGCTTCCGGCGCGGCTACTACCAGCCGGGCAACGTGGACGCCCTGGTGATGCGCCTGACCACAGCGCCCGGCGGCGGCCCCGCCGCGGGCGCCGACCCCGTACAAGGAACCGACAACCATGGCTGACTCACGCGACGAACCTCTCGTACTGGGGATCGAGACCTCCTGCGACGAGACCGGTGTCGGTGTCGTGCGCGGCACCACCCTGCTGGCCGACGCCGTCGCCTCCAGCGTCGACGAGCACGCCCGGTTCGGCGGCGTCGTCCCCGAGGTGGCGAGCCGCGCCCACCTGGAGGCGATGGTCCCCACCATCGACCGCGCGCTGAAGGAGGCGGGCGTCAGCGCCCGCGACCTCGACGGCATCGCCGTCACCGCCGGCCCCGGCCTGGCCGGCGCCCTGCTGGTCGGCGTCTCGGCGGCCAAGGCGTACGCCTACGCGCTCGGCAAGCCCCTGTACGGCGTCAACCACCTCGCCTCCCACATCTGCGTCGACCAGCTCGAGCACGGGCCGCTGCCCGAGCCGACCATGGCGCTGCTGGTCTCCGGCGGGCACTCCTCGCTGCTGCTGTCGACGGACATCACCTCCGACGTCCGGCCGATGGGCGCCACCATCGACGACGCGGCCGGCGAGGCCTTCGACAAGATCGCCCGCGTGCTGAACCTGGGCTTCCCCGGCGGCCCGGTCATCGACCGGTACGCGCGCGAGGGCGACCCGAAGGCGATCGCGTTCCCGCGCGGACTCACCGGGCCGCGCGACCCGCAGTACGACTTCTCCTTCTCCGGGCTGAAGACGGCCGTGGCCCGCTGGATCGAGGCCAAGCGGGCGGCGGGCGAGGACGTGCCGGTGCGGGACGTGGCGGCCTCCTTCCAGGAGGCGGTCGTGGACGTGCTGACCCGCAAGGCGGTGCGGGCCTGCAAGGACCAGGGCGTCGACCACCTGATGATCGGCGGCGGCGTGGCCGCCAACTCGCGGCTGCGGGTCCTGGCGCAGGAGCGCTGCGAGGCGGCCGGCATCCGGCTGCGCGTGCCGCGGCCCAAGCTGTGCACGGACAACGGCGCCATGGTCGCCGCCCTCGGCGCCGAGATGGTCGCCCGGAACCGGGCCGCCTCCGACTGGGACCTGTCGGCGGACTCCTCGCTGCCGGTGACGGACCCGCACGTGCCGGGGCAGGGCCACACGCACGACCACGTCCACGAGACGGCCAAGGAGAACCTCTACCCGTGACCGTCGCGCTGATGTGGGAGGCGCGGGCCGTGCCCGGCCGGGGCGAGGACCTGCTGGCCTGGGCGCGGGCGCAGCCCCTGGACGGCAGGCCGCTGCGCCGGGAGACGCTGCGCGCCCCGCAGGACCGGGTCCTCGTCGTCACCTGGTGGGACGCCGCCTACGACGCCGACCTGCCCGAACTGCCGGAGCCGGACGGGAGCCTGGTCACGCGGGCGGTGCACCGGTGGCGGTTCGAGTCGGTGGCCGCGGACTGACCCGGAGCGCCCGCGCCGGCGCCGGCGGCGTCAGAGCGCCGGTGACACCTCCGCGTCGCAGCGCAGCCGCCGGTCCGGTCCGAGCACCCGTGCCGGGCCGGTGAGCGTCAGCCGCGCCGTGTGGCGGACGTCCGCACTGGACGCCGCCAACCTCAGTTCCAGGGCACCGGGTTCGACGGTCCGGCGGCCCGAGCGGTCGGTGAACGCCGAGAGGTCGGCGTGGAACCGGAACGTCACCCGGCGGGCCTCGCCGGGCGCCAGCTCCAGCCGCCGGTAGCCGATCAGGCGGACGTCCGGGCGGGTCACCGACGCCACCGGGTCGTGCAGGTAGAGCTGCACCACCTCGGCGCCGGACCGGTCACCGGTGTTGCGCACGGTCACCGACACGTCGTACGAGCCGTCCGTGCCGATCTCCACGCCGTCCTGCGGGCCGTTCTCCGTGCCGTCCTGCGGGCCGCCGGTGGGGCCCTCCCACGCGAACGTCGTGTACGAGCGGCCGTGGCCGAAGGGGTACAGCGGGGTCGGGTCGAGGTTGCTGACCTCGCCGGCCAGGCCCAGCGGAGGCTGGAGATAGGTCCACGGCTGGCCGCCGGGCAGGTGCGGCACGCTCACCGGGAGGCGGCCGGAGGGGGAGACGCGGCCCGACAGCACGCCCGCCACCGCCGGGCCGCCCTCCTCGCCGGGGAAGAACGCCTGCACGGCGGCGCCGAGCCGCCCGTGCCAGCGGCCGAGCGCGTAGGGGCGCCCGGTCAGCAGCACCAGGACCACCGGCACGCCCGTCGCGACGAGCGCGTCCAGCAGCGCGCCCTGGACCCCGGGCAGCCTGAGGTCGCTGACGTCGCAGCCCTCGCCGGAGGTGCCCCGCCCGAACAGTCCGGCCCGGTCGCCCAGGACCGCGACGCACACGTCGGCCTCGGCGGTCCGCGCCACCGCCTCCTCGAAGCCCGACGTGTCCGGCCCGGAGGTGTCGCAGCCCTCGGTGAACGTCACCTTGGCGTCGGGCAGTTCGGCCCGCAGGGCGTCCAGCACGGTCGGGATGTCGATGCCCGCAGGCACCCCGGGGTGGTGGGGGAGGACGTGGGACGGGAAGGAGTAGCAGCCCAGCATGGCCAGGGCGTCGGCGGCCCGCGGGCCGACCACCGCGATCCGGGCGTCGGGGGCGAGCGGCAGGACGCCGTCGGGATTGTCCAGGAGCACCACCGACTCCTCGGCCAGCCGGCGGGCCAGGGCGCGGTTGGCGGGGGAGTCCAGGTCGACCGGGCCGGGGCCGCCGGCCGGCTCGGGCGTCCAGTCCTCGTCCAGCAGGCCCAGTTCGCACTTCTGGAGCAGCACGCGGCGGGCCGACACGTCGATCAGTTCCTCGGGGACCTCGCCCGCCCGGACCGCCTCCAGCAGGGGCCTGCCGTAGCAGCGCACCGTCGGCAGCTCCACGTCGATGCCGGCCGCGAGGGCCAGGTGGGCCGCCTCGGCGGGGGTGCCGGCGACCCGGTGCAGGGACTCCAGGAAGCCGATGCCGAAGTAGTCGGCGACCACCGTGCCGGTGAAGCCCCACTCGTCCCTCAGCAGGCCGGTCAGCAGTGCCGGGTCGGCCGAGGCGGGGACACCGTCCGTCTCCGTGTAAGCCGCCATCACCGACCGGGCGCCGCCCTCGCGCAGCGCGAGCTCGAACGGCGGGAGCGTCACGTCGGCGAACTCCCGCACGCCCGCCCGCACCGGGGCCAGGTTGCGGGCGCCGGCCGAGGAGGCGTACCCGGCGAAGTGCTTGAGCGTGGCGACGACCCCGGCCGACTCCAGGCCCCGGACGTAGGCGCTGCCGATCGTGCCGACCAGGTACGGGTCCTCGCCGATCGTCTCCTCCACCCGGCCCCAGCGCGGGTCCCGCACGACGTCCAGGACGGGGGCGAGGCCCTGGTGGACGCCGACCGAGCGCAGGTCGTGGCCGATGCGCCGGGCCATCTCCTCGACCAGGTCGGGGTCGAAGGCGGCGCCCCAGGCCAGCGGCACCGGGTAGGCGGTGGCCCGCCAGGCGGTGAAGCCGGCCAGGCACTCCTCGTGGGCGAGCGCCGGGATGCCGAAGCGGCCGGCCTCGCGGATGCGGTGCTGGGCGCGGGCGAGGGCCCGCGCGCCGAGGGCCGGGTCGACGGGGGCGGTGCCGAACGGGCGGGTGAGCTGGCCGAGACCGTGGGTGATCAGCTCGTCCCAGTCGTGGTCGGCGGTCATCTCGTGCTGGAGCGGGGCGACGCCGTCGCCGTCCGTGGCGGCGCCCACCCACACGCCGTACAGCTGTGCGGCCTTCTCCTCCAGGGTCATCCGGGCCAGGAGGTCGTCGACGCGGGCGGCGGCGGGCAGGGCGGGGTCACGCCAGGGCGCGGTGGTCATGGAACTCCTGTCGGGGTGGACGGGACGGCTGCCCTCTCACGAACGCTTGGTCACGAACGACTGCGAATGTTTCGACGTAACCATCGAATGTTCCGGAAACCTATGGCCGGGGGAAGTCTTCGTCAAGAGGGGCAGCGGGGTTACGATCGCCGCCATGACATCCCCGCAGCCCGCCGAAACACGGCCGCAGAGGCGGTCCGCGCAGACCGCGACCCTCGCCGAGATCGCCCGCGAGGCCGGTGTGTCGGCACCGACTGTTTCGAAGGTCCTCAACGGCCGCGCCGACGTCGCCCCCGCGACCCGGGCCCGCGTGGAGGACCTGCTGCGGGCCCACGGCTACCGGCGCAGGCGGGCCGAGGCGACCCGCTCGCCCCTGATCGACCTGGTCTTCCACGAGCTGGAGAGCGCCTGGGCGATGGAGGTCATCCGGGGTGTGGAGAACGTGGCGCGGGACGCGGGGCTCAGCGTCGTGCTCTCCGAGAGCGCCGGCCGCCTCACACCCGGCAGGACCTGGGCCGACCAGGTCGCCGCCCGCCGCCCGCACGGCGTCGTCCTCGTGCTGTCGGGGCTGGACGAGTCCCAGCGGGCCCTGCTGACCAGCCGCTCCATCCCGTTCGTGGTCATGGACCCGGCCGGCGACCCGGGTGCCGACGTGCCGTCCATCGGCGCCACCAACTGGCAGGGCGGCCTCGCCGCCACCCGCCACCTGATCGACCTGGGGCACACCCGCATCGGAGCGATCAGCGGCCCCACCCGGATGATGTGCAGCCGCGCCCGCGTCGACGGCTACCGGGCCGCCCTGGAGACGGCCGGGCTGCCGGTCGACCCGGAGCTGATCGTGACCGGCGACTTCCACCACGAGGCCGGCTACCGCCAGGGCCTGGAACTGCTGCGCCGCGCCGACCGGCCGACCGCGGTCTTCGCCGGCAACGACCTCCAGGCGCTCGGGCTCTACGAGGCCGCGCGCGAACTGGGGCTGCGCATCCCGCAGGACCTGAGCGTGGTCGGGTTCGACGACCTGCCGGTGGCGCGCTGGGTGGGACCGCCGCTGACGACCGTGCGGCAGCCGCTCACGGAGATGGCCGAGGCGGCGGCCCGTCTCGTGCTGGACCTCGGCCGCGACGACGGCCCGGCCGCGGCCACCCGGGTGGAGCTGGCCACCAGCCTGGAGGTGCGCAGCAGTACGGCACGGCCGCCGGCCGCCTGAGGTGGCCGACGGCCGGCCGAACGCCGGGTCGAAACATTCGCGAAAGGTTTCGGTGCCCGTCGGCCCCCACCTCGCCGGCCGCCACTCGCCGGTCCGTTCCGGCTCGGTCCGTTCGGGCTCGGTTCGGTCACCCTCGGTCCGGTCACCTTCGCTCCGTCCGCCCACGGGGCGAGAAGTCTGAGAATTTCCGCAGAATGCCGTGCGCGTCTACCCGCCCCCGATAATTCGGACTTATGTTCCTCCTGGACGGGGCACTCGGGTGGGGACGCGAGCGGAACGGGCGGGGGCGGGCGCATGGCCGCGCGGGCGGGTCGGAACGGACGTTCGGCGATCAGGACCGCGGGCCTCGCCCTGGCGGGCGCCCTGCTGCTGGGCATCGCCGCGGCGGGCTGGGCGTACTGGCACCTGAACGGCAACATCAGAAGCGTCGACATCGACGGCGCGCTCGGCGACGACCGGCCCGTCCGGCCCCTCACCGCCCCCTCCGCCTCCGCGTCCGCGCCGCCCAGCGGTGCGCTGAACCTCCTCGTCCTCGGCTCGGACTCGCGCAGCGGCGAGGAGAACCGGGAACTGGGCGGCGGCGACAGCGAGGGCGCCCGGTCCGACACGGCGATGGTCGTCCACCTCGACGCCGGCCGGACCTCCGCCACCGTCGTCAGCATCCCGCGCGACACGCTCGTCACCCGCCCGTCCTGCCCGCTGCCGTCCGGCGGCACGAGCGCGGAGGCCGACGGCGCGATGTTCAACACCGCGTACGCCCTGGGCGGGCCCGTCTGCGCGGTCAAGACCGTCGAGTCGCTCACCGGCGTCCGCATGGACCACTACATCGAGATCGACTTCTCCGGCTTCGCCGAACTGGTCGACGCCCTCGGCGGCGTCACCGTCACCACCGACGTGGACATCGACGACGACAAGTCCCACCTCCACCTGGACGCCGGCACCCACCACCTCGACGGCACCCAGGCCCTCGGGCTGGCCCGCACCCGGTACGGGCTGGCCGGCGGCAGCGACCTCGCCCGCATCGGACTCCAGCAGAAACTCGTCAAGGCGCTGCTGGGCCGGATCTCCGACGCCGGCCTGCTCACCGACCCCGCCCGGCTGTACCGGGTCGCCGACGCGGTCACCGGCAGCCTGACCACCGACACCGGGCTGGACTCGCTGGGCGAGCTGACGGACCTCGGCCGCAGCCTCGCGGGCCTGTCGGAGGACGCCGTGCGGACGGTGACGATGCCGGTCGATCCGGCACCGTGGGACACCAACCGGGTGGTGGCCCGGGAACCGGACGCCCGGAAGCTGTGGGAGTCGCTCCGCTGAACCACCTCTGACCTGCGAGGATGCCGGTGCGGATGCGGCCGGGACGGAGGCCGGAAAAAATTCTCGGGAAAAATCCGGGGCGCTGTCGATCCACGGCCCTCCCGTTCGACGTACGGGTGAGAGGCCGGGAGCGACCCGGTCCCGGACCACCGACCGAGGAGTCACCATGCCCCGCTACCTGTCGCTCGTGCGCATCGACGAGAACAACACCCCCGCCGGCGGCCCCAGCCCGGAGCTGATGCAGCGCATGGGGGAGCTGATGGAGGAGATGACGAAGGCCGGCGTCCTGCTGGACACCGCCGGGCTGACCCCCACCGCCCAGGGCACCCGCGTCCACTACGAGGCCGGGCAGCTCTCCGTCACCGACGGTCCCTTCACCGAGACCAAGGAGGTCATCGGCGGCTACGCGCTGATGCAGGCCAAGGACATGGCCGAGGCGATCGAGTGGACCAAGCGCTTCCTGAAGGTCCACGAGGAGCACTGGACGGTGACCTGCGAGGTGCGGGAGATCATGGAGGGCTGACGTCCGCTTCGTTCCGGGCGCGCGAGGGTGTTGCATGTGGGCTGTGAAGCCACAGCCCACGGCCGCCCCGCGCGGCACCACCGCCTCCGACCGGACCACGGAGGCGATCGAGACGGTCTTCCGGCTGGAGTACCCGCGCGTGGTCGCCGGCGTCGCCCGCGTCGTCCGGGACGTCGGCATCGCCGAGGAGATCGCGCAGGACGCGCTGGTCGCGGCCCTGGAGCAGTGGCCCCGCGACGGGGTGCCCGACCGTCCGGGCGCCTGGCTGACGACCACCGCCCGGCGCCGCGCCGTCGACCTGGTCCGGCGCCGGGAGACCTACGCCCGCAAGCTGGCGGAGATCGGCCGGGACCTGCCCGTCGCCGCCCCGCCGGAGGAGCCCGCCGACCCGGACGGCATCGACGACGACCTGCTGCGGCTCGTCTTCACGGCCTGCCACCCGGTGCTGTCCGCCGAGGCGCGCATCGCGCTGACGCTGCGCCTGCTGGGCGGCCTGACCACCACCGAGATCGCCCGCGCCGTCCTGGCACCGGAACCGACGGTCGCGCAGCGCATCGTGCGCGCCAAGCGGACGCTGGCGGCACGGAACGTCGCCTTCGAGGTCCCGTACGGACCGGAGCGGACGGCCCGGCTCGGCTCGGTCCTGGAGGTCATCTACCTGATCTTCAACGAGGGCTACGCGGCCACCGCCGGCGACGACTGGCTGCGGCCCGGCCTGTGCGAGGACGCGCTGCGCCTGGCCCGTGTGCTGTCCGCCCTCATGCCGAAGGAACCCGAGGTCCACGGCCTGACCGCGCTGCTCGAGTTCCAGGCGTCCCGCACCGCCGCCCGCACCGGCCCCGACGGCGCCCCCGTCCTGCTCAGGGACCAGAACCGCCGCCGCTGGAACCGCATGCTCATCGCCCGCGGCATCACCGCCCTCGCCCGCGCGAACGCCCACGCCGCCGGTGCCCCCGGCCCGTACGCGCTCCAGGCCGCCATCGCCGCGTGCCACGCCATGGCGTTCACCTACGAGGAGACCGACTGGCCGCGCATCGCCACGCTGTACGGGCTGCTCGCGGCCCGCGCCCCGTCCCCGGTCGTCGAACTCAACCGCGCGGTCGCCGTGTCGATGGCCGAGGGTCCGGCCCCGGCGCTCGCCCTCGTCGACGCCCTCGCGGCCGAACCCGCCCTGCGCGGCTACCACCTGCTGCCCAGCGTCCGCGCCGACCTGCTGCTGCGCCTGGGCCGTACGGCGGAGGCCCGCTCGGAGTTCGAACGCGCCGCGTCCCTGACCCGCAACGAACGCGAACGCGACCTGCTGGCCCGCCGCGCACGGGAGTGCGGCTGAGACGCCGTCAGCGCACCGGGTGCCCGATCAGCATCGTCGGCGCCCCCGCGACCCGGGTCATGAACACCGTGGCCGCGTTCGGCCCCTGGGGCCTGACCTTGCGGCGCAGCTCCTCCGGCTCGACCGCCGAGCCGCGCTTCTTCACGGTGAGCGTGCCGACCCGGCGCTCCCGCAGCAGCGCCTTCAGCTTCTTGACGTTGAAGGGCATCCGGTCGGTGATCTCGTACGCCGTGGCGTACGCCGTCGGCACCAGGTCGTCCGCGGTGACGTAGGCGATGGTCGCGTCGAGCAGCCCGCCGCCCACCCGTGCGGCGACCTCGGCGACCAGATGGGCCCGGATGACGGCACCGTCGGGCTCGTACAGGTACCGGCCGGGTGTGCGGACCTCCGGGTCGGGCAGGCCGGTGCCGAGCAGGGTGCGCGGCCCCGGCAGCAGCGTCGCCCGGACCGCCCCCGGCGCGGTGCCGAACCACAGCACCGCCTCCTTCACGTCCCCGCCGTCGGAGATCCACTCGGCCTCGGCGTCGTCCGGCACCGCCTCGTGCGGAATGCCGGGCGCCACCTTCAGCGCGGCGGCGCGCGGCGCCTTACGGGCGGCCTCCACGGCCCAGGACAGCGGCGGCGAGTACGCCTCGGGATCGAAGATCCGGCCCCGTCCGCCGCGCCGCGCCGGGTCGACGAAGACGGCGTCGTACCCGCTCGTGTCCACCTCGGTGACGTCCGCCTCGCGCACCTCGACCAGGTCGGCCAGCCCGAGCGCCTCGGCGTTGGCGCGGGCGGCCCCCGCCGTCGCCGGGTCGCGGTCGACGGCCAGGACCCGGATGCCCGCGCGGGCCAGCGCGATCGCGTCGCCGCCGATCCCGCAGCACAGGTCGGCGACCGAGGTGATGCCCAGCTCCTTGAGGCGTTCCGCCCGGTACGCCGCCACGCTCGCCCGGGTCGACTGCTCCACCCCGTTCGGCGTGAAGAACATCCGCCCGGCGTCCTCGGCCCCGAACTTCGCCACCGCCCGCTGCCGCAGCCGCGCCTGCCCGAGCGCCGCCGACACCAGCCCGGCCGGGTGGTCGCGGCGCAGCCGGGTGGCGACGGCCAGCTCCCGCGCGGGGTCGGTGTCGCGGACCTCGTCGAGCAGGGCGCGGCCGTCGGGGGTGAGCAGGGCGTGGAGGGCGTCGAGGTCGTTCACCGGCCCATTGTGGGCCAGTCGGTGGATGGTGTGCCCGCGGCGCGGTGTCGGGGGCCGGCCAGCAGCCCGGGGCTGCGAGGATCCGGCACCATGCGACTAGTCGTACAAAATGACAAAAGCCGGGCGTCCGGGGTGCCCCGGGCGGCTTCCGGGACGTCTCCGGGGGCCCGGGTGCGCGGCGGCCTCGCCGTGCTCCTCGTCGCCGCCCTCGCCTCCGCCTGTGCGCAGGACACCACCGGGGTCCGGGGCGCCCCCGGGCAGCAGCCCCTCGAGGCGCCCCCGGCCCGCGCGCTCGACACCTACGCGTCCCGGCTGCGCGCGGCGCAGACCGCCCGGGTCGCCGCCGCCGAACGCTGGAACCTGCGGCAGGTCCCGCTGACGGCCCCGCCGCCCCCCGCCGAGAAGCCGCGGATCACGGCGCGGGAGGGCTTCGAGGTGGACGGGCAGGAGGACCTCCCGCCGGTCTTCACCACCGTCCCCACCGAGGAGCGGGTCGTCTTCCTCACCATCGACGACGGCGCCGAGAAGGACCCGGCCTTCCTGCGCATGATGAGCGAGCTGCGGATCCCGTACACGGTCTTCCTCACCGACGACGAGATCAAGGACGACTACGGCTACTTCGAGGAGATGCAGACCCGCGGGGTCACCCTCAACAGCCACACCCTGAGCCACCCCTACCTCCCGGCGCTCTCCTACGAGCAGCAGAGACGCGAGATCTGCGGCATGCAGGAGGTGATCGAGAAGCGTTACGGCAAGCGCCCCGCCCTCTTCCGCCCGCCCTTCGGCAACTACAACCGGGACACCCTGCGCGCCGCCAGGTCCTGCGGCGTCAGGTACGCGCCGATCTGGAACGAGGAGGTCTACGTCGACCACTGGGAGTACCGCGAGTGGGACCAGGACCTCCACCCGGGTGACATCGTCCTCACCCACTTCCGGGGCCGCGACGACTGGGACGGCACGATGACGGACATGGTCCGCCGCTTCCTGGACCGGATCACCGCCGCCGGATACGCGGTGGCCCGGCTGGAGGACTACCTGTGAGGCGCGGGCGGTTCCGGCCGGCCGGGGCCGCCCTGGCAGCCGTACTGCTCACCGGCTGCGCCCCGTTCGCCGGCCCCGCCGGCCACCCCACGGCCGGCAAGGCGGCCCGGGCGGGCGGCGGGGGACACGCGCCGCCGCCCGTCCTGGACCACGTCCGCACCGCCGACCGGGTCGTCTTCCTCACCTACGACGACGGCGCCGACCGGGACCCCCGCCTCGCGGGCCTCGTCCGCGAACGGCGGCTCCCGGTCACCCTGTTCCTCTCCGACACCGTGGCCGGGCCGGCGTACGGCCGCTTCGCCCGGCTGCGTTCCGTCGGCGCGAGCCTGCAGAACCACACCCTGGACCACCGCGCCCTGCGCGGCCTGCCCTACGCCGGCCAGCGCGCCGAGATCTGCGGCCAGCAGACCAAGCTCCACTCCCGCTTCGGCGTCCGCCCCCGCCTCCTGCGCCCGCCCCACGGGCGGTACGACCCGACGACCCTGCGGGCCGCCGCCGACTGCGGCATCACGGCCGTCGTCCTGTGGCGGGCCGAGCTGGACGCCGACGGCGACCTGACCTGGACCCGCGGCGACCACCGCCTCCACCCCGGCGACATCGTCTCGGTCACCGCCCCGTCCCGCACGGAGCACCTGCTGCGCCGGATCGAGCGGCAGGACCTCCGGGTGGGCCGCCTGGAGGACTACCTCTGACCTTCGGCGGACGGCCGGCGACTTCCCGGCCGAGGCAGCGCCTCCAGCCCCCGGGGGGCGCCCGCGCCACGCCGAGGGTGCGTCACAAACCCGGCGCTCGGACGGGAAAGTCCCACGACGCGCCGCATGCATTGGCACTCCGCTTGACCGAGTGCTAATCGCGGTCATAGTCTCGGGTCTGGCACTCCCCCCTGGAGAGTGCCAACTACGCGACGGGCAGGTCCGGCACCCGCGACGACGGATCCACCTGGTCGCCACCTCAGACAGTTAACCCCGTGAGATCTCCGAAGGGGGAGGTCGGATCGTGACGACCACCAGCTCCAAGGTTGCCATCAAGCCGCTCGAGGACCGCATCGTGGTCCAGCCGCTCGACGCCGAGCAGACCACGGCTTCGGGCCTGGTCATTCCGGACACCGCCAAGGA
Organism: Streptomyces sp. NPDC127100; assembly: GCF_042724095.1. Classification (NCBI taxonomy): domain Bacteria; kingdom Bacillati; phylum Actinomycetota; class Actinomycetes; order Kitasatosporales; family Streptomycetaceae; genus Streptomyces; species Streptomyces sp. NPDC127100. Next base: position 233,398 of record NZ_JBHXFL010000003.1, read on the forward strand.
GAAGCCCCAGGAGGGCGTCGTCCTGGCCGTGGGCCCGGGCCGCTTCGAGGACGGCAACCGTCTTCCGCTCGACGTCTCCGTCGGCGACGTCGTGCTCTACAGCAAGTACGGCGGCACCGAGGTGAAGTACAACGGCGAGGAGTACCTCGTCCTCTCGGCCCGCGACGTGCTCGCGATCATCGAGAAGTAAGCCGTAGGTCGACTCACCTCGACTCTGCTCGACAGCTGCGCCCCTGGCCCCCGCGACCGATAAGAAGCCGGGCGCGAGGGGCGCAGTCTGTTTTCCGTTAGATCAGATTTCCGAGAGGGCTCACGCTCCCATGGCGAAGATCCTGAAGTTCGACGAGGACGCCCGTCGCGCCCTCGAGCGCGGCGTCAACAAGCTTGCCGACACGGTGAAGGTGACGATCGGCCCCAAGGGCCGCAACGTCGTCATCGACAAGAAGTTCGGCGCCCCCACCATCACCAACGACGGTGTCACGATCGCCCGCGAGGTCGAGATCGAGGACCCGTACGAGAACCTCGGCGCCCAGCTGGTGAAGGAGGTGGCGACCAAGACCAACGACATCGCGGGTGACGGCACCACCACCGCCACCGTCCTGGCCCAGGCCCTGGTCCGCGAGGGTCTGAAGAACGTCGCCGCCGGTGCCTCCCCGGCGCTGCTGAAGAAGGGCATCGACGCGGCCGTCGCCGCCGTGTCCGAGGACCTCCTCGCCACCGCGCGCCCGATCGACGAGAAGTCCGACATCGCCGCCGTGGCCGCGCTGTCCGCCCAGGACCAGCAGGTCGGCGAGCTCATCGCCGAGGCCATGGACAAGGTCGGCAAGGACGGTGTCATCACCGTCGAGGAGTCCAACACCTTCGGTCTGGAGCTGGACTTCACCGAGGGCATGGCCTTCGACAAGGGCTACCTGTCGCCGTACTTCGTGACGGACCAGGAGCGCATGGAGGCCGTCCTGGAGGACCCCTACATCCTCATCAACCAGGGCAAGATCTCCTCCATCGCGGACCTGCTGCCGCTGCTGGAGAAGGTCATCCAGGCGGGTGCCTCCAAGCCGCTGCTGATCATCGCCGAGGACCTCGAGGGCGAGGCGCTCTCCACCCTCGTCGTGAACAAGATCCGCGGCACCTTCAACGCCGTCGCGGTGAAGGCCCCGGGCTTCGGCGACCGCCGCAAGGCGATGCTGCAGGACATGGCCGTCCTCACCGGCGCCACCGTCATCTCCGAGGAGGTCGGCCTCAAGCTCGACCAGGTCGGCCTGGACGTGCTCGGCACCGCCCGCCGCATCACCGTCACCAAGGACGACACCACGATCGTCGACGGTGCCGGCAAGCGCGACGAGGTCGAGGGCCGCATCGCCCAGATCAAGGCCGAGATCGAGAACACGGACTCCGACTGGGACCGCGAGAAGCTCCAGGAGCGCCTCGCGAAGCTGGCCGGCGGCGTGTGCGTGATCAAGGTCGGCGCCGCCACCGAGGTGGAGCTGAAGGAGCGCAAGCACCGTCTGGAGGACGCCATCTCCGCGACCCGCGCCGCGGTCGAGGAGGGCATCGTCTCCGGTGGTGGCTCCGCCCTGGTCCACGCCGTCAAGGTCCTCGAGGGCAACCTCGACAAGACCGGCGACGAGGCCACCGGTGTGTCGGTCGTCCGCAAGGCCGCCGTCGAGCCGCTGCGCTGGATCGCCGAGAACGCCGGCCTCGAGGGCTACGTCATCGTCTCCAAGGTGGCGGAGCTCGAGAAGGGCAACGGCTACAACGCCGCGACCGGCGAGTACGGCGACCTGGTCAAGGCCGGCGTCATCGACCCGGTCAAGGTCACCCGTTCCGCCCTGGAGAACGCCGCCTCCATCGCCTCCCTCCTCCTGACGACCGAGACCCTGGTCGTCGAGAAGAAGGAAGAGGAAGAGCCGGCCGCCGCGGGCCACGGCCACGCCCACTGAGCGCTGCGCTGAACTGAGCTCAACCGGTGGTGCCCGGTGCCCCTGTGGGGGTGCCGGGCACCACCGCGTTTTCCGGGGCCCGCGGGCATTGCCCTGGCGAACAGTGCCACTCGGGCTCCCTTTCCGTCCGCCGAGCAGGCCCGGTGAAATCACTGCCAGCGAGGCCCGGGCCGGGCTTTTTCCGCTGATCCAGCAGGTCAACGACGACCACGAACCCGTGGAGATCACCTCCAGGGGCGGCAACGCCGTACTGATGTCGGCCGACGACTTCCGTTCCTGGCAGGAGACCGTCTACCTGCTGCGCTCGCCGGCCAATGCCGCCCACCTCATGGCGGCCGTCGCCGCGGACAAGACCGCCGACACCCCGGTGATCACCAGGAGCCCGGCGGAGCTGGAGGCCCTGGCAGAGGACGGCGAGTGAGGGACGTCAGGTTCCGTCCCAGCGGGTGGGAGGACCTTCTGTACTGGCAGGCCGCCGACAACAAGCTGTTCCGCAAGCTTGTCCGCCTGATCGGCGAGATCCAGCGGGACCCGTTCACGGGTATCGGCAAACCCGAGCCGTTGAAGGGCGACCTGTCCGGCTACTGGTCACGCCGGATCGACGACGAGCACCGCCTCGTCTACCGGGCCACCGAGAAGGAAGTCGTGATCATCAAGGCCCGGTACCGCTACTGACGGTCCGAGGGCCGTCCCCGTCTCATCGACGGGCCAGCACGGCGGGCACCACGGCCCACACCGGCCGGGGACCCGGCCGTGGGTCACGGCGTTGGCGGTCAGTTCCGCCACGATCAGCTCGACCGAGTCGTGCGCCGGTGTGCCGTAGCGCCAGCCCCAGGCGTCCATCTGGCAGGAGGCGAGCCGACGGGCCAGCCGGGCACCGCGCGGGGAGGCGGTGAAGCGGAAGGAGAACACCGTCTGATCGGCGAGCGGGAGCGGCAGCGCGGACCGCCGCTCCCGGCGGGGGGGAAGTGGTCATGCCCCGAAGATCCCGCGCCCGCACCCGCCCTCACCAGGCACGACGCCCCCACGGCGGCACCCTGTCGGGGCGACGGCCCAGGCTGCCGTGCTTGTCGGGGCGGCCTTCGAGCAGGCAGGTGGGACCCGTGCGCGGTGCGGCTTCCCTCAAGGAACCTGACGGTAGATCTCCCGTCGGTTTCCCACAGTCAGGACCCACACGACAAGCCGGCCGTCTTCGACGGTGTAGACGACCCGGTAGTCACCGACCCTGAGTCGCCACCGGGCGTCGTGTCCCCGGAGGGCCTTCACATCGAACGCCGCCGTGTCGCCCGCGTCCATCGCCTTCTGCAGTTCGGTCAGGCGGTAGAGGATGCGCAGGGCATCAGGGCGCGGGATCTTGAGCATGTCCCGCTGGGCGTGCGGGGTGAAGCGCGTGACGTACCCCATGCGGATCAGTGCTGCTGGTCGCGGAGCAGGGCGGCCATCTCTTCGAGCGAGACCGACCCGTCAGTGCCTTCGGACTCGGCTTCGTCGGCCAGTCGGTTGAGCCATGCTTCTTCGGCGTCCTCAGCGAGTTGGCGCAGTCGCTGGTACTCCTGGATGTCGATCACGACGGCTTCCTGCTTGCCGCGTCGCGTGATGATCGTCGGCGTTTCCTCACGGCGGGCGCGGTCGATGACATCGGCGAGGTGGCTACGGACCTCGGCCATGGATTCCACTACCGGCTCACTCATGTCATGAGAGTAACAGATGTACATCTCAGGTCGGCTCGCTGGGGGATCAGGCAGGCAGCCGACGTACCTCGCTGTTGTCCGTGACCTCGTACACGTCGATCCGCAGCAGCTCGCGGACGTGAGCGGGGACCCGCTCGACGGCCTTGACGGACGAGGACGGGACGACGAGCGCGTACCGTATGCGGGCGTTCCGGCTCGTCATGCGACGCAGCAGCTGCCCGTAGGCGATGTCGGCGTCGATGCCCTTCTCCTTGGTGTGGCCCTTGGCCTCGCAGATCAGCCGCTCGTCGCCGCGCACGGCTTCGAGGTCGGTCCAGCGGTCCGTGGGCTCGACCGGCGTCCACCCCTTACTGAGCAGCCAGGCGCGGAAGGCGTCGGTGACCCGGTCCTCGTCGCTTCCCCGGGCCAGGAGCTTTCGCAGCGCCGCCAGATCGGCCTCCTGGTTGCGCCGCAGCCGTCCGCGTCCGTCCGCGTCGAGGTCGGCCGGCCGGACCACGACCAGCCGGAGCCCATGGACAGGGATCTCGGTGTCACGGCGGACGTCGTACAGGGCCCGCTGCTCCCCTCGGTGGACGCCGCTCACCGTGAGCCGGTCCGGCTTGTCGAAGTGGGGCACCGGCTGGTCGTGCTGGATCTCCCGGTACTCGACCACCAGCCGGTGGCCCGGCCAGTACGCGTCGACCGGCAGCCGGACCTGACGGCCCCCTGCCCCCGGGTCGCCCAGCAGCCAGTCGAACCGGTGCTGAGTCAGGGCCTCTTCGCCCAGGACCTGGTTGCACAGGCCGACCACGTACGCCTCGTCGCTGTCGCCTCTCGAAGCCATGGCGCGCATCCTGCCAGGCGTCTCCGACAACGCCGGACGGTCGCTCCGGGGCGGGAGAGCTGTGAAGACTGGCAGCCCCGCGCCTGCCGCCGGCGAACCGCGCTGGTGCAAGGGCAGCTACAGCGCGGGAAACGGCGGTGATTGCGTCGAGGTGGCGGACGACGGTACGGCCGTACCGGTCCGTGACTCGAAGCGTCCGGATGCGGCGGTTCTGAGTGTCCCCACTGCCCAGCGGACGGCGTTCGTGCGGATGGCCGCAGGCGTCTGAGACGAACGAGGACGGTCGCGGACGGTACCCGAACCGTGATCAAGGAAGGGGCGACCTCTCCCGCGGCACCGTGAATACTGATCCGCACCGTCGACACACGAGGTTGGACATGACCGTCACCAAGGGCCTGCGGCCCGCACTCGTCGCCGTGCTCCTGGGCTCGGTCACCGCCTGCGGCGCCTCCTCCACGCCGGACGATCCGGCGCCCGCGCCGACCGGCTCCGCGTCGGCCGGGACCACCGGCCCGGCGAACGCCGCGCCGGTGGCCGCCGTCATGCCCGACGTCATCGGCGGCAACGCGGGGCGCGCGCGGGAGCAGATGGGCGCCGGGACCGACATGGCCTTCGAGGACGCCAGCGGCCTTGGCCGCCAGGTGGACGACCCGGCCGAGTGGCGGATCTGCGCCTCCCGGCCCGGACCGAACCAGCGGATCACCGACTACCCGGTGGTGTTCGACGTGGTGATGGCCTCGGAGAACTGCGAGGACACCGCGGCGGAGTGAGGCGTCCGTCACCCCGGGCGGCCCCCCTCCCGCGACCCCGTCCCCGGCCGGGCGGGCCCTACTGCGGCCCGTACTTCCGCCCCGTCCGGGACGAGATCCCGCCCAGCATCCCCCGCGGCACCAGCTTCGCCGCGCCCATCAGGGCCTTGTAGCGCGGGTCGGGGATCGACAGGGACTTGCCGCGGGACAGGTCGGCGAGGGCCGCCGCGACCAGTTTGTCGGCGTCCAGCCACATCCAGTTCGGGATGTTGTCCGTGCCCATGCCGGCCCGCTCGTGGAACTCGGTGCGCACGAAGCCCGGGCACAGGGCCATCAGGCGCACACCGCTGCCGGCCAGGTCCTTCGCCACGCCCTGCGTGAACTGCACGACCCACGCCTTGGACGCGCCGTACGTGCCGCGCGGGACGAAGGCCGCGACCGAGGCCACGTTGACGACGCCGCCGCGGCCCCGCGCCCGCATCGCCTCGGTCGCCGCCGAGGTGAGCCGCAGCACCGCCTCGCAGTGCACCTTGAGCATCGTCAGCTCGTCGGCCATCGAGACCTCGAGGAAACGGCCCTTGTTGCCGAAGCCGGCGTTGTTGATCAGCAGGTCGACGGCATTCCTGCGGTCGTCCAGCCGGGCGGCCACCGCCTCGATGCCCGCGTCCGTGGCCAGGTCGGCCGTCAGCACCTCGGCCTCGATGCCGTGCCGGTCGTGCAGCTCGGTCGCCTGCTCGCGCAGCCGCTTGGTGTCGCGCGCCACCAGCACCAGGTCGTGCCCGTCGGCCGCCAGCCGCCGCGCGAACGCGGCGCCGATGCCCGCCGTCGATCCCGTAATCAATGCCGTTGTCATGCCGCAAGGTTATGGGTCCGGGGCGGGCGTCGCCCCGGTCGCCCACCGGGACCACCCCCTGTGAAAGGGGTGTGAAGAAAAGCCTGGTGAAGGGCGGTCAGGCGCCGTGCGCAGCGGCGTACTTCCGCGCCTTCGCCAAAGCCTCGGGGTGCAGCGCGTCGCCCGCCGCGAGCAGCCGGGGGAGCAGCTCCCGCTCGGTCGTCACCGCCCGGAACTGCAGCGCCACCGTCACGTCGTGGCCGGGCCGGTGCACGATCCGCACCGGATCCCCCGCCTGTATCTCCCCGGGCCGGATCACCCGGAAGTAGGCGCCCGGCGCGGCCCTGTCCATGAAGCGCTTCATCCACCGCTCCTCGCCCAGGTGGCCCTGGAAGGTGCGGCACGGAATGCGTCCGGACGTCACCTCCAGCAGCAGCTCCGGGCCGACCAGCCAGCGCTCGCCGATCAGCGCGCCGGAGACGTCCACGCCCGTCGTGGTGAGGTTCTCGCCGAACACGCCGTGCGGCAGCGGGCGGCCCAGCTCGCGCTCCCAGTCGTCCATGTCCTCGCGCGCCATGGCGTACACGGCCTGGTCCACGCCGCCGTGATGGCGCGCGTCGCACACCGCGTCCCCGGCCAGCCCGCTCGCGCCGGTCCCCTCCGAACCGGGCGCCGTCACCCGGACGGGCCCGTCGGCCGGCTGCTTGTCGATGCCGGTGACGCCGTCCGGCTGGTCGGTGTACGGCACGGCCTTCGGACGGCCCAGGTTGACTGACAGAAGCTTCATGCCCGAACGGTAGGACAATCCATTTCAAAGTGTCGACGCAATATTCGCCGTCCGGTCAAAGAGTCGCTTATCCTCGGCGGTGTGATCGAGGCCCGTCATCTCCGTGTCCTGCGCGCCGTGGCATCCACCGGTTCCTTCTCCGCCGCGGGGCGGGAGCTGGGCTGCACGCAGCCCGCCGTCAGCCAGCAGATGAAGGCCCTGGAGGCCTCCGTCGGCACGCCCCTGCTCGTGCGCACCGGCCGTGAGATGCGCCTGACCCAGGCCGGTGAGGCGCTGGTGCGGCACGCCGCGGGCATCCTCGCCGGTCTGACCGCGGCCGAGGAGGAGGTCGCCGCCATCGCGGGTCTGCGGGCCGGGCGGGTCCGTCTGGTCTCCTTCCCGAGCGGCAGCTCCACCCTCGTCCCCACCGCCCTGGCCGCGCTGCGCGCCGCCCACCCCGGCACCCGCGTCTCCCTGGAGGAGGCCGAGCCGCCCCGGTCCGTGGAGCTGCTGCGCGAGGGCGACTGCGACGTGGCGCTCGCCTTCCGCTACGAGGGCGCGGCGGGTGCCGAGGAGTGGGACGACCTGGTGGTGCGGCCGCTGCTGACCGACCGCCTCGTGGCCCTGGTGCCCGAGCGGCACCGGCTGGCGGCCACCGGGGCCGAGGGCTCCGTGGCCATCGGGGAGCTGGCCCGCGAGCCGTGGATCGCCGGCTGCCCGCGCTGTCGCGGCCAGCTCGTCGAGGTCTGCGAGGACGCCGGCTTCACCCCCCGCATCGACTTCGCGACCGACGACTATCCGGCGGTGGTCGGTCTGGTCGGGGCCGGACTGGGCGTGGCCGTCCTGCCCCAGCTCGCCGTCGAGTCCGTACGGCCCCGGGGCGTGCGCACGGTGTCCCTGGAACCCGCGGTGCGGCGGGAGATCGTCGCGCTGACACTGCCCGACCTCGCGCAGGTGCCCGCGGTGACGGCGACGCTGGACGAGCTGGCGCGGGCCGCCTCGGGTCAGGCCGCCGTGCGCTGAGCGGCACGCCGGGCAGGGCACGGCACCGGGAGCGGCGCGGGGCGGAGCGCGCACGCGTGTGCCCTGGTCCCCGCCGGTCGCCGGCGAGAAGACGGAAAAACGTTCCTTCAGTGATGTGCGGCGGAGGTGTCGCCGCCGACCGACGCCGACGAGGGCGCGGACGCCGTCATCAGGCGGTTGCGCGCCCGTCCCATGAGCTCCTCGCGCTCGTCCTCGGTCAGTCCGCCCCACACGCCGTACGGCTCACGCACCGCCAGTGCGTGCGCCGCGCACTCCGCGCGGACCGGACACCTCATGCAGACCTCCTTGGCCGAGTTCTCACGAGCGCTTCGGGCCGCGCCGCGCTCGCCCTCCGGATGGAAGAAGAGCGAGCTGTCCACCCCGCGGCAGGCAGCCAGGAGCTGCCAGTCCCACAGGTCCGCGTTCGGTCCGGGAAGGCGGGAGAAATCTGCCATTGCGTGACCCCTTGTAACCGATCTGGGTGGACCCGGTGTCCACGACCGTACAACTACGATCTAAGGAGATGAAAATATGACTCATTGCGAATCTAGCCGCAGACACCAGTGAAGTGGAAGAAAAGCGGCTGAATGGGGCACCACATGTGAGGAATCGGGGCGGGTCACCGCGCGTGTCGGCGCTGTGAACGTCCCCTCACGTAGAGTGCCGAAGACGACACACAGCCCCGTAACTCTTTCGAGTGACCGTCGTTGAGAGTGCGGAGGCGGTTGAAGGAACAGGTGCTCGGGCGGCGTCCGGGACGGTCGACCGCACAGGTGAGATTTCGTACCAGCCTGGAGGCTCAACGTGACGCGCATCAGCTGCGGAGGACGGCCATGACTTCCGTCCTCGTCTGCGACGACTCCCCGCTTGCCCGAGAGGCGCTCCGCCGCGCGGTCGCGACCGTGCCCGGCGTCGAGCGCGTGACGACGGCCGCCAACGGCGAGGAAGTCCTCCGCCGCTGGGGCGCCGACCGCTCGGACCTGATCCTGATGGATGTGCGCATGCCCGGCCTGGGCGGCGTCGAGACCGTCCGGCGGCTGCTGTCCGCCGACCCCGGCGCCCGCATCATCATGCTCACCGTCGCCGAGGACCTCGACGGCGTCGCCCTCGCGGTCGCCGCCGGGGCCCGCGGGTACCTGCACAAGGACGCCTCGCGTGCCGAGCTGCGCGCCACCGTCACGCAGGCCCTCGCCGACCCGACCTGGCGGCTCGCCCCGCGCCGGCTGCGCTCGGCCGAGATGGGCGCCGCGCCCACGCTCACCGCGCGCGAGATCCAGGTCCTGGAGGGCATGAGCCACGGCCGCTCCAACGCGGAGATCGGACGTGAGCTGTTCCTCTCCGAGGACACCGTCAAGACGCACGCCCGGCGGCTCTTCAAGAAGCTCGGCGCCTCGGACCGGGCGCACGCGGTGGCGCTCGGCTTCCGGTGGGGCCTCGTCCGATAGGGAAACCCCGTGTGGTGGAGGCCCACAGGGCCCGACGGGGGTGCCCGGTTCCCCGCTTACCGCGAGGTGGGCGGGGGTGACAAGCCGACCCGCCGGGTGCCCGCTGCTCGTTTCGCCGCGGATGACGCATCCTTGAGGTGTGGAGTTCCTCGGGGACGAGTCGGTCGAGCGGGAGGGGAGGGCGCAGGGGATGAGTTCCGGCGCACCTGCTCATAACGCTTCGGTGCACAACAACGGGCACGGAGCCACGGATCGGACGGCCGCAAGGCACCATGGACCGATGCGTGACGACGAGGCGGCCCCTGACCAAGGGACGGTCGGCGGGCTCGTGCACCGCGCCGTCGACGGGGACGAGCAGGCCACGCACGACCTGCTCGCCCATGTCCACCCCCTGGCGCTGCGCTACTGCCGCACACGGCTGTCGCGGCTGCCCGGCGACGCCCGGCACTTCGTCGAGGACCTCGCCCAGGAGGTCTGCGTCGCGGTGCTCCTCGCGCTGCCGCGCTACAAGGACACCGGGCGTCCCTTCGAGGCGTTCGTCTTCGCCATCGCCGCCCACAAGGTCGCCGACCTCCAGCGCGCGGCGATGCGGCACGGCTCGACGGCCGTCCCGTCCGACGAGATGCCCGAGCGGCCGGACGACTCGCTCGGCCCCGAGGAGCGGGCGCTGCTCAACAGCGACGCCGCCTGGGCCAAGAAACTGCTGGCCAACCTGCCCGAGAACCAGCGCGAGCTGCTCCTGCTGCGCATCGCCGTGGGGCTCACGGCCGAGGAGACCGGGCAGATGTTGGGAATGTCACCCGGGGCCGTGCGCGTCGCCCAGCACCGGGCCCTGAGCCGGCTGCGGGCGCTGGCGGAGCAGTAGGACACCACGCCGAGGGGCGGCGCCGCGGCTTCGTGCGAAAGTACGAACGTCGCAGGGGTCCTTGATCGTGGAATGAGCCACGTCCACTTCCCGTTAGCATGGACATCCGCACCGATCAAGGCCATTTGGGGAAGGTGTCATGACTGCCAACGTCGACGGAGTGCCCGAGAAATTCGCGACACTCGGGCTGACCTACGACGACGTGCTGCTGCTGCCGGGTGCATCCGAGGTGCTCCCCAACGCGGTCGACACCTCGTCCCGCATCTCCCGCAACGTCCGGGTGAACATCCCGCTGCTCTCGGCCGCCATGGACAAGGTGACCGAGTCCCGCATGGCGATCGCCATGGCCCGCCAGGGCGGTGTCGGTGTGCTGCACCGCAACCTCTCCATCGAGGACCAGGTGAACCAGGTCGACCTCGTCAAGAGGTCCGAGTCGGGCATGGTCACCGACCCGATCACGGTGCACCCGGAGGCCACGCTGGCCGAGGCGGACGCCCTGTGCGCCAAGTTCCGCATCAGCGGCGTCCCGGTCACCGACCCGGCCGGCAAGCTGCTCGGCATCGTCACCAACCGCGACATGGCCTTCGAGTCCGACCGCGCGCGTCAGGTGCGCGAGGTCATGACGCCGATGCCGCTGGTCACCGGCAAGGTCGGCATCTCCGGTGTGGACGCCATGGAGCTGCTGCGCCGCCACAAGATCGAGAAGCTTCCGCTGGTCGACGACGAGGGCCTCCTCAAGGGCCTCATCACGGTCAAGGACTTCGTCAAGGCCGAGCAGTACCCCCACGCCGCCAAGGACTCCGAGGGCCGGCTGCTGGTCGGCGCCGCCGTCGGCGCCAGCCCCGAGGCGCTGGAGCGCGCCCAGGCCCTGGCCGCCGCGGGCGTGGACTTCCTGGTGGTCGACACCTCCCACGGCCACAACAGCAACGCCCTGAGCTGGATGTCGAAGATCAAGTCCAGCGTCGGCGTGGACGTGATCGGCGGCAACGTCGCCACCCGTGACGGCGCCCAGGCCCTGATCGACGCCGGTGTCGACGGCATCAAGGTCGGCGTCGGCCCCGGCTCCATCTGCACCACCCGCGTCGTCGCCGGCATCGGCGTCCCGCAGGTCACCGCCATCTACGAGGCCTCCCTCGCGGCCCGCCGGGCCGGCGTCCCGCTGATCGGGGACGGCGGCCTGCAGTACTCCGGCGACATCGGCAAGGCCCTGGCCGCCGGTGCCGACACGGTGATGCTGGGCAGCCTGCTCGCGGGCTGCGAGGAGTCGCCGGGCGAGCTGCAGTTCATCAACGGCAAGCAGTTCAAGTCGTACCGGGGCATGGGCTCGCTCGGTGCCATGCAGTCCCGCGGCCAGGGCAGGTCGTACTCGAAGGACCGCTACTTCCAGGCCGAGGTGGCGTCCGACGACAAGCTCGTGCCCGAGGGCATCGAGGGCCAGGTGCCCTACCGCGGCCCGCTGGCCAACGTGCTGCACCAGCTCGTCGGCGGCCTGCGCCAGACCATGGGGTACGTGGGCGCCGCCACGATCGAGGAGATGGAGTCGAAGGGGCGCTTCGTGCGGATCACCTCCGCCGGCCTCAAGGAGAGCCACCCGCACGACATCCAGATGACGGTCGAGGCACCGAACTACAGCCGCAGCAAGTAGACAGCGGGCCTTCCAGGGCGGCCCCGGGAGGATCCGGGGCCGCCCTCGGCGTGTCCGTCGGGGATACTGGAAGGCGCTGCAACGCATCAGGGAAAGGCCACAGACGTGACTGAGATCGAGATCGGGCGCGGCAAGCGCGGCCGCCGGGCGTACGCCTTCGACGACATCGCCGTCGTCCCCAGCCGCCGTACCCGGGACCCGAAGGAGGTCTCGATCGCCTGGCAGATCGACGCCTACCGTTTCGAGCTGCCGTTCCTGGCCGCTCCCATGGACTCGGTCGTCTCCCCGGCCACCGCCATCCGCATCGGCGAGCTGGGCGGCCTCGGCGTCCTGAACCTCGAGGGCCTGTGGACGCGCTACGAGGACCCGCAGCCGCTCCTCGACGAGATCGCCGGGCTGGACGCGGAGACCGCGACCCGGCGCCTCCAGGAGATCTACGCGGCTCCCATCAAGGAGGAGCTGATCGGGCAGCGCATCAAGGAGGTGCGCGACTCCGGCGTGGTCACCGCCGCCGCTCTCTCCCCGCAGCGCACCGCCCAGTTCTCCAAGGCGGTCGTGGACGCGGGCGTCGACATCTTCGTCATCCGCGGCACCACGGTCTCGGCGGAGCACGTCTCCGGTTCGCACGAGCCGCTGAACCTGAAGCAGTTCATCTACGAGCTCGACGTCCCGGTGATCGTCGGCGGCTGCGCCACCTACACCGCCGCCCTGCACCTGATGCGCACCGGCGCGGCGGGTGTCCTCGTCGGCTTCGGCGGCGGCGCCGCGCACACCACGCGCAACGTGCTGGGCATCCAGGTGCCCATGGCGACGGCCGTGGCGGACGTGGCGGCGGCCCGCCGCGACTACATGGACGAGTCCGGCGGCCGGTACGTGCACGTGATCGCCGACGGCGGTGTCGGCTGGTCCGGCGACCTGCCCAAGGCCATCGCCTGCGGTGCCGACTCGGTGATGATGGGCTCGCCGCTGGCCCGCGCGACGGACGCGCCGGGCAAGGGCAACCACTGGGGCATGGAGGCCGTCAACGAGGAGCTGCCGCGCGGCAAGAAGGTCGACCTCGGCACGGTCGGCACCATCGAGGAGGTCCTCACCGGCCCGTCCCACACCCCGGACGGCTCGATGAACTTCTTCGGCGCCCTGCGCCGCGCGATGGCCACCACGGGCTACAGCGAGCTGAAGGAGTTCCAGCGCGTCGAGGTCACGGTCGCCGACTCGCAGCACCGGCGGTAGTCACCCGGACGGCGTACCGAAAGGGGCCCGGAGCTTCGAGCTCCGGGCCCCTTCGCGTGTCCGGGCGCCGCTCAGAGGCGGTGCGCCGCCCCCGTCGGCGTCGCCCCCCGGGTGTCCAGCAGCAGCTGGGCCTTCACCGACAGGCCCTGGAGGTCGTACGTGCGGTGCTGCTGGAGGAGGATCGTCAGGTCGGCGTCGGCGGCGGCCTCGTAGAGGGAGTCGACGCGGGGGACGGGGCGGTCCAGGACGTTCCAGGACGGGATGTGCGGGTCGTGGTAGCTGATCGCGGCGCCCATGGACATCAAGCGGGTCGCGACCTCCTCGGCCGGGGTGGCCTGCTGGTCGGCCAGGTCGGCCTTGTAGGTGACGCCGAGGAGCAGGACGCGGGCGCCGCGCGCGGACTTGCCGTGCTCGTTGAGCAGGGCGGCGGCGCGCTGGACCACGTAGCGGGGCATCTGCTCGTTGACCTGCTGGGCCAGCTCCACCAGGCGCAGGCCACGGGGGGCCCGCCCGGTCAGGTCCTGGGGCACGGAATGGCCGCCGACGCCCGGCCCGGGGCGGAAGGCCTGGAAGCCGAACGGTTTGCTCTCCGCGCAGCGCAGGACGTCCCACAGGTCGACGCCCAGGTCGTTGCAGAGGACGGCCATCTCGTTGACGAGGGCGATGTTGACGTGCCGGAAATTGGTCTCCAGGAGCTGGACCGTCTCGGCCTCGCGGGGACCGCGCGCGCGGACCACCTTGTCGGTGAGGCGGCCGTAGAACGCGGCTGCCGACTCGGTACAGGCGGAGGTGAGGCCGCCGATCACCTTCGGGGTGTTGGCCGGCGTGAAGTCGCGGTTGCCCGGGTCGACGCGGCTGGGGGAGTAGGCGAGGTGGAAGTCGCGGCCGGCGCGCAGCCCGGAGCCCTCCTCGAGCAGGGGGCGCAGGAACTCCTCCGTCGTCCCCGGCTGCACGGGCGACTCCAGGATCACCGTGGTGTGGGGGCGCATGTGGGCGGCCAGGGTGCGGGCCGCGGCCTCCACCTGGCCGAGGTCGAGGCCGCCGTCCGGGCCCGGCGGGGTCGGCGCGCAGATGACCGCGGTGCGGACCCGGCCGAGCTCGGCGGGGCCCGTCGGGGTCCGGAAGCCCCCGGCGAGCATCCGGCGCAGTTCGGCGGGGCTGAGGGGCCCGGGCTCGGGGCCGGTCTTGTAGCCGAGCGTGGGGATGCCGGCGGCGACGGCGGCCTGGGCCAGGGGCAGGCCGTACGGTCCGAGTCCGACGACGGCGAGATCTGCGGGCATGGCGTGGGCCGTCCTTCCCAGTATCCGAAGCGGGACAGGCGCGCAAGCCCGGTGGACAGGATGGGCGAGCACAACGTCAGACTAGGAGTAAATATGACCGATTTGCGGGATTGATCGGCCGAGTTTCGGTGAGTGTCGACGGTGACCCGTGGGGAAGTTGTCCACAGGCTGGGGGCGTGGTGGCTGAAGTCGGGCAACACGGTCAGAATCTGGGCAGGGGGTACACGGAACCGGGCTTCGCCCGACGGGTGCGGCCGACGCGACCGACAGCGGGAGGCAGCAGTGAGGACAGCGACACTGGGGCCGGCGCAGCGCGCCGAGGCACTCGCGGCCATGGCCGAGCGTGAACTGGACGTGCTGGTGGTCGGCGCGGGCGTGGTCGGCGCGGGCACCGCGCTCGACGCCGTGACGCGCGGCCTGTCCACCGGTCTGGTCGAGGCACGCGACTGGGCGTCGGGTACCTCCAGCAGGTCCAGCAAGCTGATCCACGGCGGCCTGCGCTATCTGGAGATGCTCGACTTCGCGCTGGTGCGGGAGGCCCTGAAGGAGCGCGGGCTGCTGCTGGAGCGGCTCGCCCCGCACCTGGTGAAGCCGGTGCCGTTCCTGTACCCGTTGCAGCACAAGGGCTGGGAGCGCCTGTACGCCGGGTCGGGCGTGGCGCTGTACGACGCGATGTCGATGGCCCGCGGCCACGGCCGGGGACTGCCCCTGCACCGGCACCTGAGCCGCCGTCACGCGCTGCGCGTCGCCCCCGCCCTGAAGAAGGACGCGCTGGTCGGCGCCCTCCAGTACTACGACGCGCAGGTGGACGACGCCCGGTTCGTGGCCGCGCTGGTGCGCACGGCCGCGGCGTACGGCGCCCCGGTCGCCAACCGGGCGCGGGTCACCGGTTTCCTGCGCGAGGGCGAACGCGTGGTCGGCGCGCGCGTGCGGGACGTCGAAGGGGGCGGCGAGTACGAGATCCGCGCCAAGCAGGTGGTGAACGCGTCCGGCGTGTGGACCGACGACACCCAGTCGATGGTCGGCGAGCGCGGCCAGTTCCACGTCCGGGCGTCCAAGGGCATCCACCTCGTCGTGCCCAAGGACCGCATCCACTCCACCACCGGCCTGATCCTGCGCACCGAGAAGTCCGTGCTGTTCGTCATCCCCTGGGGGCGGCACTGGATCATCGGGACCACGGACACCGACTGGGACCTCGACAAGGCGCACCCGGCCGCCTCCAGCGCGGACATCGACTACCTGCTGGAACACGTCAACTCGGTGCTGTCCGTGCCACTCACCCGCGACGACGTGGAAGGGGTGTACGCCGGGCTGCGCCCGCTGCTGGCCGGCGAGTCGGACGCCACCAGCAAGCTGTCGCGCGAGCACACCGTCGCCCATCCGGTGCCGGGACTGGTCGTCGTGGCGGGCGGCAAGTACACGACGTACCGGGTGATGGCCAAGGACGCCGTGGACGAGGCCGTGCACGGACTCGACATGCGGGTCGCCGACTGCGTCACCGAGGAGACGCCGCTGCTCGGCGCCGAGGGCTACCAGGCGCTGTGGAACGCGCGGGCGCGGATCGCCGCGCGCACCGGACTGCACGTGGTGCGCGTCGAGCACCTGCTCAACCGGTACGGGGCCCTGACGGAGGAGCTGCTGGAGCTCATCGCCGCCGACTCCTCGCTGGGCGAGCCGCTGGGGGCCGCCGAGGACTACCTGCGCGCCGAGGTCGTCTACGCCGCCTCGCACGAGGGCGCGCGGCACCTGGACGACGTGCTGACCCGGCGCACCCGCATCTCCATCGAGACCTTCGACCGGGGCACCCGCAGCGCCCGCGAGGCCGCCGAGCTGATGGCACCGGTCCTGGGCTGGGACCAGGGCCAGATAGACCGGGAGGTCCAGCACTACGAGAAGCGGGTCGAGGCCGAGCGGGAGTCGCAGCGCCAGCCGGACGACCTGACGGCGGACGCGGCCCGGCTCGGCGCGCCCGACATCGTCTCGCGCTAGGCGGGCACCCGAGAGGATGACGCGGGGTCAGCACACCCCGCGAAGCGTCCCCGTGCCCCTCGCGCGACCCCGCGGAACGCGCCGTTCCCCGGGCCCCGGCCCGTGCCGGGCCCGGGCGCGGCCCGAGAGGCACCCTGGGCGTCGAGCACTTGTCGGGTGAGAGACAATGAAGGCTCTGTCAGGGCGGGTTGCATGAGGGGACGCATGTCGGAGGCGGAGCGGGCGGGGACATCCCGTACGGACAAGAGCGCACGTCTCCTCGCCGGGCGGTACCGGCTGGGAGACGTGCTCGGCCGCGGCGGCATGGGGACGGTGTGGCGCGCCGAGGACGAGACCCTGGGGCGCACGGTCGCCGTCAAGGAGCTGCGGTTCCCGGGGAACATCGACGAGGAGGAGAAGCGGCGCCTGATCACGCGCACGCTGCGCGAGGCCAAGGCCATCGCGCGGATCCGCAACAACAGCGCCGTGACGGTCTACGACGTCGTCGAGGAGGACGACCGGCCGTGGATCGTGATGGAACTCGTCGAGGGCAAGTCGCTCGCCGAGGTCATCCGGGAGGACGGCCTGCTGGAGCCGAAGCGCGCCGCCGAGGTGGGCCTCGCCGTCCTCGACGTCCTGCGCTCCGCGCACCGCGAGGGCATCCTGCACCGTGACGTGAAGCCGTCCAACGTCCTGATCGCCGAGGACGGCCGGGTCGTGCTCACCGACTTCGGCATCGCCCAGGTCGAGGGCGACCCGTCCATCACCTCCACCGGCATGCTCGTCGGCGCCCCCTCGTACATCTCCCCGGAGCGCGCCCGCGGCCACAAGCCCGGCCCGGCCGCCGACCTGTGGTCCCTCGGCGGCCTGCTGTACGCGGCGGTGGAGGGCACCCCGCCCTACGACAAGGGCTCCGCCATCGCCACGCTCACCGCGGTGATGACGGAGAACCTGGAGGAGCCGCAGAACGCCGGACCGCTGCGGGACGTCATCTACGGGCTGCTCACCAAGGACCCCGCCCAGCGGCTCGACGACGCGGGCGCCCGCGCGATGCTCACCAAGGTCATCCACGCGCCCGCCGTCCGCGCGGGCGAGGCGGAGCCGCTGGACGCCACCAAGGTCGTACCCCTGCCGGCGCAGCCGGACGACCGCACGCGGCGGGGCGGCACCGGCAAGCGGGAGGAGGCCGGGGAGCGGCTGCGCGGGGCGCTGCGCTCCGTGCGCAAGGCCGCCGCCGGCGCCGGCGCGGCGGGTGCCGCGGCCACGTCCGGCACGGGGACGGGCGGCGACCGGACCCGGCCGGGCACCGCGGGTGCCGCCGCCGCGCCGGGTCCCGCCGGGGCGGCGGTCCCGCCGGCCCACCCGACGGCCTCCGGCAACCGGACCGGCCGGGGCTCCGGCGCGCCGAACGCCGCCGCGGGCGGCCGCAGTTCCGGCTGGCCCGTCATGCCGCCGCCGGACCTGCCGCAGCGGTCCGCGCCCCGCGCCCCGCTCACCGACGTGGTGCCGAAGCGGACCCTCGTGATCATCGCGGTGGTCGTCGCCCTGGCCGTCCTCGGCACCGTGCTCGCCCTCACCCTCGGCGGCGGCGACGACGACACGGCCAAGGGCGGGGCGGGCGGCGACACGACCTCCGCCACCGTCTCCGCGAGCGGCGACACCGGGCAGGACGGATCCGACGGGCCGCGCACGGACGGTTCCGCCTCCGCGCCCGCCACGGGCACCTCGTCGGACGCCGCCGGCCCCGCCCCGAGCGCCTCGGGCGGCACCGGGGACGACGGCACGGACGATGACGGCAAGGACGGCGCGGCCGCCACCCACCGGGGCGGCCAGGGGTACTCCATCGGACTCCCCGCGGGATGGAAGTTCCGGTCCTCCGGATCCGCCGGCGACCGGTTCACCGGGCCCGACGGGCAGAAGCTGCTGGTCGCCTGGACGTCCACGCCCAAGGACGACCCGGTCGCGGACTGGAAGAACCAGGAGCGCTCCATGGTGCGCTCGCAGTACCGGAAGATCCGCATCGAGAAGGTGGACTACCGCGGCTGGAACACCGCCGACTGGGAGTTCACCTACAAGGACGGCGGCACCGCCTACCGGACCGTCGACCGGGGCTTCGTCGTCGACGAGCACCAGGGGTACGCCCTCATGTACACGGCGAAGGCTGCCGACTGGGACGGTGACCAGCGCCGGGACAGCTGGCGCACGCTGACGAAGACCTTCACGCCCAAGTCCTGATCTCCGCGTCCCCGGGTTTGAGCGGTCCGAGATCTGGCATCCCCTCATTGCGGGTTGCCTCCGGCACGTATCGTGAATGCCTGCGGACCGTACGCAGCCGGAACGGCCCGCCGGACGAACGGAATTGACCGACCGGTACCGAAGCGCCGGACTGCCGGGGGAGGCAACGTGGACGACTATGCGGGACGGGTACTCGCCGACCGCTACCGCCTGCCGCTGCCGCCGTCCGACGAGTACGAGCTGACCGAGAGCCGGGCCTTCGACACCTACAGCGGCCAGGAGGTCCTCGTCCGGCAGGTGCCGCTGCCGGAGGTCGTCGAGGCGGAGGTCCTCGACGCGGACGGCCTGCCCGACGGCTTCACCACCCGCGGCGGTGGCGCCCGGCGCCCCGGCGCGCGGCCACGGGCGTCCCGGGGCGGACCGGGGCGACCGGCCGACCCGGTGGTGCGGCGGGCCGTCGAGGCCGCGCAGGCCGCGGCCGCCGTGCCCGACCACCCGCGTCTGGACCAGGTCTTCGACGTCTTCGCCGAGGGCGGCTCGCTGTGGATCGTCAGCGAGCTGGTGGCCGCCAGGCCCCTGGCCGCCCTGCTCGCCGAGCAGCCGCTGACCCCGTACCGGGCGGCCGAGGTCGCCTCCGACGTCCTCATGGCGCTGCGGGTGCTGCACGGCTACGGCTGGATCCACCGGAACATCACCGCCCGCACGGTCCTGGTCTGCGACGACGGGCGCGTGATGCTGACCGGCCTGGCGGTCGGGGCGGCGGAGGAGGCGCTGTGCGGCTACGACCCGGCCCCCGCCCCCGAGGCCGAGGCGGAAGACGACGACCCCGCCGGGAGCGGCGCGCAGGGCTACGGCGGGCCCTCCGGCGGGCCGGGCCTCGACGGGCCGGGAGCGCCCGACGCCGGTCCGACGGGGCGTACGGCCGGGGCGGCGGGCCCTCTCGGGGCCCTGGGACCTGCCGGGGCGGACGCCGAGGCCGGTGCGGCGGGCATCGGCCTGCCCGGTCCCACCACCGGCGTGTACGGCCCCGGCGGTGCCGATCCCGAGGCCGCCCGGCGGGCCGCCATCGAGGCGCGCAGCGAGCGCGGGCTGCCGGCGACCGGCCCCGAGGGCCCCCGCGGGCTCCCCGCGGGCTTCACCCCCGCGCCCCTCGACACCGGCGGCGACGTCCGCGCCGCCCGCGCCGGGGCCATCGCCGCCTACCGTGCCGGCGCCCGCGCCGCGGCCCGCGTCCAGGAGGCGCAGAGCGGCCGCGCGGCCCTGCCCGGCGCCCGCCCCGCCCCCGACGACGACACCGACGGGCACGGCGGCGCGTCCGCACCGCCCGGGCAGATCGCCGACCCCTACGGCGTCCGTGCGGCCCCCTGGCACGGCGCCACGCCCCGCCCGGCCGGCGACCCGGCGGACGCCCTCGCCCCCGATCCGGCCGGCGACCGGGCCGCCCTGCCCCCGGCCCCGCGCCAGGAGACCGCCCCGGCCGCCGGCGGCTGGGACGCCCCCGACGCCCGCACCCCCGCGCGGCGCGGACCGGGCACGGCGCTCGCCGCCGAGCGCGCACGGCAGGCCCGGATGGCCGTGGTCGGGCCCGTGACCGAGCGCTGGGCCCCGGAACAGGCCGGGCCGGTGCACGAGAACTGGCAGCTCGCCGCGCCCATCGGCCCCGCCACCGACCTCTGGGCGCTGGGCGCGCTGCTCTTCCGCGCCGTGCAGGGACACGCGCCCTACCCGGAGGAGTCGACCGCCGAGCTGGTGCAGATCGTGTGCGCGGAGCCGCCGGCGTTCGCCGAGGAATGCGGACCGCTGCGGCCCGTCGTGGAGTCGCTGCTGCGTCAGGACCCCACCGAGCGCATCGACTTCGAGGAACTGGGCGGCTGGCTGCGCTCCCTGGTGCGTTCGGCACCCGAGCCGGACGCCGGGCTGCACGTCGTCCCCGCCCCGCCCGCCGACACCAGCCGGCTGCCCATCGTGCGCCGCCGGGGCGAGCTGGTGCGCAGGCGGCGCGCCGGGCTGCCCGCCCACCACGGACGGCACAAGAGGGCCCGGCAGGACCCCGACCGTTCACCGCGCAGCCTCGGCCGCACCCTGCTCCTGCTGATACTGCTCGCGCTGGCCGGAGCGGTCGCGTACGCCGTGTTCCTCATGCCGAGGAGCGACAGCGACGGGGACGGCGCCACCGGCCGGACGGGCGCCGCCGGGGAGGCGAGCCGGGCACCGTCCGGGCAGTCGCCCGAGGTCAGCAGCGAGCCCCGGCCGGAGCAGTCGTCCCCGGAGGGCGACGCCGGCGCCTCGGAGTCGTCCGGTTCGGCCGAGACGCAGACCACCGGGCCCGACGTCGCCGACGGGTTCGCGCTGCGCGAGGACCCGGAGGGATTCCGGGTCGCCGTCGCCGAGGGCTGGAGCCGCGCCCCGCGCAACGGCATCGGCCAGGTCGTCTACAGCAAGGGCGACTTCGAGCTCATCGTCGTGCCGGGCCGGGACCCCGCGAGCCGGTTCGGCACCGACCCGATGGCCTACCAGCGCGACAGGGAGAGCGAGTTGGAGCCGTACCGCGCCTCCAGCTGGGCCACGTCCAGCGGGCTGAAGACCATCGAGGTGGGCGGACGGACCATGGCCGAGGGGCAGTTCACCTGGAAGGGCACCGACGGCGGCGAGCTGTACGTGCGCAACGTCGCGATGCTGATCGACGGGCGCTACCACGTGGTGCAGGTGCGCGGCCCCGAGGCGGAGCGCGACGAGGTGTCCCGGCTGTACGAGCAGGCGTCGGCGACCTACCGGTACACGGGCTGACGGCACTTGGGGCGGGCGGGCCCGTGCACGGGGGCCCGCCGTCCGGCGCGGCGGCCGACTCGCGGACCGCCCCGATGGTTGCCTCGCGGCACGGGAAGCGACAACCGTCACAGAGCGGTCTTCGTGCCACCCCACCCGTTCCCCGAACGGGGCGCGGTCCCTAGTCTGGCCCCTGACAAGACCATTGCGGGGCAACGTGAATCAGATGCAGGGCCGGCTCGTGGCGGGCCGTTACCGGCTCGGCGAGACCATCGGCAGCGGCGGCATGGGCCGGGTGTGGCGCGCACACGACGAGGTACTCCACCGGGCCGTCGCCATCAAGGAGTTGACCGCGGCGCACTACGTCTCCGAGAGCGACCAGGCCATTCTGCTGGCGCGCACCCGGGGCGAGGCGCGTGCGGCCGCGCGGATCAACCACTCGGCCGTCGTCACCGTGCACGACGTCCTCGAGCACGACGGCCGGCCGTGGATCGTGATGGAGCTGGTCGAGGGCCGCTCGCTGGCCGACGCGGTCAAGGAGGACGAACGCGTCGCACCGCGGGAGGCGGCCCGGGTCGGCCTGTGGGTGCTGCGCGCCCTGCGTGCCGCCCACACCGCCGGTGTCCTGCACCGCGACGTCAAGCCCGGCAACGTCCTGCTCGCCGACGACGGACGGGTGCTGCTCACCGACTTCGGCATCGCGCAGATCGAGGGCGACAGCACCATCACCCGCACCGGCGAGGTCGTCGGCTCCGTGGACTACCTGGCGCCCGAGCGGGTGCGCGGCCACGATCCCGGCCCCTCCTCCGACCTGTGGGCGCTCGGCGCGACGCTGTACACCGCGGTGGAGGGCAGGTCGCCGTTCCGCCGCACCTCGCCGCTGTCCACGATGCAGGCCGTCGTCGAGGAGGAGGCCACCGAGCCCCTGCACGCCGGCCCGCTCGCGCCCGTCATCAGCGCCCTGCTGCGCAAGGACCCGGCCGACCGGCCCGACGCCACCCTGGCCGAGCAGCTGCTCGGCCAGGCGGCGGAGGGACGGCGCCCCGACGCGGCGCAGGCGTACGTTCCGACGCGGTACTCCGGCACCGGGCACGCGCCCCCTCCCGCCCACCCGGCGCCGCCGGGCACGGCCGGGCAGACGCCGTACGCGCCGGTGACCGGCCCGACGGCCGTGGGGCACGCGGCGACGGGCCCCGGGTCCGGCGTCACGGTGAGCGGCGGTACGCCGGCCATGGGGTATCCGCCCGCCGGTCACACCGGCGGCGCTCCCGTCCGGCCCCGGCGCCGCCTGCGGACGCTCGCCCTGGTGGTCGCCGTCGCGGCCCTCGTCGGCGTGGGCACGGCCGTGCTGCTCCAGGCGTGGGACAGGGGCGGGGAGACGGACCGCGGTACGGCCGTCGGCCAGTCGCCCTCCCCGTCCGCCTCCGCCTCCGGCTCGCCCTCCGCCTCCGCTTCCCCCTCCGCGGACGGAAAGCCCACGGGCTCCGTCCCGGCCGACTGGGTCCGCCACGACGACCCACTGGGTTTCAGCCTCTCCCTGCCCCCGGGCTGGGAGCGGGAGGAGCTCACCACCGACGGCACTTTCCAGCAGGTCGATTACACGCCCGACGGCGGCAAGCACTTCGTCCGCATCGCCATCGACGAGTCACCGGACTTCGCCAGTGCCAAGGCGCACCAGGAAGACCTCGAACAACAGCTTCAGGGGCTGGTCGGCTACGAGCGGGCGACCATGGAGGAGAACACCTACCGCGACTGCAAGGGGTCGCTGTGGGAGTACACCTGGACGGCGCTGGCCAAGGACCCGCCCTATGTCGCGGGGCCGCGTCACGCCGTCGAGGAGATGTACTTCTCGCGGGACGGTGCCGAGTACGCGATCTACATGTCGTCGCCCGAGCGGGACTGGGTGACGACGAACGAGCAGTTCAAATGGATCCTGCAGAGCTGGCAACAACCGGATCGGGCTGCCTAGTCCACTCCCGCCGACCTTGTGGCGCGGCGTACGCCGGGCATGCCTGAGGACGACGGGACGGGCGAGCCCGGCCGAGTTCGTGGCGGCCGGTCCTCGGACGGCGGCGGCCGGGAGCACGGCCGACCGTCCGGCCGCGCAGCGCCGCGGCGTCCGTCGGTTGTCGGCCACCCGGTGTTCCGGGCCGGAGTCGGTGCGTCCGGGTGGGGCATGATGGGTCGCATGGTGACCCAGGGGTCGGGCGGGCGTGTCGTCGCTGGCCGTTACCGTCTCCATGAGCGGCTCGGCCGCGGCGGCATGGGCATCGTGTGGCGGGCGACCGACCAACTGCTCGCCCGTCAGGTGGCCGTCAAGGCGCTCCCGCGCGACGAGACCCTCTCCGCCGCGGAGGCCCGGCGGCGCCGCGAACGCACCCTGCGGGAGGCCCGCGCGGTCGCACAGCTGCGGCACCCGCACGTCATCGTCGTCCATGACGTCGTCGAGGACGACGAACGCGCCTACATGGTCATGGAGTTCGTCGACGGGGGCTCGCTCGCCGACCGCGTCACCGGCCACGGCCCGGTCGACGCCCCCGAGGCCGCCCGGATCGGCGTCGCTCTGCTCGGTGCCCTGCGCACCGCGCACGCGGCCGGGATCCTGCACCGGGACGTGAAACCGTCCAACGTGCTGGTCGCCGAGGACGGCCGGGTCGTCCTCACCGACTTCGGCGTCGCCCAGGTCGCGGGCGCCACCACGCTCACCGAGACCGGCTCCTTCGTCGGCTCGCCCGAGTACACCGCCCCCGAGCGGATGTCCGGCGCCGGGACCGGACCGGAGTCCGACCTGTGGTCGCTGGGCGTGCTGCTGTGCGCCGTCCTCAGCGGCGCGTCGCCCTTCCACCGCGACTCGCTCGGCGGCGTCCTGCACGCCGTGGTCTCCGAGGAGATCCGCCCGCCCGCGCAGGCCGCGCCGATCCTGCCCGTCGTCCGGGGGCTGCTGGAACGCGACCCGGCCCGCCGTCTGGACGCAGCCGAGGCGGAACGGATGCTGAGCGCCTTCCTGGCCACGGGCCGCACCCCCGCACCCTCCCGCGAGAACGAGCCGCGGTACTCCACGCGCGGCGTGCTGCTGGCGGTCCTCCTGGTCGCGGCGGCGGCCGGCGCGGGCATCTCCGCGGCGGCGCTGCTCGCGGACGCCGGCGACGGCGGCGGCGGTGCGCCGGCGACGTCCGTGCCCGGGACCCCGACGACCGCGTCCCCGCCCGTCTCGACGCCCGGGCTCGGGCCCGTGCCCTCCGACGTGCCCCCCGGGGTGCCGACCGCCACGGTCACCGTGACCCGCCGGGCGACGGGGCCGGCATCGGCGAACACGCCCAAATAGGAGATAAGCGCCGACCCGCGTCACGGGTCTGTGACCGCGGTCCGCGGGCGGTGGATATCGGCGCGTCCGGCGCGATATGGATGGTCCATGAGCGACAACGGGGGAACCGGAAGCGGGCCGGACGAGCCGACGAGTTTTGCCCTGCGGCCGCCGGATCCACCCGCCGCCGTACCGCATCCCGGCAACCCGTACGCGGCGCCCGCGCAGGTCGGGCCGCCGCGGTCGCCGGCACCCTCCGGGCCGGCGCCGGAGCCGGAGCCCGCGCGGGCGCCCGCGCCGGAGCCGGGTACGGGCCGGCTGATCGCGGGCCGCTACCGGCTGGTCGCCAAGCTCGGGCACGGCGGCATGGGCACCGTCTGGCGGGCGCAGGACGAGACCGTGGACCGCGAGGTCGCCGTCAAGGAGCCCCGCGTCCCCGACCACCTCCCCGAGCGCGAACGGGCCAACGCCTTCGAGCGGATGCGCCGCGAGGCGCGCGCCGCGGCCAGGCTCGACCACCCGGCCGTGGTCGACGTGCACGACGTGGCGGTGGTGGACGGCCGGCCGTGGATCGTGATGGAGCTGGTGCGGGGCCGCTCGCTGGGCGACGCGCTGCAGGAGGGCACGCTGGGCGCGCGCGAGGCGGCCCGGATCGGCCTGGAGGTCCTCGGCGCGCTGGAGGCCGCGCACGCGGCGGGCATCCTGCACCGGGACGTGAAGCCCGACAACGTCCTGCTCGGCCGGTACGACCGGGTCGTCCTCACCGACTTCGGCATCGCCCGGATCGAGGGCGAGACCAACCTGACCGACACCGGCGGCTTCGTCGGCTCGCCCGAGTACATCGCCCCCGAGCGGGTGCTGGGCCAGCGTCCCGGCCCGGCGAGCGACCTGTGGTCGCTGGGCGTGGTGCTGTACGCGGCGACGGAGGGCGTCTCGCCGTTCCGCCGCAGCAACACCCCCGCCACGCTCCAGTCGGTGCTCAACGCCGTGCCGGCGCCGCCCGCCTCCGCGCGGGGCCCGCTGGCCGAGGTGATCACGGGGCTGCTGGACAAGGATCCGGCACGCCGTCCGGACGCCGCCCGGGTGCGGGCCCTGCTGGAAGCCGCCGCGAACCCGCCCGCGCCGCAGCCCACGCAGGTCGTGCGGGCGCCCGCGCCGGGCGGACGCGGCATCCGGTTCGGCCGCAAGACGTGGGCCGGCCTGGCCGCGGCCGTCGTCGCCGCGGCGGTGGCGGGGTACCTGGTGATCGCGGACCCGTTCGCGGGGCCGATGCCCGACGGCTGGACGACCCCGCACGAGAAGCAGCTCGCCGCCACCCTGGCGGTGCCCGACGGCTACCAGCGGACCGTGTCCGACGACGCCGCCGAGCACTGGGTCACCTACACCGACTGGAGCGGCAGCATCTGGATCGGCCTGACCCTGGACAGGAAGGCGGAGGACACCGGCGGCAACATCGCGGCCTCCGCCGCGGCCGAGATGTACGAGGACGACGGGACGTTCGAGAAGAGCGGGGAGTACCGGCTCTCCATGCCCGAGAACCCGACGACCGACCCCCGGGAGACCACGTACAGGGGGCAGAAGTCCGCCGAGAACACGGTCGTCTACACCACCACCGACAGCCAGAACCCCCGCCCGCGCGAGCTGCGGATCTTCTACTACCGGACGACCGCCGGCGACATGTACAAGCTCACCGTCGCCTATCCGGGCAAGGGTGACTTCACCGAGCGGGGGCGCGAGGTGGCGAGGACGGCCGTCGCTCATCTGGACATCGACGGAACCTGAGCGCTCCGCCCGCACAACGCCCTGATCAGCGCGTTTGTTGCCAGTGATCGCTGGCGCCGTGTGAGCACTCGGTGAATCCCCGTTACCGACGGGTACACAAAGCCCGCGCGGCGGCATACCCTGCGGCTCATGACGGACGCGCAGGCCCCGGAGACCACCGGCACCAACCCCCTCGCCCCCGCCCCGGCGGGTGCCCGCACCGCGGCCGACGTGGTGACCCCCGAGCTGGTGGCCCAGCTCACCAAGGGCGTCGCCGGCTCCGGCCGGACCGCCAACCACACGCCGTTCACCGGCGAGAAGCTGGCCGACCTGCCCGAGTCGACGCCCGAGGACGTGGCCGGGGCCTTCGAGCGGGCCCGCGCCGCGCAGGCCGTGTGGGCCAGGACACCGGTGCGGCAGCGCGCCGCCGTCCTGCTGCGCTTCCACGACCTGGTCCTGGAGCGGCAGGCCGAGGTACTCGACCTCATCCAGCTGGAGACCGGCAAGGCCCGCCTGCACGCCCACGAGGAGGTCCAGGCCGTCGCCGTCGCCGCCCGGCACTACGGCCGCCGTGCCGCCGCGTACCTGAAGGCCAAGCGGCACACCGGCGCCATCCCGACCCTGACGAAGGTCACCGAACTGCGCCACCCGCGCGGGGTCGTCGGCCAGATCGCCCCCTGGAACTACCCCCTGGAGCTGTCCGTCGGCGACGCGCTCCCCGCGTTCGCCGCGGGCAACGCGGTCGTCATGAAGCCCGACACCGAGACCTGCCTGACCGCCCTGTGGGCCCGTGACCTCCTCATCGAGGCCGGGCTGCCGGCGGAGGTCTTCCAGGTCGTCCTCGGTGACGGCCCGGTCGTCGGCCCCGAGGTCGTCAGGCACGCCGACTACGTCTCCTTCACCGGCTCCACCCGCACCGGCCGCGAGGTCGCCCAGGGCGCCGCCGCCCGCCTGGTCGGCGTCTCCCTCGAACTCGGCGGCAAGAACGCCATGCTGGTGCTCGAGGACGCCGACGTCGAGAAGGCCGCCGCGGGCGCCGTCCGCGCCTGCTTCTCCTCCGCCGGCCAGCTCTGCATCTCCATCGAGCGGCTCTACGTCCACGAGTCGGTCGCCGACGCCTTCCTGGAGCGCTTCGCCGCCCGCACGCGGGCGATGCGGCTCGGCACCTCCCTCGCCTACGGCGCCGACATGGGCTCGCTGGTGGGCGAGCGGCAGCTCGAGACCGTCGAACGGCACGTGAAGGACGCCGTCGCGCACGGCGCGAAGCTGGTCGCCGGCGGGGTCGCCCGCCCGGACATCGGCCCGTACTTCTACGAGCCGACCATCCTCGACGGGGTCGGGGCCCCCATGGCCGTGTGCACCGAGGAGACCTTCGGCCCGGTCGTCTCCGTCTACCGCTTCACGACCGAGGACGAGGCGGTCGAGCACGCCAACGCCACGCCGTACGGCCTGAACTCCTCGGTGTGGACGAAGGACGCCCGGCGCGGCCGGGACGTCGCCGCGCGGCTGCGCACCGGCACCGTCAACATCAACGAGGGGTACGCGCCCGCCTACGGCAGCGTCCAGTCGCCGATGGGCGGCATGAAGGACTCCGGTCTCGGCCGCCGGCACGGCTCCGAGGGCATCCTCAAGTACACCGAGGCGCAGACCGTCGCCCACCAGAGGCTGCTGCCGATGGCGCCGTCGCTCGGCATGGACGACGAGTCGTACGCCCGGTTCATGAGCCGCAGTCTCCGGCTCATGAAGGCGTTCCGCTTCCGCTAGCCCCCAGTCCACCCCGTTCTCGACGAGGAGAGCACGTGTCGCAGGAGAAGTCCGTCCAGACCCGGGACGAGAACGGGTACGACTACGACGTCGTCGTGGTGGGTTCCGGCTTCGGCGGATCGGTGTCCGCCCTCCGCCTGACGGAGAAGGGCTACCGGGTCGGCGTCCTGGAGGCGGGCCGCCGCTTCGTGCCGGCGTCGCTGCCCAGGAACTCCTGGGACCTCAAGAACTACCTGTGGGCTCCGAAGCTCGGCATGTACGGCATCCAGCGCATCCACCTGCTCGGCAACGTCATGGTGCTGGCGGGCGCCGGGGTCGGCGGCGGCTCCCTCAACTACGCCAACACCCTCTACGTGCCGCCGAAGCCCTTCTTCGAGGACCCCCAGTGGCGTGACATCACCGACTGGCACGAGGAACTGACGCCGTACTACGACCAGGCCCGCCGCATGCTCGGCGTCCGCCTCAACCCGACGATGACCCCCTCCGACGTGCACCTGAAGGCCGCCGCCGAACGGATGGGCGTCGGCGACACCTTCCACATGGCACCGGTCGGCGTCTTCTTCGGCGACGGCCAGGACGCCGACGGGACGGTGAAGGCCGAGCCGGGCGAGCGGGTGCCCGATCCCTACTTCGGCGGCGTGGGCCCGGACCGCAAGGCCTGCCACGAGTGCGGCGAGTGCATGACCGGCTGCCGGCACGGCGCGAAGAACACCCTCAACGAGAACTACCTGTACCTCGCCGAGAAGGCGGGCGCGGTCGTCCACCCGATGACCACGGTCGTCTCGGTCACCGACGACTCACGCGGCGGCTTCGCCGTCGCCACGCTCCCCACCGACCGGAGGAAGAAGGGCGCCGGCCGCACCTTCACGGCCCGCCGCGTCGTCATCGCCGCCGGCACCTACGGCACCCAGACGCTGCTGCACCGCATGAAGGCGAACCGCCAGCTGCCCCACCTCTCCGACAGGCTCGGCGAGCTGACCCGCACCAACTCCGAGGCCCTGGTCGGCGCCCAGACCGACGACCGGCGCTACCGCAGGGCCACCGGGGAGCCACGGGCCGACTTCACGCGCGGCGTCGCCATCACGTCGTCCGTCCACCCGGACGCCAACACCCACATCGAGCCGGTGCGTTACGGCAAGGGCTCCAACTCGATGGGCGGCCTGTCCATCCTCCAGGTCCCGTACGCCGGTGAGACCGCCTCGGGCGCCACGCGCGTCCTGGGCTTCCTGGGCCGGGCCGCCCGGCACCCGGTGCACGTCCTGCGCTCCCTGTCCAACCGCAAGTGGTCGGAGCGGACCATCATCGGCCTGGTGATGCAGTCGCTGGACAACTCCCTGACGACGCACCTGAAGCCCACGGGGGTCGGCAAGGGCCTGCTCACCGCCCGCCAGGGCCACGGCTCGCCCAACCCCAAGCAGATCAAGGCGGCGACGGACGGGGCCTCCGCCCTGGCGGCGGAGATCAACGGCTTCGCCGGCTCCAACGTCGGCGAGCTGATGGGCACCCCGCTCACCGCGCACTTCCTCGGCGGCTGCCCGATCGGCGACTCCCGGGAGACCGGCGTCATCGACCCCTACCACCGCCTCTACGGCCACCCCGGCATCTCCGTCGTCGACGGCGCCGCGGTCTCCGCCAACCTGGGCGTCAACCCGTCCCTGACCATCACGGCCCAGGCCGAGCGGGCGATGGCGTTCTGGCCCAACAAGGGCGAGGAGGACCCGCGTCCGGCGCAGGGCGCGGCGTACGAGCGCCTGGCTCCCGTCGAGCCCAGGTCCCCCGCGGTCCCGGCGGAGGCCTTCGGCGCGCTGCGGCTGCCGTTCCTCGGGATGCCGGCGGTGCCGCCGAAGAAGTAGCGCCCGCCGCGAACGAGAAGGACCTGCGCCCCCCTCCGAGCGCAGGTCCTTCCTGTCTTGCGTCAAGCCGTGTGCGTCAGCCCTTACGCCTCGGCACCGGTCTTGCGGCGCCGGACGACGAACACGGCACCGCCGCCGACGAGGACGGCGAGACCGCCGGCCAGACCGATCATCGGCATCGCGGAGCTGGAACCGGTCTCGGCGAGGCTTCCGGTGACCTCCGGCGTGGTGGTCGCCGGCTTCTGGTCGGTGACGGGCGCCTTGCCGCCTTCCTGCGGCTTGGTGCCGTCCGTGTCCGTGCCGGAGGCGACGATCTGGAACTTGTACGCCACGTCGCCGTAGCCGGTGCACTCGCCGTCGGCGTCGCCGTAGATGGTCGCGCCGAGCGTGAAGCCGGCGCCGACCGGGGCGCTCGCCTTCACGTTGACGCGCATCGGGATGTCGACCTCGTAGTCGGGCTCGAGGACGGTGGTGAAGCCGACGTACCCGGCCGCGTAGTCGGTCTCGTCCAGGTCTTCCCAGACCTTGTCGTCCGGGTCCCAGGCCTGGAGGCTGACCTGCTTGTTCTTGAACAGGTTCTCGCCGTCGGCGTCGGAGGAGGCGCCGGCGAAGTAGTCCAGGTCCTCGAGCGTGGAGTCGGAGTTGTTGGCCACGTTCAGCGAGAACTTGTGCCAGCCGCTGCCCGCAGCGATCTTGCCGGGCAGGCCCGAGATGCTGACGTCGACCTTGGTGTCCTCGCACAGGGACGGCTCGGGGGCCGGGGTCTCCGTCTCCTCGGGAGCGGAGGTGGTCGGCGCCGGCGTCGTGGGAGCGGAGGTGGTGGTCTCCGACGCGCCGGGGGTGGGAGCGGTCTCGGTGGCCGTCTGGCTGGGTTGGGTGGTGACGGGGTCGCTCGGCGCGGGCGGGGTCGCCGTCTCGGACTCCGTGGTGGTCGGGGCCGGGGACTCGGTCTCCTCGCCCGCGGGAGTGCTGGAGGAGGCGGACGGCGCCGGCGGGTCGTCGGTCGCGTAGGCGGCGGGTGCCGCGAGCAGCGCCAAGGGGGCTATCACTGCCGTGGCAGCCGCTGCGGCCATGGCGCGACGAAGCTTCATGAAGACCTCGGGATGTCCGGCGTGCCGCGTGGCGCGGCACGGAGGGCGAGTCAGGAGAGGCCTCCGCGTGTGGGGCGCGGGTCGGCCCTTGGTTCATCTGTTCGACGTGTTTGATCAGCGAGGGCGGTGAATGGTTGTCCCCGGACTCACAGAATTCTTATGTGGCCTGCGTCACGCCCTCGAAAGATCGTCCGCACCCCCGCTTTTCGGTTGAATGTGCCGGTCCACGAGGGACGACAGGGTGGGGGGATCGTGCGAGGAGTGGCAGCGGACGGGACGGGCGGCGGCGGAGCCGGCGGTGCCGGGCCGGTGGTGTGGTGGGCGGCCGCCGCGCTCACCGTCCTGTGCGTCACCGGGTGTTCGGCCGGCGGTGACACGGATTCCGGACGTCCGTCCGGCGGCGGGAGGACACCGGCGAGCGCGGCGCCGTCGGTGAGCGCCCCGGGAGCGGCCCGTTCGCCGGAGCCCGGCCCGGCCTCCGCGTCGCCCGGCCCGGTGCGGTCGACGCCCGCCGCGACGCCGGAGAAGACCGCGGCCGCGCGGCCGGCGCCGTCCTCGGGGGCGCGCGGGACGGGGTCCACCGGCTCGGGAGCGACCGGCGGCACGACGGACCGCGGCGGCTCGTCCGGTACGGGCGGCACACGCGCCACGACCGGCTCGGGCGGCTCGGGCGGTACGTCCGGCGGCGGTGCCGGAGGGGCGGAGAAGCAGGAGGACGTGCCGCAGAACCCCAACCGCGGGTCCGACCCCCCGCCCGCGCCCCCGCGCCCGACCCCCACGCCCGACTGGACGTCGGCGGAGTGGCGGCCCGGCGACCCGGTCGAGTCGGTCCCCGGGGCCATGGGGCAGTAGGGCGCGGCGGCAGGCGGAGGGCCCCGCGGGACGTGTCCGCGGGGCCCTTTCACGACCGGCACCGACGTCAGGGAAGCGCCGGTGCCCGGGTGGCGGCGCCGGGGGGTCGCGCCGCCGGTCCTCCGCCCCGCGGCCCCGGCGGTGCGCCGGTGCGGGGCGATGCGGTGGGGGAACGTACGGGGGACTCGGGGCCGTACGGAATCGTGCTCGACGGGGGGTGGGCGCCGCGACCGTCCGGCCCGGGGGTCGGGCTTTTCCCGCCGGCCGGCCCCGGGCGTCCCCGGAGCCGGCCGTTCTCATGGGTGACCGGGCTGCTGTCCCCTGCCCGTCCGGTCACTTCCTGGAGCGAGGTCCCACGGCGTACGGCGATCCGTACGCCTCATCGCCCCAGCGAGCCACGCGTGGTTCTCATCGGGCCCGCCCCTGGCTGGCACGGACACCGGGACCAACGAAGCGTTCCGCGCGGCGGTCACGCACCGTACGGGTGAGAGTGCGCCCGAACTCAGATGCGACCCCGGCACAGCTCCAGCAGCGTCATCGCCAGCGCCGTGCCCGGCTTGCCCAGCGCCTCGCGGTAGTGGCCGAGGACGTCCATCTCGCGGGAGAGGTTCACGCGCCGGCCGCCGGACGTGATCCGCGCCTCCTGGATGACCGCGGAGACGGCCATCCGTTCCTGGATCAGCCCGATGATCCGGTCGTCGAGCGCGTCGATGCGCTCACGGGCGCCGGTGATCACGCCGGCCGCCTCGGTCGTGCGGGCGCCGGTCTTGTCTGCGGTGGTGACGGTCATCTCGGGGGCTCCTCGCCGGGGTGGGCGGTGCCCCGGGGCCGGCAGGGCCCGGAAACGACAGGCGCCCCGGACCTTGTCGGCCCGGGGCGCCTGGGAAGTCGCTTGTCAGTTGCTCAAGCAGCACGACCATGGCAGCCGGTGGGCCGGTTGCCATAGGTAAAGACGAAGGTCTGGTGCGTGAGCATGGGCCCAGTATGCCCCGGGAACGGACCGTGTCCAAGCAGGTTCGCATGGTGGGACGCGGAGCCGGATGCGGCGGGGGCACCGCGGCGGGACGTCCCACCTGCCCGTCTCGGTAGACTCGGAGGCACAAGACCCCCGCCCGACCGCCGGAAGGCACCCCGTGTCATCAGCGACTCCCGCTGCCGCCGCCCCCGACACCGTCCTGGTCGTCGACTTCGGTGCGCAGTACGCCCAGCTCATCGCCCGTCGCGTCCGCGAGGCGCGGGTCTACAGCGAGATCGTGCCGAGCTCCATGCCGGTCGAGGAGATGCTCGCCAAGAACCCGGCGGCCATCATCCTCTCCGGTGGCCCGTCGTCCGTGTACGAGCCGGGCGCCCCGACCGTCGACCGCGCCCTGTTCGAGGCGGGCGTCCCCGTCTTCGGCATGTGCTACGGCTTCCAGCTCATGGCGCAGACCCTCGGCGGCACCGTCGACAACTCCGGCGCCCGCGAGTACGGCCGCACCGAGCTGTCGGTCTCCAAGCCGTCCTCCACCCTCTTCGAGGGCACCCCGGCCGAGCAGCCCGTGTGGATGTCGCACGGCGACGCCTGCTCCGCCGCCCCCGAGGGCTTCACCGTCACCGGCTCCACCTCCGTGGTCCCGGTCGCCGCCTTCGAGAACGACGAGAAGAAGCTCTACGGCGTGCAGTACCACCCCGAGGTGATGCACTCCACGCACGGGCAGCAGGTGCTGGAGCACTTCCTGTACCGGGGCGCCGGCCTGGCCCCCGACTGGACCACGGGCAACGTGATCGAGGAGCAGGTCGCGGCCATCCGCGAGCAGGTCGGCGACCGGCGCGCCATCTGCGGCCTGTCCGGCGGCGTGGACTCCGCCGTCGCCGCCGCCCTCGTCCAGAAGGCCATCGGCTCCCAGCTCACCTGCGTCTACGTCGACCACGGCCTGATGCGCAAGGGCGAGACCGAGCAGGTCGAGAAGGACTTCGTCGCCGCGACCGGCGTCCAGCTGAAGGTCGTGGACGCCGAGGAGCGGTTCCTGAAGGCGCTCGCCGGGGTCTCCGACCCCGAGGAGAAGCGGAAGATCATCGGCCGCGAGTTCATCCGCGTCTTCGAGCAGGCCCAGGCGGAGATCATCGCCGACGAGGGCCCGGCCGTGGAGTTCCTGGTCCAGGGCACCCTGTACCCGGACGTGGTCGAGTCCGGCGGCGGCACCGGTGCCGCGAACATCAAGTCCCACCACAACGTGGGCGGCCTGCCCGAGGACCTCGAGTTCAAGCTGATCGAGCCGCTGCGCAAGCTGTTCAAGGACGAGGTCCGCATGGTCGGCCAGGAGCTCGGCCTTCCCGAGGAGATCGTCCAGCGCCAGCCGTTCCCCGGCCCGGGCCTCGGCATCCGCATCGTCGGCGAGGTCACCAAGGAGCGGCTCGACCTGCTCCGCGAGGCCGACGCCATCGCCCGCGAGGAGCTGACGGCGGCCGGTCTCGACCGCGACATCTGGCAGTGCCCCGTGGTGCTGCTCGCCGACGTCCGCTCGGTCGGCGTCCAGGGCGACGGCCGCACCTACGGCCACCCGATCGTGCTGCGCCCCGTCTCCTCCGAGGACGCGATGACGGCCGACTGGTCGCGCCTGCCGTACGAGGTCCTCGGCAAGATCTCCACCCGCATCACCAACGAGGTCAAGGACGTCAACCGCGTGGTCCTCGACGTCACCTCGAAGCCGCCGGGCACCATCGAGTGGGAGTAGTCCCGGCGGTCAGGTCCGTCTGAGCTCGCGCACCGGCTCACCGGGCCTCCAGACCTGGGCGACGAGGTAGGTGTCGTCCTCGACGAAGGTCCGTACGACCTCCGTCAGCTCGGTGCGGAAGAGGTGGAACGGCTGCGGCGGTTCCACCTCTTCCACGTATCCGCCCTTGGTCGCGGGGTCCTCGACCTCGACGGCCCGCCCGCAGATCCGGACGTCGCCGCCGTCCATGCCGGTGCCCTCCCCGGGGTTCGCCTGGAGCGCGAAGCGCGGGTCGCGGCGCAGGTCGAGCGCCTTGAGCGAGCCGTGCATCATGCCGAGCCACAGCTCGCCGCCGAGGAAGCGCACCTCCAGGCCCGAGGTGCGGGGCGAGCCGTCCCGGCGCAGGGTCGCGAGCGTGTGGTGCCGGTGCGCGCCGAAGCGGGCCTCGACGAGGGCGGCGAGTTCGGGTTCGGCGGCCGTGAAGAAGGCCCAGTCCGCGGTGCTCGGTGTCATACGAGGAGTGTGGCGCCCGTCCCCGACATCCTCTGTCGGGTATTCCGCCCGGCGCGCCCGCGCCGCGGGGCTCCCGGCGGGCGTCAGGCGCCGCCCCGGAAACCCCGGAGCACGGCCGCCTTCGTCGCCGCGAACTCGTCGTCCGTGAGCACGCCGCCGCGGTGCAGCTCGCCCAGCTCGCGCAGCCGGCGCAGCAGCACGTCGTGATGTCCGGCGGGGGCCGCTCCCCGCACGGTCTCCCCGGACTCCCCGTCACCGGGGCCCGGGCGCGTCGACGGGTGCGGGAGCCGGGCCGTGACCGCGGCGGCGACCAGCGCGGTGAGCAGGTCGCGGCGGGCGTTGCCCCACAGGTCCAGGGCGTTCGGGTCCTTCTCCGGCGGCAGCCCGGAGATCCCCCCGTCCCGCGTCACGAACCGCAGGAAGCCGTCCGCGCGGCCGGAGCCGGGCAGCCACTCGACGCGGACCAGGTCGCCGACGCCGATGATCCGCGGGCCGGCGGCGCGCTTGACCCGGTCCGAGGTGTCGGCCCAGTCGATGCGCACCTCGCCGCCGTCGAAGGAGACGGTGCCGTCCGAGGAACGGACCGAGACCGGCACCGGCGGCCCCGGCAGCAGGTAGGCCCGGACGGGCTCCTCGGGGATCCGGTCGAGCAGCAGCGCGCGGCGGACCTCCTCGGCGACGTACTCGGCCACCCCGCAGCGGTCGGCGTCCACCACCAGCCGGTACGGGTCCGCCGCGTCGGGCAGCCGTCCGCCGGTCGCCTGGAGCAGCGGATCGGCGCCCTCGCGCAGCCGCAGACGCAGCCGGCCGCCTCCGCGCCCGGGTGCGAAGACGACGCCCGCGACCGCCTCCAGCGGGACGGAGACCTCCCCGTACGTCTGCCGGAACAGCGGCACCGAGCGGTGGAGACCCGGCGTGATCCGGACCGTGCTGCCGTCGAACGCCCAGGTCCCGTCGCGCTGGATGATCTCGGCCATGACGGGATTCTCGCAGCCGGGTCAACACGGCGGTTCGCGCGTCACCCGCGCTGAGCAGAGGGGACCGGGGCCGCCGGGCGCACGAGGCGTCGCGTACGGCACAATTCGCTGTCGTCACAGGGGACTTACGGGTGCCGGCGCATGCGTGAGCCGCGGGTGTTTCGGCAGGTTTCGGGAAGGCGGGCGTCGGGCGTGGCGGTGCAGGAGGCGAGACGCGGGAGCGGCTCGGGCAGGGGCGCGTACGAGGGGCCGCACGGCGGCGGCTGCACGTGCGGGGACTGCCCGCACGGAGCCCGCGAGGGACACCGCAGGGCGGTCGCCGCGTTCCTGCTCAGACGGGACGAGTTCGCCGCCGGGCAGGGGCTGCCGGCCGCGGTGGCGCACTCGGCCTCGGCCTCCCGGCAGTGGGTCTCCGAGGAGCTGTCCCAGTCCGCGGAGGCCGTCGCCGAGCGCGGCCGGGCAGAGGGCGAGGCGTGGCTCGCGGGCCTGGGGCGCCGCACGTCCGTCGCCGTGTGGGCCGCGGTCGTGGTGCTGCTGCTCGCCCAGGCGCTCACCGCGGTCGGCGCCGGCTGGTCGGCGGCCCGCACCGCCGGGCTGGCGGCGGCCGTGGTCGTGGCCGGGGCGCTGACGGCGGCGTCCTGGTTCCACCGGGCGCGGGGCGGGGCACTGGCCCCGGTGATCGGCGAGGACAACCGCCTCTCCACGTCCCGCGCCGTGGCGGCGGCCTGGGTGCTCCTCGTCGCCTACGCGGTGCTCGTCCTGGCCGGTCAGCTTGCGGTGGCCTCGACACACGGGCGGCGGGACGCGCTGATCTCCGGGCTCGAACTCGCGCGCGGCGCCGGTGTGGTGACCGTGCTCGCGGTGGTGTGCGGGATCGCGGTGCTGGTGCGGCGCGTGGTCGGGCTGCGGGTGCTGGGGCAGCGGCTCCAGAAGGTGCGCGCCGACCGGCCGCGCGCGGCCGACCTGCTGACGGACGACGCCGGCCGCGGGACGTTCGCCGACATCCAGTACGTCGTGATCAGCGCGGTCGCCCTGGTGTTCGCGGCGGTCCGGCTGGCCCGGCGGCCGGAGCAGCTGCCCGACCTGCCGTGGGGGCTCGCCGTGGTGGTGCTGGTGTCGGCGGCGACCTACGTGGCCGGCAAGTACGCGGAGGGCGGCCGGCCGGTCGTCCTGTCCGTGGTCCGGGCGCGCGAGGCCGGTGACCTGGACGCCCCGATCCGCACCGGCGACGACATCGAGATCCGCGGCGCCGGCTTCGTGCCGCCGGGCGCC
This sequence comes from Streptomyces sp. NPDC127100, assembly GCF_042724095.1. Taxonomy (NCBI): domain Bacteria; kingdom Bacillati; phylum Actinomycetota; class Actinomycetes; order Kitasatosporales; family Streptomycetaceae; genus Streptomyces; species Streptomyces sp. NPDC127100. The sequence goes on from NZ_JBHXFL010000003.1 coordinate 270,736, forward strand.
GATCGCGCGGACCGCCTGTCGCGCATGGTCGTCCGCATCGGCGCCGTCAACGTGCACGTGCCCCTGGTCCCCGTGACCGGCGGCTTCAGCAACCCGACGGACGCCCTGCTGACCGTGCCGGTGCCGGCGGACGTGGAACCGGGCCGGGTGGAGGTCCAGGTGATCACGGGCGCCGGCGTGGAGACGAACCGGTACGCGATCGACGTGACGGACTGACCGCCGTCCGGACCCCCGGCGTACGGCCACCTGTCGGAACCGACAGGAAGAAAACCCACCAGGATCGAGCGCGGCCCGTCCGCCGTACGTATGGTCTGTCGGGAGTTCGGCGCGCGTGGCGAGAGGCGGCTGGCACTGATGACTCACGGCATGCGGACGGACCCGCACATGTCCGGCCTCGACGGCGGCCGGGACTGGCGCGACGTCGCCGGCCGGTACGCCCTCCTGCCCCTGCGGATCTTCCTGGGCGTCACGTTCGTCTACGCGGGCCTGGACAAGCTCACCGACAGCGCGTTCCTGAAGGACTCGGGCGCCGGGTCCATCGGGGACATGATGCGCACCGTCCGCGACTCCTCGGCCGTCCCGGCCCTGGTCGACCTGGCCCTGAAGAACCCGGCCGGCTTCGGCTACGCCATCGCCCTGGGCGAGCTGGCCGTCGGCATCGGCACGCTGCTGGGGCTGCTGGGCCGCCTGGCGGCGCTCGGCGGCGCGCTGATCTCGCTGAGCCTGTGGCTGACCGTGAGCTGGGCCTCCGACCCGTACTACTACGGCAACGACCTCGCCTATCTGATGGCCTGGCTCCCCCTCGTCCTCGCTGGCACTCCGCTGCTGTCGCTGGACGCGGCACTGCGCACCCGTCGCCGCCGGCGGACCGGCGGGTACCGGTAGGCGCCGTCTGCCCGTCGGTCCGTCGCCGCGTCGGTCCGGCCGTCAGCCCGTCGGATCCGCCCGGGGACCGTCCGCGTCCGGGGCCGTGCGCAGTGCCCGCCGGCGCCGGCGCGCCTCCCGGGCCACCACCCCGACCGCGCCGGCCAGGCCGAGGCCGCCGGAGACGACGGGGACGATCACGAACCACGGCGTCTCCCACAGGCCCCCGGCGTCTCCGGCGTAGATCACGCCCGCCAGGGTCAGGAAGGCGCCGGCGACCAGCCGGCCGGGCTGGAAGTCATGACGCAGCACGGGACACCTCCGCCTGTCCGAGGCCGACCTCGAGGTCGAGGTCGAGCGTGCCGGCACCGTCGGCGCCCTCGGCGGGGGGCAGCGTGACCTCCTTGTGCTTGCCCGGCGCCACGTCCACGTCCTTCGAGTCGTCGCCGGGCAACTGGATGTCGCCCACGCCCACGTCGACGCTCAGCCGCACGGTCACGTCCCGCGGCACGATCACCCGGATGCGCCCCACTCCCACGTCGGCCCGGGTGGTCACCGTCTGCCCCTCCGCCAGGTCCAGGCGGGACAGGTCGAGGGTGCCGGTGCCGGTGCCCACGTCGTACTGTCCGCGGACGCCCGCGGCCGTCGTCGGCGTCCAGGTGCTCCGCGTCCACTCGGTGCCGGCGTCCTTCGGCAGGGCGGCCGACCCGGCGAGCAGGCCGGCCGTGACGATCGCCAGGAAGACCGAGCCGGCTCCCGTACGGCCCAGGAAGGCGCTGACCGCGATCCCCACCCCGAAGACCGCCAGCGCGCAGGCGAGCCCCGTCTGCAGACTGATGCCGAGCGGGCGTTCGTCCCAGGTCAGGCGGGTGCCGAGGAAGCCCGCCAGCAGGGCGAGCAGGAAGATCCAGCCGCCGATGCCGTGCGCGCCGCGCGGCTGCGGGCGCCGGGAGGACCGGTCGGCCGGGGCCTCCCGGTCGCGGGGGGCACCGCGCCCCGTGGAGACGGCCGCCGCGACGTCCCGGTCGCGGGAGTCCCGGGGGCCCCACAGGTAGCCCGTGCCGCCGACGTGGGTGCCGTCCTTGACGATGGGGTCGCGCCACCATGACGGGTAGCCGGCGGCGGCCGGCGGCGCCTTGGCCTCGGGCGGGGCGTCGGCGACGGCCTGGGCGGCGAGCGGGTCGGGGCCGGGAGTGCCGCGCTGCCGCGACCAGTAGCCCGCCCCCGCGAGGAGGAGGGAGAGGATCACGGCGAAGGTGAGCACCCCGCCGTTGTTCAGCATGGTCAGGAACACCCCGCAGCCGACCAGGGCGAACAGCACGGCCGCCAGGGCCTGGCCGTCCACCCGGCCGGTCAGCAGCTTGCGCACCTCGTTCTCGTCCTCGTCGTCGTACGGGACGAAAAGCCAGGCGAAGCCGTAGAAGATGAGGCCGATGCCCCCGGTCGCGGCCAGCACCACGAGCGTGATGCGGAAGATCACCGGGTCCATGTCGCACTGCCGCCCGAGCCCGGCGCACACCCCGGCGAGCGTCTTGTGCGGCCGGTCGCGCCGGAACCTGGGGACAGGCCCCGGACCGTCCGCACCACCGCCCGCGGACCCCAGGGCGTCCCCGGCATCCGCGGCGGGCGCGGCGTCCCGCGGGCCGGTGCCCCGCGGCGGGCGGGGTCCGGAGCCGGGTCCCGGGCCCGTCGCGGCGTGCTCGTGATCTGTCATGGGTCCATGGTGACGGGCGCGACGGCGTGCCGGCAGCCGGTACGACCCTGGTCGGACCCTGATATCGGCCCCCACCCGGCGCCCGGGAAGAGCTCGCGGGGGCCGCGCGCCGAAGATCAGGGGCGTCTGGGGGACCGACCCTGATGCTCCCCCTCGGCCGGCCGTGTGACCATCGTTGACATGCCGGACGCCGCAGCACCTCCCCTCCTCGACACGCGGCCGCCGCGCAAGCTCTACCGCAGCAGCGACGGACGCTGGCTCGGTGGTGTGGCGCGGGGGCTCGCCGGGCATCTCGGGCTGCCCGTCATCTGGGTCCGGCTCGTCTTCGTCGGCCTGTTCATGGCCGACGGCCTCGGTGCGCTGCTCTACGCGGCCTTCTGGTTCTTCGTCCCGCTGGGCGTCGGCGGCGTCGACGCCCAGCGGCCGCCGTCCCTGGTCACGGCCGAGACCTCGCCGGACGGCCGCCGCAGACTCGTCGCCCGCAAGCCGGACCGGGGGCAGATCGTCGCCCTGCTGCTCATGGTCGTCGTGGCCATGGTCTTCGTGGGCAACGTGAACCTCGGCAACGGCGCCAAGGCCTACCTGTGGCCGGTGGTGCTCGTCGGCGCGGGCGTCGCCCTCGTCTGGCGCCAGGCGGACAACGCCCGCAGGGCCCGCTGGGCCGAGGTCGGCCGGGACCGGCGCACCGTCACCCTGCTGCGCTCGGTCGCCGGTGTGCTGCTGGTGACGGCCGGTGTCTCCGGCATCTTCGTCCTCCAGGGGTCGGCCGCCCACCTGGGCTCCGTCCTCCAGGCCGCGCTCGCCGTCCTCGTCGGCATCACCCTCCTCGCCGGTCCCTACCTGGTGCGCATGACGCAGGACCTCTCCGAGGAGCGGCTGATGCGCATCCGCGCCCAGGAACGGGCGGAGGTCGCCGCCCACGTGCACGACTCCGTGCTGCACACCCTCACCCTGATCCAGCGCAACGCGGAGAACGCCGGCGAGGTGCGCCGCCTCGCCCGCGCCCAGGAACGCGACCTGCGCAACTGGCTCTACAAGCCCGAGGGCAACGGCAAGGACGAGGACGACGAGCCCACCACCCTCGCCGAGGCGGTCAAGCGCAACGCCGCCGAGGTCGAGGACAAGCACGGTGTGCCCATCGAGGTCGTGGTCGTCGGCGACTGCCCGCTCGACGAGAGGATCGGCGCACAGATGCAGGCGGCACGCGAAGCCATGGTGAACGCCGCCAAGTACGGTGGCGAGGGCGGCGCGGTTCAGGTCTACGCCGAGGTCGAGGGCAGGACGGTCTTCGTGTCCGTGCGGGACCGCGGCCCCGGCTTCGACCTCGACTCGATACCCGCCGACCGCATGGGCGTCAGGGAATCGATCATCGGCCGCATGGAGCGCAACGGCGGCACGGCGCGGCTGCGCGCGGTGCCGGACGGCGGCACGGAGGTCGAACTGGAGATGGAGAGGGCGGAGAAGACGTCATGAGCTACCCGACCGAGGGCAACGGAACGGCGGGACCGGCGGACGGCGGCGCGGGGGAGCGCCGGGTGCGCGTGGTCCTCGTCGACGACCACCGCATGTTCCGCACCGGCGTCCAGGCGGAGATCGGCCAGACCGCGCAGACCGGCGTCGAGGTCGTCGGGGAGGCCGCCGACGTGGACCAGGCCGTCACCGTCATCACCGCGACCCGGCCCGAGGTGGTCCTCCTCGACGTCCACCTCCCGGGCGGCGGCGGCGTCGAGGTGCTGCGCCGGTGCGCCCCGCTGATGGCCGACGCCGAGCGGCCCGTCCGCTTCCTGGCGCTGTCCGTCTCGGACGCGGCGGAGGACGTGATCGGCGTGATCCGCGGCGGTGCGCGCGGCTACGTCACCAAGACGATCACCGGCGCGGACCTGGTCGACTCGGTCTTCCGGGTCCAGGAGGGCGACGCGGTCTTCTCCCCGCGGCTGGCCGGCTTCGTGCTGGACGCCTTCGCCTCCACCGACGCCCCGCCGGTCGACGAGGACCTCGACCGCCTCACCCAGCGCGAGCGCGAGGTCCTGCGCCTGATCGCCCGCGGCTACGCGTACAAGGAGATCGCCAAGCAGCTGTACATCTCCGTCAAGACGGTCGAGTCCCACGTCTCCGCGGTGCTCCGCAAGCTCCAGCTCTCCAACCGCCACGAGCTGACCCGCTGGGCGACCGCCCGCCGGCTGGTGTGACGGCCGGCGGACGGTCGAGGGGGCGGTCCGGCTATCCGGCGTAGGTCTCGAACTCGGCGACCTTCGGGGTGCCCGACGCGCTGGTGATGCTGAAGGTGACCTTCTTCAGCGAGGTCGCCGGGAACCCGATGACCCCCGCGCCGCTGCCCGAGGCCAGGGTGGCGCCGGTGTCACCGTTGACGACCTTCCAGGAGCCGATGGTGCCCGAGCTGCCCGCCGCCTCCCGGATGTTGACCTTCGACACCGTGGTCGCGGCGCCCCACTTCACGGAGACGGAGCCCGTCGTGCCGGCCGGCGACCAGTAGGTGCCCAGGTCGCCGTCGCGCACGTTGCCGTAACTGGTGCCGCTCGCCTTGGAGGAGCCGTCTGCGCCGGCCCCGAGGCTGAGGTTGGTGCCGCTGGGCTGGCTCGGGCCGGGGGTGGGGTCGGTCGGGTCCGGTCCCGGGTCGGTGGGGCCCGGGGACTGGACGGAGCAGCTGCCGTCCGACACCGCGAGACCCTTGTTCGCGCCGGCCGTCCGGCTCACGATGCCGGGCACGCAGGACGCGTCGTCCAGGCTGTACGCGTACGGGATGGAGACGCTGGTGTTGGACTGCGGGTTCGGCCCCGCCGGGTTGTTGTCCCCGCCGGGCGAGGACCAGGTGACGTTGTCGAAGATGTTGCCGCTGACCTGCCAGTAGCCGGCCGCGTCGGTGTAGAAGGTGCCGAGGACGTCCTTGGAGTCCTCGAAGTAGTTGCTGTCGACCCTGGCCTTCGCCCCGGCCCGCGAGTTGATGCCGGACTCGTTGAGGTGCACGTAGTGGTTGTTGTAGATGTGGGCGATGCCGCCGCGCAGGAGGGGCGCGCGGGAGTCGAGGTTCTCGTACAGGTTGTGGTGGAACGTCACGTACCCGTTGGAACGGTCGCTCTCGCTGGAGCCGATGAGGCCGCCGCGGCCGGAGTTGCGCAGGACGCTGTAGGACAGGGTCACGTACTGGGTGTTGTCCTTCATGTCGAAGAGGCCGTCGAAGCCCTCCGACTCGCCGCCGGACGCCTCCAGGGTGGTGTGGTCGACCCACACGTTGCGGACGTCGCTCTCCATGCCGATCGCGTCACCGCCGTTGGAGGTGGGCGACCCGGACTTCTTGACGTTCCGGACGGTCACGTTCTGGATGACGATGTTGCTGGACTCCCGGATGTGGATGCCCAGCTGGTCGAAGACGGCACCGCTGCCGACCCCGACGATCGTGACGTTGCTGACCTGCTTGAGCTCGATCTTGTCGGCCGCGGTGTTGCAGCTGGTGCCCGACACCTTGGTGGTGTTGCCGTGGTTGATGGTGCCCTCGACCTGGATGACGATCGGGGTGCTGCTGGAGGCCCGGTTGCACAGGGCCGCGTGGATCGCGGTGCCCGTAGTGGCGCGGACGGTCTGCCCGCCCGCTCCGCCGGTGGTCCCGCCGTTCTGTGTCGCGTAGCCGGTGGCGCCGCCGGCCGCGGCTGACGCCTCGGGCGCCGCCAGGACCGCGCCGGTCGCGGCCGCCAGGGCCAGGGTGCCCACTGCGGCCGAGAGCCGTATGGCGACTGGTCGTCTCATTCTCGCCTCGCCTTTCGTCTTCGCACAGCGGCGGTCGCCGCTCGCTGTAGAGGTGGTCCGGCGGGCCCGGGAGGTTGCCGCCCGTGACGCATGAAGCGGTTTCTCCGGGATCCGGGTGCCGAGTTCCTTGGTGCGGTGACGTGCGGGGGTGCAGGTGCTCGTACGGGTTCTCAGCTCGGAAAAGGGCGCACGGAGGGTGTATGAGCTGAGCATGACAATCGAGAAAGCGCTTTCACCGGTCGTGAGAGTAGGCCTGGACCTGAGGGGTGGCAAGGGTCCGCGCACGCATCGGTTCGCGCCCGCCGGGTCTCACACCACCCGGGCGGCCCCCGCGAAGGGCATCGAGTCGACGGGGGCCAGGCGGACCGGCGCCGAGGGGTTCGGGGCGTGGATCATCCGCCCGTCGCCGACGTAGATGCCGACGTGACTGATGCCGGAGTAGAAGAAGACCAGGTCGCCCGGGAGGAGCGCCGAGCGCGGAACGCCGCGGCCCGCGCCGATCTGGGCGTAGGTGGTGCGGGGGAGGGAGACGCCCGCGGCGCGGTAGGCGGCCTGGGTGAGGCCCGAGCAGTCGAAGGCGTCCGGGCCGGTCGCGCCCCACACGTAGGGGCTGCCGAGCTTCTGGTAGGCGTACGCGACGGCCGCCGCGGCCCGGGGGCTGGGTGCCTCGGCGGAGGCCGACAGGCCCTCGCGGTCGCCCGGGGCGCGGGTGGCGCGGTCCTGGCCGGGGCCGAGGCGGGCGCGTTCCTCCGCCGTCAGCCGGGACAGCAGGCGGCGCGCCGCCTCCAGCTTGCCGGTGACGGTGGCCCGGTGCCGCTCCAGCTCCGCCCGCCGCGACGTCAGGGAGGCCAGCTCGACCCGGGCGGCCCCGCGCAGCCGCGCGACCTCCCGCAGTTCCGCGCGTGCCCGGCCGACGGCAGCCGTCTGCCGGCTGCCCGCCCGCTCGACGAACGCGGCGCCCTCCAGATACCGGTCGGGGTCGGCGGAGAGCACGAGCTGCAGGGCCGGATCGAGGCCGCCGCCGCGGTACTGCGCCGCCGCGACCGAGCCCAGCGTCTCCCGGGTCGCGTTCAGCCGGTCCTCCCTGCGGGCCATCTCGTCCCGCAGTTCCTCCAGGCGCCGCTCGGTCGCGCCGGCCTTCTCCTTCGCGCCGTTGTACTTCTCGGTGGCGACCTCCGCCTCCCGGTACAGCCGGTCGACCGTGGCCCCGACCTGCGCCGGCGTCGGCTCCGGAGCGGCGTTCCCGGTCCCGCCCAGCCCGGCCGCGGTGGCCGCCCCCGCGAGGGTGAGCGTGACGGCGGTGCGAGCGGTCGTCCCGCCGCTCCCGAGGCGCCGGAGCGGCCTGCGATGCGCTGCCACCTGGGATCCACGTCCTTTCCGTACCGGACGCCGTCCGCCGCTCGGACCGGTCGCCTGCGGGAGGACGCTAGGCCGGTCCGTAACGGGCCGGTGACGGGTTGCCCGGAACTGGCGGTACCGGACCGGCGGCGACCGCACGTGACCGGGAGGCGGGCAGGACGCCGCCGCCTTCACGCAGAGTGATGACCGAAAACCCGGATCGGGACCCACGGGGCCGGTGGGCTGCTATGGGGCGCATGTGCGCGCCGCTGCCCCCGCGGGCCGGACGGGCCGGTGTCGGAGCGTGTCCGGCCGCTGATTAGGCTCCGGACCCATGGACGTACTCATCCACCTCTTCGTCGGTCTGCACATCGTGGGCATCGCGGCCCTGCTCGGCGGCTTCCTGACCCAGATGAAGGCGATGGGCCGGGGCACCGCCCGCTTCACCCCGGCCATGCTGCACGGCGCGCTGACGATGCTGGTCACCGGAGCGGTCCTGGTCGGCCTCAACCAGGCCCAGGACTACTCCGTCGACAACGTCAAGATCGGCGTGAAGCTGGCCGTGCTGATCGTGATCCTCGGTCTCGTCTACGTGAAGCGCGACGACGAGAAGGTGGACAAGCCGCTGTTCGGCCTCGTCGGCCTGCTGACCCTGGTGAACATCTTCATCGCCGTGTTGTGGACCTGAGGTCCGCCGCCCCCGCGGCGGCGGACCTCAGCCCGGCTCGGGCAGCGGCGACCGCACCCGCGGCGACCGCCAGCCACGCGGCCACCGCGATCCACACCATGGCCCGCCCCGGCCCCTCCAGCCACGGAACGTCCAGGACGGCGGCGACGGACAGCGCGGCCGCCGCCGTCATGCCGAGGGGGAAGACCGTCGACCAGCGGCGCACGTCGTACCGGAGCCGCGGCCACACGATCTCGCAGACGAGCAGCACGACGTACCAGGCGAGGTCGAGCGCCAGCAGGGCGACGGTCGCGTCGTGGAGCACGGCGTCGTCGTCGCCGTTCCACAGGTACGGCCCGCTGTCGGCCGCGGCGAGCAGCTTGGCCCCGGCGAGCGCCGAGATGGCGAGCGCGCCGCCCGCGACCCAGTGGTCCCCGGCGCCGCGGGCCACCTGCCGCGGGTCGAAGCGGAACAGCGCGACGACGTAGAGCACGAGCCCCAGCCAGAACGGCACCAGTGCCAGGTGAGCGAGCCAGGCCGTCGAGGTGGCCTCGGCCAGCGAGGCGCCGAGCACCGCCAGGCCCTCCGTCGCCACGCATCCCAGGAAGACCGCCCCGGGCATCCGCCGCTCCCAGTGCTGCACGACCAGCAGCAGCAGCGCCGGCCACAGCAGCGCGGCCAGCGCCAGCAGCGCCGCCGCCGGCGTCGTCCAGCCGAGCAGCGTGAAACGGGTGCCGATCACGGTCGTCGCGGCGATCGCGGTGAGCGCGCCCGGCGTCGCCGCCCACCGCTCCCACTGCGCACGGTCGGACAGCAGCAGGTGGACGAAGCCCGCCGCGAGTGTCAGCCAGGCGGCACAGGCCAGGGCCAGCGCGACGCGGGACAGCAGCTCGTGGTGCGTCAGGTGCAGGGCGACCGACAGGATGCCGGTCGCCATCACCGCGGCCCCGGCCGCCGGCGGACGCCGCGCCCACCATGCGCGCAGGGGGTGACTGGTGCCGGATGACATGGACCGATGCTAGAGAGCCCGGCGCGTCAGGCCGGACGCACCACGCTGTGGATCGCCGACTCGCCGTCGTAGAAGACCGACTCCTCGCGGACGTACGCGCCCGGCTTCGGGGCGTGGATCATCATGCCGTTGCCGATGTAGAGGCCGACGTGGCTGATGTCGTCGTAGAAGAAGACCAGGTCACCGGGTTGCGCCTGGGAGACGGAGACCGTCGTGCCGGCCTCGACCTGGTCGTAGGTGGTGCGCGGCAGGGTCACGCCCGCCGCCTTCCAGGCGGCCTGGGTGAGCCCGGAGCAGTCGTAGGAGCCGGGGCCCGTGGCACCCCAGACGTACGGCTTTCCGATCTGGGCGCGGGCGAAGGCGAGCGCCTTCTCGGCCTTGGTGCCGTACGAGGGATCCGGCGCGGACGAGCCGGTGTCCGTGCCGCCGGTGTCCGCACCGGACGAACCGGTGGAACCCGAAGAGGTGCCGCTCTCCTGCTGGGCGGCCCGCTCCCGCTCCTGCGCCTGCTGCGCCTGCTGCCGGGCGAGCTCGGCGGCCTTGCGCGTGGCCTCCTCCTGCTTCTTCCTCTCGATCGCCGCGAGCCGGGCCTTCTCCTCGGCGGTCAGCGTCGACAGCAGCTCGCGCGCGTCGCTGAGCTTCCCCTGGACCGTGGCCTTGGCCTGCTTCAGGTCGTTCTGCGAGTCGGTGAGCGTCTCGAGGCTCTCGGTGGCCTCCCGGCGCTTCTTCATCGTGTCGGACTGCTGGGTGACGAAGTCGTCGACCGCGTCCTTCTGACGGCCGGTGAGCCGGGTCATCAGCTGGCTCCGGTCGACGTAGTCCTGCGGCGAGTCCGCGAGCAGGAAGGTCGCGGTCGACGGGAGCAGGCCGCCCGTGCGGTACTGCGCGGAGGCGTAGGAGCCCAGCTCCTCGCGGGCCTCGTTGAGCTTCTGGGTGCGCTTGGCCACGTCGTCGAGGAGGGTGTCGACGCGCTGCCGCTGCTTCGCGGTCCGCTCCTTCGCCGCGTTGTACTTCTCGGTCGCCGACCCGGCCTGGCGGTAGAGGTCGTCGACCTTCTTCTCGACCTCTTCGAGGGTGGGCCTGTCGTCCGACGGCGCGGCCTCGGCCGTCTGGGAGAGCAGGGCGACGGAGGTGAGGGCCGCCGTGGCGAGGGCGGGGGTCCGTATGCCTGCCATGCGCGTGCCGGTGGGGCGCGACTTGCGGTGGGACGCCAAGGGAGGCGACTCCTTCCGTGCTCCGCCTACCGGGTTGGCGGTGGGGGCACCTCCCAGGCCGTTCAGGCTCTGGGGGAGGGTTCGGGCGGTGTGGCTCGGAAGGTGTGCCCTACGGCACCGCCCGTCGTGGGCGGGTGACCGATTCACCCCAGGAATCCGGTGGGTCCCCGGCTCCGGGCGCCGTACGGCACGCCGGACTCGGCGGAGGCCGCACGTCCCGGCGACGTTCGCCGGAGGGGGCGTGCGACCTGCCCCGCACCGTAGCCAACTCGTGTGGCGCCTGGGAAGGTTGCCGGGTGATATGCCCGATACATTTTCGTGACCTTCGGCGTGGGCGTCACGGTGTGTGATAACCCCTGCCCCGAGAGTCCCCGGGTGTAAGAGGGCGGCCAATTTCCGGGGTGGCGGCCGGTTGTCGGTGGGGCGCCCTAGACTCGGAGAGCGATGAGCAGCCTCTTTGACGAAAGCTTCCTGGCGAGCCTCCAGACCCCGCGCGGTCACGAGGAGGAACCCCCGCCGCCGCCCGAGGACGAGCACGGGGCGGAGCCGGTTCCGCACGATCTGTTCGGCGGGAAGTTCGACGTGCCGCCGGACCGGGACCCGTACTACCGGGACGGCGCCCCGCGCCCGGTCCTGGACCCCGCCGCACTCCTGGACGGGCTGAACGACAACCAGCGCGCCGCCGTGGTGCACTCCGGCTCCCCGCTGCTCATCGTGGCCGGCGCCGGCTCCGGCAAGACCCGGGTGCTCACCCACCGCATCGCCCACCTGCTGGCCGAGCGGGGCGTCCACCCGGGCCAGATCCTCGCGATCACCTTCACCAACAAGGCCGCCGGCGAGATGAAGGAGCGCGTCGAGCACCTCGTCGGACCCCGGGCGAACGCCATGTGGGTCATGACGTTCCACAGCGCGTGCGTGCGCATCCTGCGCCGCGAGAGCAAGCGGCTGGGCTTCACGTCGTCGTTCTCGATCTACGACGCCGCCGACTCCAAGCGCCTGATGGCCCTGGTCTGCCGGGACCTCGACCTGGACCCCAAGCGCTTCCCGCCCAAGTCCTTCAGCGCCAAGATCAGCAACCTCAAGAACGAGCTGATCGACGAGGAGGACTTCGCCGCGCAGGCCGCCGACGGCTTCGAGAAGACCCTCGCCCAGGCCTACGCCCTCTACCAGTCGCGGCTGCGCGAGGCCAACGCCCTCGACTTCGACGACCTGATCATGACGACGGTCAACCTGCTCCGTGCCTTCCCGGACGTGGCCGAGCACTACCGCCGCCGCTTCCGGCACGTCCTGGTCGACGAGTACCAGGACACCAACCACGCCCAGTACGCCCTCGTCCGCGAGCTGGTCGGCACCTCGGAGCACCCCGTCGACGTGCCGCCCGAGACCGAGGTCCCGCCCGCCGAGCTGTGCGTCGTCGGCGACGCCGACCAGTCGATCTACGCCTTCCGCGGCGCCACCATCCGCAACATCCTCCAGTTCGAGGAGGACTACCCGGACGCGACGACGATCCTCCTGGAGCAGAACTACCGCTCCACCCAGACGATCCTCAGCGCCGCCAACGCGGTCATCGAGCGCAACGAGTCCCGCCGCCCCAAGAACCTGTGGACCAACCAGGGCGCGGGCTCGCAGATCACCGGGTACGTCGCCGACACCGAGCACGACGAGGCCCAGTTCGTCGCCGACGAGATAGACCGGCTCACGGACGCGGGCAGCGCCCGGGCCGGCGACGTCGCCGTCTTCTACCGCACCAACGCCCAGTCCCGTGTCTTCGAGGAAGTGTTCATCCGCGTCGGCCTGCCCTACAAGGTCGTCGGCGGTGTCCGCTTCTACGAGCGCAAGGAGGTCCGGGACGTCCTGGCCTACCTGCGCGTCCTGGCCAATCCCGAGGACTCGGTGCCGCTGCGCCGCATCCTCAACGTCCCCAAGCGGGGCATCGGCGACCGCGCCGAGGCGATGATCGACGCGCTCGCCCAGCGGGAGAAGATCAGCTTCCCGCAGGCCCTGCGCCGCGTGGACGAGGCGTACGGCATGGCCGCGCGCTCCGCGAACGCCGTCAAGCGGTTCAACGCGCTCATGGAGGACCTCCGCACGATCGTCGAGTCCGGCGCCGGACCGGCGACGGTGCTGGAGGCCATCCTCGAACGCACCGGCTACCTCGCCGAGTTGCAGTCGTCCACCGACCCGCAGGACGAGACCCGCATCGAGAACCTCCAGGAACTCGCCGCCGTCGCCCTGGAGTTCGAGCAGGAGCGGGCCGAGGCAGAGGGCGAGAGCACCGGGACCCTGGCCGACTTCCTGGAGCGGGTCGCACTGGTCGCCGACTCCGACCAGATCCCCACAGCGCCTGATGATGCTGCTGACGCAGCGGGGTCGGACGGCGACGGCGTCGTCACCCTGATGACCCTGCACACCGCCAAGGGCCTGGAGTTCCCGGTCGTCTTCCTCACCGGCATGGAGGACGGTGTCTTCCCGCACATGCGCGCCCTCGGCCAGGCCAAGGAGCTGGAGGAGGAGCGGCGTCTGGCCTATGTAGGCATCACGCGCGCGCGGGAGCGGCTGTACCTGACCCGGTCCACGCTGCGCAGCGCCTGGGGGCAGCCGTCGTACAACCCGCCCTCGCGCTTCCTCGAGGAGATCCCGGCGCCGCACCTGGAGTGGAAGCGCACCGGTGCGAACGGGCCCGCGCCCTCCGCGCCGGTCTCCGGTGTGGCGGCCTCGCTGTCGTCGTCCCGTTCCCGCTCCTCGGCGTCGGGCGCGTCCGGCTTCGCCACGCGCCGGACCGCCGCCGAGAAGCCGACGGTCTCGCTCGCGGTCGGCGACCGGGTGACGCACGACCAGTTCGGGCTCGGCACGGTGGTCGGGGTCAAGGGCACGGGGTCGAACGCGGAGGCGACGATCGACTTCGGCGAGCCCAAGCCCAAGCGGCTGCTGCTGCGGTACGCGCCGGTGGAGAAGCTCTGAGGGACGCGTTCCGGCCGGGTCGGCCCGGCCGGGCCCGTCCGGGGCCGCGTGGTCCGGCCCGGCTCGCCGGGAGGCTGTACGGGCGTCAGGTCGGGTCGATGCCGTGGCTGCGCAGCCACGGGAGCGGGTCGATCGCCCCTCCGCCGGCGGGCCGCACCTCGAAGTGCAGGTGCGGTCCGGTCGAGTTGCCCGTGTCGCCGGAGAGCGCGATCGCATCGCCGGCCTTGACCTGCGCACCGTAGGGAACCTGGTAACTGGAGAGGTGGCAGTACCACGTCTCCGTGCCGTCCTTCGCGGTCAGGATCAGCATGTTCCCGTAGGCGACGTTGAACTGCGTGCGCACCGTGCCGTCGGTCGCCGCCATCACCTTGGTGCCGTACGTCACGGGGAAGTCGATGCCGGTGTGGGCGGACATCCAGTTGATGCCGGCCTGGCCGTAGTAGGCGCTGAGCCCGTGCTCCTCGACCGGGAGCGCGAACTTGGGGCGCAGCCGCTCCTTGCGGGCCGCCTCCTGCGCCGCCCTCTTCTTCTCCGCCTCCTGCTGGGCCTCGAGGTCGATGCGCTCCTGCGTCCGGCTGGCCCGGTCGGCGAAGTCGTCGGCGCCGGCGGAGAGGCTCGCGAGCTGCGTGTCCAGCTTGTTGTTGGCGGCGGACGGCTTCACCGGGGCGGCGTCCGTGTCGGCCGCCGACGCCGTGGTCTCCTTGCCGTCCTCGCCGCCCAGACCGCCGACGGAGGCCGCGGCGATACCGGCGACGCTCATCACGCAGGCCGAGGGCACGGCGATGGTCAGCAGCGCCGAGCGCTTGGCCGGCTGGCGCCGACGGGAACGCGATCCGCTGCGGGACGCGGTGCGCGAGGCCGGGATCCGGGGGGCCGGGACGACCTCTTCCTGGTCCTCGAGCAGCGTTCCCAGGGCGGGCAGTTCACCGGTGGCGGTCGCCGGGTCGTCGTGCGGGGCGGGTGCCTCGACGGCGGCCGGAGCGGTGTCCGTCGCGGTGCCCGTCGTGGTGTCCGTCGCGGTGTCCTGCTCCGTGCCGTCCTGCGCCGCGCCGTCCGAGTTCCACTGCGTGGCGTCGTAGGCGCCCGTGTCGAAGGTGCCGGTGCCGAACGCCACCGCTTCGAAGGCGCCCGTCTCGAAGGCCCCTGTCCCGAACGTCCCCGTCTCGAAGGTCTGGGTGCCCCAGTCCCACTGCTGGGTCCGGTCCGCGGGGGTGCCGGACTGGTCGGGCTGGGCCCACGCGCCCGTGTCCCACTGGCCCGTCGACTCGACGCTCGTCGCCTGCTCCGGTACCGGGACGGCCTGCTGCCCCTCGGCCGTCCACGTGAGCGTGTCGTAGGCGCCGGTGTCGTAGGCGGCATGGTGCTGGGCCGCGTAGGCGTCGTGGTACGGCGTCTGGTGACTGCCGGTGGCCCACTGGGTGGTGTCGTACGTGCCGGTGGTGGCGTAGGCACCCGTGGTGTCGTACGAGCCGGTGGTGTCGTAGCCGCCCGTGTTCTGCTCGGGGAGGCTGCCGAAGAGCGGATCCGCGGCGAAGGTCGCCGTGGTGTGGGGGCCGGTGGCAAAACCGGTGGCGTCGTAGCCGCCGTACGTGGTGAGGTCGTCGTACCGGGCTTCCCCGGTGCCGTACGACGCGTAGTGCGCCGGGTCGGCGTCGGAAGCCGAGGCCGGGGTGGTCATGCCCCCCGACGGGTGACGGTCGTTCACCAACTTCTCTTTCGCCTCGACAACAGGGCTGCCAGAGCAGTGCGGCGACTGTACCCGGCGGTATGCGGGCGCGACAATCTTCTGCAGGTTTCGCCCACGCAGGAAACGGGCAATCGGCCGTGTTTTGGGGGACGACGGGCGCGAGTTTGGCTTTGTGTTCGACGTTTGTTCGACGCCGACCGGGGCATTGCGTGCCGATTGCGTCGCGGTGATCTCTCCGCGGCGACCTCGGTGCCGGCCGCCTGACGGGGTGTTTCGGGGGGCGTTCCGGCGGCCGATCGGGTGAGACTTCCGGTCTCAGGCGACGGTCAGTCCGCCGGATGCGCCGCCGGCCGCCGTGCCTGGTACGGGGCCGGGCGTGTCGAGCGCCTGCCGGATGCCGGTGGCCACGGCGGGGTGGACGGGCAGGGCCAGGTGGCCGATGCCGCTCACCCGGACGTTGCGCACGGTCAGGTCGGGGTGGTCGAGGCAGGCCGTCTCCAGCGGGTCCATCACCCGGTCCAGATCGCTCCAGAAACTGACGAACTGCGTGCGGCAGCCGGGCGCCGGCCGGGCCAGATCCTCGATCACCGCCGAACCGGGCCGCATCTGGCGGACGATCGGGTGGGCGTTCGCCAGCGGTATCACCCGGGTGCCCGCGTGGGGGGTGCCCAGGGTCACGAGCGTCCGGACACGGAGGTCGCCGCCGAGGCGCTGCACGTAGTACCGGGCGATCAGTCCGCCCAGGCTGTGCCCGACGACGTCGACGCGCTCACTGCCCGTGCGCTCGCAGATCTCCTCGATGTGCCTGCCGAGCAGCTCGGCCGCACAGCGTATGTCGCAGGTCAGCGGTGAGTAGTTCAGCGATTCGACCTGCCTGCCGTGCTGGGCCAGGCTGCGGCGCAGCAGGAGGAAGACCGAGCGGTTGTCGATGAAGCCGTGCAGCAGGACGACCGGGGGGCGGGGGTGGGCCGGCAGCTTCGCGGTGGGCGCGGAGGAGGCTTCGGGGTCCCGGGAGATCGCCCGGGACGGATCGGGGACGCAGCGGCGCTCCTGCACGATGCCGGAGGGGTAGAGGAGGACGTGCCCGGCGAGGATCGCGGCCTCCAGGGCCGTCGCCTTGAGAAGGGTCATGGAGAGCCCCGTCACCCTGCCGGGCAGGCCGGGGAGACCGGTGAGGGCCGATAAACCGGTCAGGGCCGACAGGCCCGGGAGCGCCGGGAGAGCAGGTAGGGCGGGCAGGAAACGCTGACACAGCGGGAGAAGGGGCAGTGCTGCCGTCGTGACCTTCATGGGCCGACCTCCTGTCGGCACGCGGAGGAACGCCTGTGTCTCCGAGTGCCCTCGTGGAGAGCCGTGACACCAGTGAAATGTGGTGTTTACGAGGGGCTATCCGATTCAGTGTGCCAGTGCGGGGGGCTCTGCGCCCTCCGGTGCCGTGGATACGGCGGCGTGGCCCGCGGCTGCCCTGCCCTGTCCTGCCCTCGCTGCGGCTCTCCGTGCGCGTGTTCACTCCGCGGTCCCTGCGACGGTGCGCGGCGAACATGTCCCACCGTGTGATTTCCCCCTCTGTCTCCACCGCGAAACTGCCGGTTGCGGGATGCTGGCGATAACGTTCGTTCACTTCCCCCGGACGGTGTCGTGCGCGGTGTCTGTACCGCGGGGCGTGCACTCGCGCACTCGGTGCGGAACGTGTGGCCCGTGTGCACCGTGCCCGTGTGTACGGGCACGGGTGATGTGTGCGGTACTTGTCGGTACGGATTGATGTAGTCGCTTCATGGAGGCAGTGATGGGTGTGGCAGCCGGTCCGATCCGCGTGGTGGTGGCCAAGCCGGGGCTCGACGGCCACGATCGCGGGGCCAAGGTGATCGCGCGGGCCCTGCGCGACGCCGGTATGGAGGTCATCTACACCGGCCTCCACCAGACACCCGAGCAGATCGTGGACACCGCGATCCAGGAGGACGCCGACGCGATCGGGCTGTCCATCCTCTCCGGTGCGCACAACACGCTCTTCGCCGCCGTGATCGACCTGCTCCGGGAGCGGGACGCGGCGGACATCCTGGTCTTCGGCGGCGGGATCATCCCCGAGGCGGACATCGCCCCGCTGAAGGAGAAGGGCGTCGCGGAGATCTTCACCCCCGGCGCGACGACGGCGTCGATCGTGGACTGGGTCCGGGCGAACGTGCGGGAACCGGCGGGAGCGTAACCGCTCCGGCCCGCCTGCGGGCGGCCGCGGCGTCGACCACGGGTGCCCGCGGGCGCCGATGCCCGGCGCTCGCTACCGAGGCGGACCTCCGGGGAGGCGTACGCGGGAGCGTGCGCACCCTTAAGGGTGATCGCGGAGGCGTACGCGGGTGCGTGCGCGGCGTCGGGGTGACGCGGCTCAGCGCCTGCGGCACCACTCCCTTCCGGTATCCGCGCTGTCGGGTCGTGGGCCGGAGTGCTTTCGGTGTGCCGCACCGCCTCCCGTTCCGTGGGCCCGGGGGTGCCTTCGGCGTGCCGGGTCGCGTCCCGCCCCGCCCCGCCGGCCGCGGCATCGGGGTGCGCCGGGCGGCGCGCCGCGCCCCCGCTCCGGCCCCCCTACACCGCCCCCAGCTCCTCGGTCATCGCCGCGCGCAGTCGCAGGGTCGTGACCAGGCGCTGGAACGCTTCCGCCCAGTACCCGCCCGCCCCGGGCGACGCGTCCTCCCGTTCGTCAGGTACCGCCAGCAGCCCGTCCAGGCGGCCAGCCTCGGAGGGGTCCAGGCAGCGCTCGGCCAGGCCCATGACGCCGCTGAAGCTCCACGGGTAACTCCCCGCGTCCCGAGCGATGTCGAGCGCGTCGACCACCGCCCGCCCGAGCGGCGCGGCCCACGGCACCCCGCACATGCCGAGCAGCTGGAACGCCTCGGACAGACCGTGCGTCGCGATGAACCCGGCGACCCACTCGGCCCGTTCGCCGCCACCGAGCGTGCCCAGCAGCTTGGCCCGCTCGGCCAGGGACACCGCACCGGGACCGCCGGCCTCCGGCGCCGTGGGCGCTCCCAGCAGTGCCCTCGCCCACGCGGCGTCCCGCTGCCGTACCGCCGCCCGGCACCACGCGGCGTGCAGCTCGCCCGCCCAGTCGTCCGTCATGGGCAGCGCGACGATCTCCTCCGGTGTGCGCCCGCCCAGCCGGGCCGGCCAGGCCCCGAGCGGCGCCGCCTCCACCAACTGGCCGAACCACCAGGACCGCTCGCCCCGCCCCGTCGGCGGCTTGGGCACGACCCCGTCCCGCTCCATGCCCGCGTCGCACTCGTGCGGCGCCTCCACGGCGATCGCCGCCCGGCCCGGGGCGAGGTCCAGCGACACGCACGTCAGGGCGCGCGCCGCCATCCGCGCGGCCAGCGCCGAGCCCGGCAGCGCCGACAGCAGTTCCGCCGCCGTCGCCCGTACATTGCGGCTGCGGTCGGCCAGGGCCTGTTCCAGGAACGGCTCGTCCGCCGGCGTCAGCCCCTCCCGCAGGGAGTCGAGGAACATCAGCCGGTCCTCGGCCCGCTCCGTCGCCCAGGTCGAGGCGAGCAGCCCGCGGGCCGCGGCCGGATCGCGCGAACGCAGGGACGCGAGCAGGGCGACACGCTCGGCGAACAGCCCCTCCTGCCACAGCTCCCGGATCCGCTCCGCCGCCTCGGGGCCGGGCAGTCCCGTGCCGCCGCCCGGTGTCGCACGCAGGGCGAACCGCCAGTCCGGGTTCAGCCGGGCCAGCCACAGGGCGCGCGGCCCCGCGAAGGCCAGTGCCGCCGGACGCAGGTCCGTGCGCCCCCGGGCCGCGTCCAGCAGGGCCGGCAGCGTCTCCGGCGGTGCCGCGAAACCCCGGGCGTTCGCCGCGGCCAGCCACTGGGGCAGCAGCTCCATGAGGTCGGGTGCCGTGCCTCTGCGCCCGCCGCCCGCCGTCCCGGGACGGTCGGTGAGGAGCATCGTGAGCCGGCGGGCGGCCGCGGCCGGCAGCGGCGGACGGTCGTCGTCGGGAGCCGGCCGCGGACGCCGGGCCGCACGGGCCGGGGACAGCCCGGCGCGTCTGCGGACGGTCTCCACGGCCGCGGCGTCCAGCAGCGCCGCCGGTGCCTCCCGGCCGGGCTCCAGGCCCCGGGGAGTGCGCCGCTGAGTGCCGAGCAGAGCCGAGGTGACGAGTTCCTCCCACGCTCCTTGCTGGGGCACGTCCGCCGGGGCGGGCGTCCTGGTCATGCGGTTCCCTTCCGTGGGGTGGGTCAGCACAGCGGCACCGCCGGGCCCGGTCCGCTCGGCCAGGCCGTCAGCGGGGTGAAGCCCCGGTGACCGCACTCGCCGAAGACCGTGAGGGGCCTGCCGCCCGCGAGGGCGACCAGGCGCCACAGGCCGGAGCGGCCGCGGGCCGCCGGGGTGAGGGGCAGCGCCGTGTCCGCGTCGGCGTCCGCGAGCTGCCAGGACTCGCCGTCCGGTACGGGCACGACCCGCTCCAGCACCACCGGGACCGACTCCAGCCACGGGTCGTCGACGAGGGCCTCGCCGTAACGGGCGACCGCGCGGGACGTCGTCACTCCCGGCGGCCGTGCCCCCGTCCCCTCGGGCGGCGCGAACTGCCTGCCGAGGGCGACCCGCCGCTGCCCGGCGCCCGGGTAGGCGGACACCTCCGCCTCCAGTGCCAGACCCACCGGGAGCGTGAGCTCCGGGGCCCGGCCGGCGGCCCCGTAGGACAGGAGCAGCACGGTGCGCTCCGACTCGGTGCCGTACAGCCAGACGCGCCGGGTCGTCAGCCGCGCGTCGGCCGTGTCGTACTGGGCGAGGACCAGCCACCGGTCCCGCACCGGCGGGCCGTCCGCCGACGCCGGCAGGCCGACGCGTGAACGGACCGTCGCCGCCAGTGCGTCCGGCAGCCGCTCCCGGCGCAGCCAGCCCTGGTCCAGGAGGTGGAGCAGGGCGCACTCCTCCAGCAGCCGGACCGGCCAGCCGGGACCCGAGGACGGCAGGGCACCCAACTCCCTCGCCCGGGCGGCCAGTCCCGGCGCCTGGGCGTCGACCATGCGGGCCGCCGCCTCCTCCCACAGCGCGTACCCGGTCCGCTCCGCACCGGCCAGACCGTCTCGGAGCAGGTCCGCCAGGCGCTGCTCCAGCTCCGTCGCGCCCGCGGTGACGCGCTCGGCCCTGCGTTCCGCCCGCCGCCGCGCCGCCTCGGGGTCGGCGGCCCCGCCCGTGGAACCGGCCGGTTCCCTCGCCTTCCTCTCCTTCTCCTTCGCCCGCTCCCGTCTGCCCGTGAGCCACGGCTCCGCCCAGTCCGGCTCCTCGGCCCGCGGCACGGCGCTCTCGTCGCCCGCCCACAGGAGCAGCAGCCCGAGCGCGTGCTTGCACGGGAACTTCCGGCTCGGGCAACTGCACGTGAAGGCCGGGCCGGACGCGTCCGCGAGGTCGACGACCGTCCGGTACGGCGTGCTGCCGCTGCCCTTGCACAGCCCCCATACCGCCCCCTCGCCGGAGCCCCCTGTCCCGGACCACGGACCGGCCGCGCCGAGTTTGCTGCCCGCTTTGCGCGACGCGGCGTCAGGTGCCAGTGCCAGCACCTGGTCCGCGGTCCAGCGCACCCCCTGCTGAGTCATGCTCCCGAAGGTAGATCGTGCCACTGACAATCGGCCCAACGAGAGCGCCGGCCACGGTGTTTGCGCAGGTGGGAGCGATTGTCAGTGGGGTGGTGCACGGTTGGTTCCAGACCGAACCGGCCGAGCTGGAGGGGGACTCGCCATGTCCGTGTCCGTGGAACCGACGCCCGTCGATCCGACCCGCGACGGGGGAGCGGCGGAGGCGTTGCGGCCGCACGCCGAGCACGCCTTCGCGGCCGAACTCGCCGCGCTGGCCGCGCAGGACGACCGACCGCGCCCGGCCCGCTGGAAGCTGTCGCCGTGGGCCGTCGCCACCTACCTGCTCGGCGGCACGCTGCCCGACGGCACGGTGGTCACCCCGAAGTACGTGGGACCGCGCCGCATCGTGGAGGTCGCCGTCACCACCCTGGCCACCGACCGCGCGCTGCTCCTGCTCGGCGTGCCCGGGACGGCGAAGACGTGGGTGTCCGAACACCTCGCGGCCGCCGTCAGCGGCGACTCGACGCTGCTGGTGCAGGGCACGGCCGGCACCCCCGAGGAGGCCATCCGCTACGGCTGGAACTACGCGCGGCTGCTCGCCCACGGCCCCAGCCGCGACGCCCTGGTGCCCAGCCCGGTCATGCGGGCCATGGCGGAGGGGACGACCGCCCGCGTGGAGGAGCTGACCCGCATCCCGGCCGATGTGCAGGACACGCTCATCACCATCCTGTCGGAGAAGACCCTGCCGATACCGGAGCTGGGCCAGGAGGTGCAGGCGGTCCGCGGCTTCAATCTGATCGCCACCGCGAACGACCGCGACCGGGGGGTGAACGACCTGTCCAGCGCCCTGCGCCGCCGCTTCAACACGGTGGTGCTGCCGCTGCCGGAGAGCGCCGAGGCGGAGGTCGACATCGTCACGCGCCGGGTCGACCAGATCGGCCGGTCCCTCGACCTGCCGGCCGCGCCCGACGGCGTCGACGAGATCCGGCGGGTCGTCACCGTCTTCCGCGAGCTGCGCGACGGGGTGACGGCCGACGGGCGCACCAGACTGAAGTCGCCCAGCGGCACGCTGTCGACGGCCGAGGCCATCTCCGTCGTCACCGGCGGCCTCGCGCTGGCCGCCCACTTCGGCGACGGAGTGCTGCGCTCCGGCGACGTCGCCGCCGGCATCCTCGGCGCCGTCGTCCGCGACCCGGCGGCCGACCGCGTCGTCTGGCAGGAGTACCTGGAGACCGTCGTCCGCGAGCGCGACGGCTGGAAGGACTTCTACCGGGCCTGCCGGGAGGTGAGCGCGTGAGCGGCGAGCGGACGCGGTCGCGGGCGGCCCTCCCGGTCGCCGTTCCGGCGGGGGACGACGGGGACTCGACCTGGTCCCGGAGGCGAGGGGGACGGTGTGACGGGCACTGAGGGGGCAGCCGGGTGGCAGCCGGGGGACGGTCCGCTGCTGCTGGGCGTGCGCCACCACGGGCCGGGGTCGGCGCGGGCCGTCCGGGCGGCGCTCGAGGCGGCCCGGCCGGGGGTCGTGCTGATCGAGGGCCCGCCCGAGGCCGACGCCCTCGTTCCGCTGGCCGCCGACGAGGACATGCGACCGCCGGTCGCCCTGCTCGCCCACGCCGTGGACGAACCCGGCCGCTCGGTGTTCTGGCCGCTGGCCGAGTTCTCCCCCGAGTGGGTGGCCGTCCGCTGGGCCCTGGAGCACGACGTGCCGGCCCGCTTCATCGACCTCCCGGCCGCCCACACCCTGGCGTGGGACACCCCCGGGAGCGGGACGCCGGCCGTGAGTCCGGAAGAGGCCGAGCCGAGTCCGGCAGCGGGGGAGCCGGGCCCGGAGGCGGAGCCCGCGGGCGGGACCGGCCCGGGGGAGGGGCGCGCGCCGGACGCCTGCTCCGGCGTGCGGGCCGATCCGCTGGCCGCCCTCGCCGAGGCCGCCGGCTACGACGACCCGGAGCGGTGGTGGGAGGACGTCGTCGAGCACCGGGGCTCGGGAGGCGGGGACGTGCTCGCGCCGTTCACCGCGCTGGAGGAGGCCATGGGGGCGCTGCGCGAGACGGAGCGGGACGGCGGGCGCGACCACGACCGCGACCTCGTCCGGGAGGCGTACATGCGGCTCCAGGTGCGGGCGGCGCAGCGCGAGTTCGAGGCGGGCGTGGCCGTGGTGTGCGGGGCCTGGCACGTGCCCGCGCTGCGCCGCAGGGCCACCGTCGCGGCCGACCGGGCCCTGCTCAAGGGGCTGCCCAGGACCAAGGTGGACATGACCTGGGTCCCCTGGACCCACCGCAGGCTGTCCCGGGCCGGCGGGTACGGGGCGGGCATCGACTCGCCCGGCTGGTACGGGCATCTGTTCGACGCCCCGGACCGGCCCGTCGAACGCTGGCTGACCAAGGTGGCCGGACTGCTGCGGGAGGAGGACCGCACCGTCTCCCCGGCGCACGTCATCGAGGCGGTACGGCTGGCCGAGACCCTCGCGGTGGTGCGCGGCCGCCCGCTGCCCGGGCTGAGCGAGACCACGGACGCCGTACGGGCGGTGATGTGCGAGGGCTCGGACGTGCCGCTGGCCCTGGTGCACGACCGGATGGTCGTCGGGGACGCCCTGGGGGAGGTGCCGGCGGGGGCACCCGCCGTGCCGTTGCAGCGCGACCTCGCACGGCTCCAGCGGCGGCTGCGGCTCAGACCGGAGGCGCGGGAGCGGGAGCTGGAACTCGACCTGCGCAAGGAGACCGACGCGGGCCGCAGCAGGCTGCTGCACCGGCTGCGGCTGCTCGGTATCGGGTGGGGCGAGCCGGCCGGCTCGCGGAGCAGCACGGGCACGTTCCGGGAGACCTGGCGGCTGCGGTGGGAGCCCGAGCTGTCCGTGCGGGTGGCCGAGGCCGGGGTGTGGGGCACCACCGTGCTCGCCGCCGCGACCGCCAGGGCCGAGGCGGACGCCCTCGCCGCCCGGGGGCTCGCCGAGGTCACCTCCCTCGCCGAGCGCTGCCTGCCGGCCGGACTGCCGGACGCGCTCCCCACGGTCATGCGGGTCCTCACCGACCGCGCGGCGCTCGACACGGATGTCGGCCACCTCGCCCAGGCCCTGCCCGCGCTGGTCCGCGCGCTGCGCTACGGCGACGTGCGCGGTACCGACACCGGCGCGCTGGCCGAGGTCGCCGCGGGACTCGCGGAGCGCGTCTTCGTCGGCCTCCCCGCGGCCTGTGCCGCCCTGGACGCCGACGCCGCCGAGGAGATGCGGCGTCACGTGGACGCCGTGCACGGGGCGGTCGGCCTGCTCGGAGAGGGCCCCGGCCACGGCGGCCTGCGCCCCCGCTGGCAGGCGGTGCTGCGGACGTTGTCCACGCGGGACACCGTGGCCGGCGTCGTCCGGGGCCGCGGCGTGCGGCTCCTGCTGGACGACGGCGCGCTGGCGCCGGAGGAGACGGCACGGCTCATGGCGCTCGTGCTGTCACCGGGGACACCGCCGGCGGACGCGGCGGCCTGGATCGAGGGCTTCGTCGGAGGCGGCTCCGGGGGCGGGATGCTCCTCGTCCACGACGAGCGGCTGCTCGCCCTGGTCGACGCCTGGCTGACCGGCGTACCGGCGGGCGCGTTCACGGACGTGCTGCCGTTGCTGCGCCGCACCTTCTCGGCCTACGAACCGGGGGTGCGCCGCACCCTCGGTGAGCTGGTCCGGCGCGGACCGGAGGGACGCGGCGCCGTGACGACGGCCGGATCGGCCGTACCGGGTTTCGCCGCCGGGCCCGACACCGGTCGCGCGGACGCCGTGCTGCCGGTGGTGCGCCTCCTGCTCGGCCTGGACGCGGACAAGGAAGACCTCGTGGGGGTGGACGCATGACGAGCGGGACCAGGGAGACGGACGCGGCGCGGGAGCGGCTGCGGCGGTGGCGGCTCGTGCTCGGCGGGGACACGGCCGACGGCACCGGATGCGCGCTGTCCGGACGGGACGCCGCGATGGACGGGGCCCTCACCGCGCTCTACGGCGGGAGCGGCAGGCCGCGGACGCGGGGGGACCGGGCGGCCGGGCTCGGCGCCTCCGCGCCGTCCGTGGCGCGCTGGCTGGGGGACGTACGGACGTACTTCCCGTCCTCCGTCGTGCAGGTCATGCAGCGGGACGCCATCGACCGGCTGGGCCTCGCCTCCCTGCTGCTGGAGCCGGAGATGCTCGAGGCCGTGGAGGCCGACGTGCATCTCGTCGGCACGCTGCTGTCCCTCGGCAAGGCGATGCCGGAGACGACGAAGGAGACGGCACGGGCCGTCGTCCGCAAGGTCGTCGAGGACCTGGAGAAGCGGCTCGCCACCCGCACCCGGGCCGCTCTCACCGGTGCCCTCGACCGCAGCGCGCGGGTCGGCCGGCCCCGCCACCGCGACATCGACTGGAACCGCACGATCGCGGCGAACCTCAAGCACTACCTGCCCGAGCACCGGACCGTGGTGCCGGAGCGGCTCGTCGGCTACGGACGGGCGGCGCGGTCGGTGAAGAAGGAGGTCGTCCTCTGCATCGACCAGTCGGGGTCGATGGCGGCGTCCGTCGTCCACGCCTCCGTGTTCGGGGCGGTACTGGCCTCCATGCGGTCGATCGACACCCGGCTGGTCGTCTTCGACACGGCGGTCGTCGACCTCACCGACCAGCTCGACGATCCGGTGGACGTGCTCTTCGGCGTCCAGCTGGGCGGCGGTACGGACATCAACCGGGCGCTGGCCTACTGCCAGTCGCGCATCACCCGGCCCTCGGAGACGGTGGTCGTGCTGATCAGCGATCTGTACGAGGGGGGTATCCGGGACGAGATGCTGAAGCGGGTCGCGGCGATGAAGGCGGCGGGGGTGCAGTTCGTGACGCTGCTGGCCCTGTCCGACGAGGGGGCGCCCGCGTACGACCGGGAGCACGCGGCGGCGCTCGCCGCGCTGGACACGCCGGCCTTCGCCTGCACGCCCGACCACTTCCCGGAGGTGATGGCGGCGGCACTGGAGAAGCGGCCGCTGCCGATACCCGACGCCGGGTGACGATGCGATGTCCGGGGGCCTGTTTCCGGGCGCCAAAACGGACATGACTACCCATCGGTAACGGAGAGCTTGCGCAACCTCCGGAGTCCCGTGTAAGGATCGCGCGTCCGTCCTGCCGCACGGGAGGAAGCTCCCCCTTGATGTCGTCAGCAGCCCTGCCCGGTGCCGCTCTGCGCGTGATGCGCACGGCGGCCGGGTGGCGTGCGCTGCGCCTGGCGCTGCTGGTGGGCGGACTCCTCGTGCTCGGTGTGCTGTGCGGGGAGCGGGCGCAGGCGGCCGAGGGCGCGCCGTCGGCGCGGGGTGCCGTAGGCCAGGTGCTGGACGCCGTGCCGCTGGACGTCGCGCAGACGGCCCGCACCGCCGGGGCACCGCCCGCCGCACCGGACGCCCGGCCCGGCCGGGGCGCCGGACCGGCGGTCCTGGACGGTCTGCGCCCGGTCACCGGGCATGCCGTCCGCACCGTGACGGACCAGGTCGTGCGGCCGGTCGGTGACGTGGTGGCCGCGGTGACCGAGGAGCTCGGGACGGCCGTGCGGGTGGAGGTGCCGCCGCTGGAGGCGTTGCCGCAGCCGGCGCCCTCGCTGCCCACGAACCCCTCGCTGCCCACGCCCCCGTCGCCGCCCCCCGCGCCGACGCTGCCGGATCTCTCCACGCTGCCCGACCGGTCCGGCCCGCCCGTCCGGCCGGCCCCGGGCGCGCGGGAGCCGGGGCCCGCGACCGCTCCGGACACCGGCCTCGCCGAGTCCGGTACGTCCGACGCCCGGCCCGCCTCCGGAACCCGGCCCGTCTCCGGCGCCCCGGCCATCTCCGCCGGTCTCGCCTTCGGGCCGGGCCTCGACAGGGACGGCGAGGCGGGCGTCGCCGCCCACGACGACGCCCGTGGTGTACCGGCCGGGCCCCACGCCCACGCCCCCGCGCACCGGGCGCCCACCGGGGACGCCGACGGTGCCCTGGGGACCGGCGCGGACGCCGACGCCGGCCCGCCGCGCCACGCCGACGCGCATGCGATCGCCCCGCACCACCGGGTACCGGTCCGGCTCGTGCCCGGCGCCGTCGTGCACACCGAGGCGCCCGACACCCGGGAGCGGTACCGGGACATCCCCGTCTCCCCGGCCTAGCGCCGACGCCCCCGCCCCGCCGCGGACCTGCCGCGCGGGCGTGGCGAGGTCTCCCCGCGGTGGGAGACGCCTTCCCCTTTCCGGTTCCGTTTTCCGGACGGAAGCCGCCGGAGCCGTACCCGGAGCCGGTGCCCGGCGCGGCGACCGCGGGGAAGCGCCACCGCCCCGCCACCGCCCCGGCACGGGACCGGCCGCCACCCGCCCCGCCCCGCCCCGCCGCGACCGCGCCCGCACCACCGGCGACGCGGGGGACCGCGAGGGGCGGCGGGGCAGACGAAAGACTCCGCGGGGCTCCAGACCCCGGACGGAGGGCCGAAAGCCGTCGGCCCCCGTCCGGCCGAGACCCCGCGGACGGTGCCGGCGATCCCCATTGGGGTGGGGACCGACCGGCCCGCACTCCGGGGGACCGCACCCGTGCGGCCCCCCGGAGGAGCGCCACGGACCTCACCGGGTCAACCCCAACCCGGTGAGGTCCTTCACTCCGCCGCAGGCCCCGGCCCTCCCGGCCGCCGTCACGCCTCCGCCCGGGCCCCTCCCAGCCCCCCTTGCACCCCCGTCCGCCCCCTCACGCCAGGCACCCCGTGCCAGTGAGCGTGGCATCATGTGACAGGTATCACCGCTCAGGTGTGACCCGCGATTTAGAGACCCCCGGGGAGCGGCGATAACCTGCGAGACGGACATGCCGCGCGCTCGGTCACCGTGTGCGCCCCCCTTGTGACACAGCGGACGTCACGTTGCCCTTCGCGGCACGCCCACGCATCCAACGAACCGCGAGATCACTGATAGGGACGGAAGCGCGTGGACCTGTTCGAGTACCAGGCGAGGGACCTCTTCGCCAAGCACGATGTACCGGTGCTGGCCGGTGAAGTCATCGACACGCCTGAGGCGGCGCGCGAGATCACCGAGCGTCTGGGCGGCAAGTCCGTCGTCAAGGCTCAGGTGAAGGTCGGTGGCCGCGGCAAGGCCGGTGGCGTGAAGCTCGCCGCCACCCCGGACGAGGCCGTCGCCCGCGCGACGGACATCCTCGGCATGGACATCAAGGGCCACACGGTCCACAAGGTGATGATCGCCGAGACCGCCCCGGAGATCGTCGAGGAGTACTACGTCTCCTTCCTCCTCGACCGTGCCAACCGCACGTTCCTCTCCATCGCGTCCGTCGAGGGCGGCATGGAGATCGAGGAGGTGGCCGCCACCCGTCCGGAGGCCGTCGCCAAGACCCCGATCGACGCCATCGACGGTGTGACGCCGGAGAAGGCGCGCGAGATCGTCGAGGCCGCGAACTTCCCGGCCGAGGTCGCCGACAAGGTCGTCAACGTCCTGGTCAAGCTGTGGGACACCTTCATCAAGGAGGACGCCCTCCTGGTCGAGGTCAACCCGCTGGCCAAGGTCGCCGGGGGCGAGGTCATCGCCCTGGACGGCAAGGTGTCGCTCGACGACAACGCCGAGTTCCGTCACCCCGACTTCGAGGCCCTCCACGACAAGGCCGCGGCCAACCCGCTCGAGGCCGCCGCCAAGGAGAAGAACCTCAACTACGTCAAGCTCGACGGTGAGGTCGGCATCATCGGCAACGGCGCGGGTCTCGTCATGAGCACCCTGGACGTCGTCGCGTACGCCGGTGAGAAGCACGGCGACGTGAAGCCCGCCAACTTCCTGGACATCGGTGGCGGTGCCTCCGCCCAGGTCATGGCGAACGGCCTGGAGATCATCCTCGGCGACCCGGACGTCAAG
This sequence comes from Streptomyces sp. NPDC127100, assembly GCF_042724095.1. NCBI lineage: Bacteria > Bacillati > Actinomycetota > Actinomycetes > Kitasatosporales > Streptomycetaceae > Streptomyces > Streptomyces sp. NPDC127100. Next base: position 299,354 of record NZ_JBHXFL010000003.1, read on the forward strand.
TCCGTCTTCGTCAACGTCTTCGGCGGCATCACCGCCTGCGACGAGGTCGCCAACGGCATCGTCCAGGCGCTGAAGCTCCTGGAGGACCGCGGCGAGAAGGTCGAGAAGCCGCTCGTCGTCCGCCTCGACGGCAACAACGCCGAGCTGGGCCGCAAGATCCTCACCGACGCCAACCACCCGCTGGTCCAGCGCGTCGACACCATGGACGGCGCGGCCGACAAGGCCGCCGAGCTGGCCCACGCCGCCAAGTAAGCACTCAGGACGAGGACACCAACACACCATGGCTATCTGGCTCAACAAGGACAGCAAGGTCATCGTCCAGGGCATGACCGGCGCCACCGGCATGAAGCACACCAAGCTCATGCTCGGCGACGGCACCAACGTCGTGGGCGGCGTCAACCCGCGCAAGGCGGGTCAGTCCGTGGACTTCGACGGCAACGAGGTACCGGTCTTCGGCACCGTCAAGGAGGCCATCGAGAAGACCGGCGCCAACGTCTCCGTCATCTTCGTGCCGGAGAAGTTCACCAAGGACGCGGTCGTCGAGGCCATCGACGCCGAGATCCCGCTGGCCGTCGTGATCACCGAGGGCATCGCCGTGCACGACTCGGCCGCCTTCTGGGCGTACGCCGGCAAGAAGGGCAACAAGACCCGGATCATCGGCCCGAACTGCCCCGGCATCATCACCCCGGGCCAGTCGAACGTCGGCATCATCCCGGGCGACATCACCAAGCCGGGCCGCATCGGCCTGGTCTCGAAGTCCGGCACGCTGACGTACCAGATGATGTACGAGCTGCGTGACATCGGCTTCTCGACCGCCGTCGGCATCGGTGGCGACCCGATCATCGGCACCACGCACATCGACGCGCTCGCCGCGTTCGAGGCCGACCCCGAGACCGACCTGATCGTCATGATCGGCGAGATCGGTGGCGACGCCGAGGAGCGGGCCGCGGACTTCATCGCGAAGAACGTGACCAAGCCGGTCGTCGGCTACGTCGCGGGCTTCACCGCGCCCGAGGGCAAGACCATGGGCCACGCCGGCGCCATCGTCTCCGGTTCGTCCGGCACCGCCCAGGCGAAGAAGGAGGCCCTCGAGGCCGCCGGCGTCAAGGTCGGCAAGACGCCGACCGAGACGGCGAAGCTCGCCCGCGAGATCCTCGCCGGCTGAGCCGGTCGCACCACACGAGTGGGCCCGCCTCCCGTACGGGGGGCGGGCCCACTCGGCGTTCCGGCGGGCCGTCCCGCTCACCCGGGGCCGGGCATCAGCCGCTCCGGCCCGTCCTGGAGCTGGTCGCGCAGCCTCTGGCGCAGCTCCAGCTCCCTGTCCGACAGCGCGCCCGGCGCCACCCTGGCCGGCACGCCGCGCACCGCCTGCCCGGGGGGCACCGGCGGCTCGTACTGCGTCGGGGCCGTGCGCAGCGTCAGGGCCGTGGTGCCGATCAGGGCGGCCGTGAAGGCGATCGCGGCCCGGGTCCGGAACCGCGCCCGGCGTTCGCCGCCCGCCCGCACCGTCGGCGGCCGGGACGCCCGCAGACGCCCGGTGGAGGCCACCTCGGCCAGCCGCCGGTGCAGCACCGCCGGATCGGCCAGCTCGGGCAGCCGCACGGCGACGGCCTCACGCGCGCGCAGCAGCCGTCCGGCCGCCGCCGGGGTGCTCGCCTCCGTCTCCGCGGCCGTCTCGGGCAGGTCGAGGCCGACGCCGTCGTACAGCAGGAGCGTGCGGCGGTACGGAGAGGGGAGTTGGAGCAGGGCGCCGAGCAGGGTGCGGTCGCCGGGGTCGGCGGGCGGCGGCTCCGGCTGCCGGTGGCGCGGCCTGAACCGGTGCCAGGGCGAGAGCGCGTACTCGTACGCCGTCGCCCGGACCCACCCCACCGGATCCCGGTCACGGGCCACCTCGGGCCAGTGCTCCCAGGCGAGTTGGAAGGCCCGTTCCACCGACTCGCGCGCCAGCTCACGACGGCCCGTCAGCAGGTAGGTCTGGCGTACGAGCGCGGGGGCGCCGAACTCGTACAGCGCGTCGAAGGCCTGAGCGGGCGTCAGTGCGGGGAGCGGTTCGGCCTTCGCCGACCCGGCCTTCGTCGGTTCGGCGCGGGCGCCCGCGGTCACCGGCGCCGCGGTCACCGGCGCCGCGGACTCCGGGGCCGGCTCCGGCTCGGACTCCGGTTGCCGGGCCGCCGCTTCGCCGGACAGGGTGTCCAGCAGCTTCGCGTACGCCGCCCGTGTGCGGCCGCGTGGGATCCCGCGGCCGCTCTCCCACGCTTCGACCGTCTCGCGAGTGACCCCCACCCGCTCGGCGAGCTGAGCCTGCGTCAGGGTGGCGGCCTCGCGCAGGCGTCGGCGCGTCTCGGGAGGAGGGAGCGGGGTTGCGTGGCTCCGCTTCACAGGACACCCCTTCGGACGAAAAGGTACATAAACGTATATTGAGCGACACAGCGGCGCTTCGCGCGTTACGCCGCGAAAGCGCGTGTCGTTGGGAGCATGGCGGGCGTGATCCAGACGACCGTTCGCCGAGCCCCGTTGTCCCTGCTCCGCACCCGGTGGCACGAGCGGGCGCCCGGCATGGCCGCCGGCCTCCTGGGAGGCGCGTTCGCGGCGGCCCTGGGAGTGGCCGGGGTGGCCGTGCTGGTGACGCTGCTGTGGATCAGCTCGCCCTACCCCGTCCGCGGGCCCGGCGACGCCCTGCACGTCGCCGCGGCGCTGTGGGTGCTGGCGCACGGCGCCGAGCTGATCCGCACCGACACGCTCTCCGGCGTCCCCGCGCCCGTCGGTGTCACTCCGCTGCTGCTGCTCGTGCCGCCCGTGTGGCTGGTGCACCGGGCGGCCCGGGACGCCACGGACCCCGGGGACGGGGTCGGAGTGGCCGTGGGCGCGGGCGCGAGGGCGGGTGTCGGTGTGCGCCGGGACGACGGCCCGCACCCCCTCTCCGCGCGCCTGGCCTGGGCCGGCGTCGTGGTCGGCTACCTCGCGGTCGCCACCCCGGTCGTGCTGTACGCGGCGGGCGGCGAGCTGCGGCCCTCCCCGGGCCGGACCGCGGTGTGCCTGCCGCTGGTCGTCATGGCGGCGGCCGGTGCGGGCGCGTGGACGGCGTTCGGCCGCCCCGGCGGGCCGGTGGGGCGGGCGCTGCGCGTGCTGCCCCGGAGCCTGCGGGAGCTGCTGGTGGAGCCGGACGCGCGGCTGGGCGCCGCGACGCGCGCCGCGGCCGCGGGGGCGGCGGTGTTCGTCGGGGGCGGGGCGCTGCTGCTCGCCGTCTCGCTGGTGTGGCACGGCGACTCCGTGCGCGGGGCCTTCCTGCGGCTGAGCGAGGGGTGGTCGGGGCAGTTCGCCGTGCTGCTGCTCTGCGTGACCCTGGTGCCGAACGCGGCCGTCTGGGCGGCGGCGTACGGCCTCGGGCCGGGCTTCGTGCTCGGTGCCGGGCACGTGGTGGGACCGATGGCGTCCGCCCCCGCTCCGCTGCTGCCGCCCTTCCCGCTGCTCGCGGCGGTGCCGGAGGCGGGGCCCGGTACGCCGCTGCACTGGGCGGCCGGGGTGGTGCCGCTGGCGGCGGGGGCGACGGTGGGCTGGTTCACGGCGCGGGTCGCCGCCGTGGGCGGTGGGGCGGTGGGGTTCGCCACGACGCAGTTCGTCACGGCGGGGTTCGCCACGACGGGCACGCGGAAGGAGGCGGCCCCGGAGCGGGACGAGGGTGCCGTCGAGCCGTGGGACGTGCGGCGGACCGTCGTCGCGGCCTGGGTCGCCGCGCTGTTGTCCGGGGTGCTGGTCGCCCTGCTGGCGGCGTGGGCGGGCGGACCGCTCGGCGGCGCGGGGCTGGCGCGGTTCGGGCCGGTGTGGTGGCAGGCCGGGGGCGCGGCGGTGGCGTGGGTGGCGGTGGTGGGGGTTCCGGTCGCGGTGGTGGGGCGGTGGTGGCTGTGCCGGCGGGCCGGAAAGGCGGCCGGTGCCGGGGCCGGTGCTGCCCCTGACGGTGCCTCTGCCGGTGACGGTTCGGGTCAGGGGCGGTGGGACTGGACCCGGCTGCGGGTGCGGGTGCCCTCGGTTTCGGTGGGGGGATGGTGGCGGCGCGGCCCGGTGCCGTCGTCCGGGGGCGGGGAGGCGTACGACCTGCTGCCCGCCGACGCCCCGGGGGAGCCGCCCCGGGCGCCCTGAGGGCGGTGACCCGCGCCGGCCGCACCCCCGGATCCCCGCTGAAGGCCCCCGTCCTCGAACGCGGGACGGGTGGGTGGCCCACGGAGGGGTCAGTCGTCCGTCGAGAGGACGTCCCGCAGGTGTTCCGGCAGGAGCTTGCTGCAGTTCTGCTGAGCCTGGCTGGTCAGGGCGTCGTTCTGACAGGTGTAGTAGTCGCTGTAGACCAGCTGCGCGGTGAAGGACGCGGCGACGATGAGGACGGCCAGGGACGACGTGACCAGGCCGCTGATCGCGGCGGTCCGCTGCGGGCGGGCGTCCTGCGGCGCGGCCGGGGCCGGGTGGTCCGGGTCGGTGGCGGCACGGGGCTTGGCGCGCAGGGCGCTGATGCCCCAGTACAGGGCGAGGGCGCCGAGGAGCAGGGCCACGTACGGCCAGGAGAAGAGCGCGAAGAACAGGGCCCACATGCCGCACAGCAGGGCGTAGCGGGCGCGCCGCTGGGCCGGGTCCGTCGGATCCCAGCGCGGGCCCCCGCCACCGCCCTGACCCTCGGGGCCGGAGCCGCCGCCGGGCCGCTCGCCGAAGCCGCCGGAGGAGCGGCCCGGCTGGCGGTCGCTCCACTGACGGCCCCACGGCGAGCGCCCGCCCTCGCCCTGCGGGTTCTGCGAGCCGTCGTCGCCCGACGGGTGCCGCGGCTGCCAGGGGCGGTCCGGCGAACCCTCCGGCGGCGGGGCGAACGGGTTGTCGTCCTGGGGGGTGCCGCCGCCCTGCTCGTCGCCGTTCTTCCGGTCCGGGGAGGCGTCGGACGGCGTGGAGGGACGTTCCCGCAGCAACACGGCGCTGCGCTGGTCTGGCTGCGCCGACTGCTGGGGGAGCGTGAGCAGTCGCAGGCTGCGGTCCGGCATCAAGTGAGCGTCTTCCCCTTGGCGATAGCGAACTGGCGACAACGATCGTGGCGGGCACGAACCGGGCGCCACGACTGGTGAACGCGTGGCACACGGGTCCCGTTCCCCGTCCGGTCCCCCGCAGACGCTACCTGCCGGCGCCGCCCCCGTCCCGAGGGGGCCGTCCGGTGTGCCGGTATCGTTGCTGACGGTCGGCCGCTTCGTAGACTTCCCCGTATCCCGGGGCGCGAAGCATTCGTAGGACCCTACGAACCGGCGTATGCGGGGCCGACCGCACGCACCCGCTCCCCCGAGAAAGGCCCCCACCGTGGCCGCCAAGCCCGTGGCCCAGCGCGCCAAGCGCCTCGTCGTGCTGGTCTCCGGATCCGGCACCAACCTCCAGGCGCTCCTCGACGAGATCGCCGCCACCGGCGTCGAGGCCTACGGAGCCGGGGTCGTGGCCGTCGGCGCCGACCGCGACGGCATCGAGGGCCTCGCGCGCGCCGAGCGCGCCGGGCTGCCGACCTTCGTGCGGAAGGTCGGGGACTACGGGACGCGGGAGGAGTGGGACGCGGCGCTCGCCGAGGCCGTCGCCGCCCACGAACCGGACCTCGTCGTCTCGGCCGGGTTCATGAAGATCGTGGGGAAGGAGTTCCTCGCGCGGTTCGGCGGGCGGTTCGTCAACACCCACCCCGCACTCCTCCCCAGCTTCCCGGGAGCCCACGGTGTGCGGGACGCGCTCGCGTACGGCGCCAGGGTCACCGGCTGCACCGTCCACTTCGTCGACGACGGCGTCGACACCGGGCCGATCATCGCGCAGGGCGTGGTGGAGATCCGGGACGAGGACGACGAGAGCGCTCTGCACGAGCGCATCAAGGAAGTCGAGCGAAGGCTGCTCGTCGATGTCGTGGGGCGGCTCGCCCGCAACGGCTATCGCATTGAGGGACGAAAGGTAGTTATCCAGTGACCGCCACCGCCGAGAGCAACAAGCGGGCCATCCGTCGCGCGCTCGTCAGCGTCTACGACAAGACCGGGCTCGAGGAACTCGCCCGCGGGCTCCACGAGGCCGGCGTCGAACTCGTCTCCACCGGGTCCACCGCCGGGCGCATCTCCGCCGCCGGCGTCCCCGTCACCAAGGTCGAGGAGCTGACCGGCTTCCCCGAGTGCCTGGACGGCCGGGTCAAGACGCTGCACCCGAAGGTGCACGCCGGCATCCTCGCCGACCTGCGCCTGGAGAGCCACCGGCAGCAGCTCGGCGAGCTGGGCGTGGAGCCGTTCGACCTGGTCGTGGTGAACCTCTACCCGTTCCGCGAGACCGTCGCCTCGGGCGCCACCCCCGACGAGTGCGTCGAGCAGATCGACATCGGCGGCCCGTCGATGGTGCGCGCCGCCGCCAAGAACCACCCGTCCGTCGCGGTCGTCACCAGCCCCGCCCGGTACGGCGACGTCCTCGCCGCCGTGCGGGACGGCGGCTTCGACCTCGCCGCCCGCAAGCGGCTGGCCGCCGAGGCCTTCCGGCACACGGCCGAGTACGACATCGCGGTCTCCTCCTGGTTCGCCTCCGCCTACGCGCCGGCCGACGACTCCCCGTTCCCGGAGTTCCTCGCCACCAGCCTGGAGCGCGCCCACACCCTGCGCTACGGCGAGAACCCGCACCAGCCCGCCGCCCTCTACACCGCGGGCACCGGCGGCCTGGCCGAGGCCGAGCAGCTGCACGGCAAGGAGATGTCGTACAACAACTACGCCGACACGGACGCCGCCCGCCGTGCCGCGTACGACCACGACGAGCCCTGCGTCGCGATCATCAAGCACGCCAACCCGTGCGGCATCGCCGTCGGCGCGGACGTCGCCGAGGCCCACCGCAAGGCGCACGCCTGCGACCCGGTCTCCGCCTACGGCGGCGTGATCGCCGTGAACCGGCCGGTCAGCAAGGAGATGGCCGAGCAGGTCGCGGAGATCTTCACCGAGGTCGTCGTGGCCCCCGGCTACGAGGAGGGCGCGCTGGAGGCCCTCACCAAGAAGAAGAACATCCGCGTGCTGCGCTGCCCGGACGGCCCGTCCCACCCGGTCGACGTCAAGCCGATCGACGGCGGAGCCCTCCTCCAGGTCGCCGACCGCCTCCAGGCCGAGGGCGACGACCCGGCGACCTGGACGCTGGCCAGCGGCGAGGCCCTGTCCGAGGCGGAGCTGGCCGAGCTGGCCTTCGCCTGGAAGGCGAGCCGGGCCGTGAAGTCCAACGCGATCCTGCTCGCCAAGGACGGCGCCTCGGTCGGCGTCGGCATGGGCCAGGTCAACCGCGTCGACTCGTGCCGGCTCGCGGTGGAGCGGGCCGGCGAGGAGCGGGCACGCGGCTCCTTCGCCGCCTCGGACGCGTTCTTCCCGTTCCCCGACGGGCCGCAGATCCTGATCGACGCCGGCGTGCGGGCCATCGTGCAGCCCGGCGGCTCGATCCGTGACGAGCAGGTCGTGGAGGCCGCGAAGGAGGCCGGCGTCACGATGTACTTCACCGGGACCCGGCACTTCTTCCACTGACGCACGCGCCGCCCCGACGCACCAGGGCCGTGTCCCCCTCGTACGGGTGGGACACGGCCCTGTGCGGTGCTCGGCGCGGACCGTGCGGTCGCGCGGGGGGCTTCAGTAGCGCGGGCGCCTGAACCACTCGGCGCTGGCCCGCTTGGAGGCGAAGACGATCAGCAGGATGGAGACGATGATGACGAGCAGGCCCAGGCCGTACATGGCGAGGGTGAAGATGCCCGTGATGATCGCGAACGATCCGTAGACGATCGAGCAGACCCGGACCCCGTTGCCGCCCTTCGCGTACTGCACCAGCAGGGCGAGACCGAGAAGTGCGAAGACGGAGGCAAGGGCGAGGAAGAAGACGACGACGCCCTTGCCCAGGTCGGCGTACCGCTCCGCCTCGGCGTCCCCGGTGATGCCCGCCTCGAGCATCGTCTCGTCCCAGCGCGACAGCGCGTAGCCGTAGACACCGGCGACGATCAGGTGGGCCAGGACGATCACGCCGAGCATGATCTGCGCCGCCCGCGTGAGGCCCGGCATCTGCGCCGGCCCCGGCGGGTAACCGCCGTACGGCTGCTGCACCGGCGGCGCGGCCGGGTAGCCGTAGCCCTGCGGCGGGACGTTCGGCGGCTGCTGCGGGTAGCCGTAACCGGGAGCGCCCGGCGGCTGCTGGGGCGGGGGCCCGTAGGGGTTGTTCGGGTCGCCGAAACTCATGGCGGTCCTTCCTCCGTGTGCTCCTGTGCGGGGACGCGCGGCATGGTGCGGAGGAAGTTCTACAGATGCGGTTCGTCCCCCCGGTACAGTCCGCGGCACTGTGCCGCTCCATCGTTCTTGACCCGGTCGTTACTTGTCCAGCCGCGGTCACCAGGTGTTGTGCAAGTGCAACATCCGTGATCATGGCCGGATACGGCCGGACCCGTCCCCGCGTGCCCGGGACTTCCCGGTCGGTGCCCGCATGGTGACCGGATTGGAACAGGGGGCCGGTCATCCGCGAGGATGGGGGCATGACCGCCCAGATTCTCGATGGCAAGGCCACCGCAGCCGCGATCAAGTCCGAACTGGCCGCCCGCGTGGCGGCGCTGAAGGAGAAGGGCGTCACGCCCGGCCTCGGCACCGTCCTGGTCGGGGACGACCCCGGCAGCCAGAAGTACGTCGCCGGCAAGCACCGCGACTGCGCCCAGGTCGGCATCGCCTCCATCCAGCGTGAACTGCCCGGTACCGCTACGCAGGAGGAGATCGAGGCGGTCGTCCGCGAGCTGAACGAGGACCCGGCCTGCACCGGCTACATCGTCCAGCTGCCGCTGCCCAAGGGCATCGACGAGAACCGCATCCTCGAACTGATGGACCCGGACAAGGACGCCGACGGCCTCCACCCGATGAACCTCGGCCGCCTCGTCCTGAACGAGCCGGCGCCGCTGCCCTGCACCCCCAACGGCATCCTCACCCTCCTGCGCCGCTACGGCGTGGAGATCAAGGGCGCCGAGGTCGTGGTCGTCGGCCGCGGCGTCACCATCGGCCGCCCGATGCCGCTGCTGCTCACCCGCCGCAGCGAGAACGCCACCGTGACCCAGTGCCACACCGGCACCCGCGACCTGTCCGCCCACCTCAAGCGCGCGGACATCGTCGTCGCCGCGGCCGGCTCCCCGCACCTGGTGCGCCCCGAGGACGTCAAGCCCGGCGCGGCCGTCCTCGACGTCGGCGTCTCGCGCAACGCCGAGGGCAGGATCGTCGGCGACGTCCACCCGGACGTGGCCGAGGTGGCCGCCTGGATCTCCCCGAACCCCGGCGGCGTCGGCCCGATGACCCGGGCCCAGCTGCTCGTCAACGTGGTCGAGGCGGCGGAGCGCAGTGCCGGCTGAGGGGCGGAGCACGGTGCCGGCCGAGGGCGGTAAGGGGACCGGGGGCGACGACGAGCGCCCGGAGGAGGAACTCCCGCGGGAGGAGCTCACCGTCCGGGACCCCGTCAGCGCGCCCGACGCCTCCGGCAGACCGCGGCGCGCCACCCGGCGGTTCCCCCTCTTCACGCGCGACACCGCGCGCCCCGAGGGCGGCGGCCGGGCCGCACCCCGTGACGCGCCCGCGCCCGCCCGGCAGTGGCCGGTGCTCACGGTGGTGGGCCTCGTCGGGGTCGGCCTGCTGCTGACCGCGCTGGACGTCTTCCGCTGGGGCACGCTGCTGATCGGCGTCGCGCTGCTGGTCGGCGCCGCGCTGCGCTGGATGGTGCCCGACGTCGGCATGCTCGCCGTGCGCTCGCGCTTCACGGACATCAGCACGTACCTGGTCCTGGGGCTCTGCATCGCCCTGCTGGCGCTGATGGCCCAGCCGCACCCGGTGCTGCAGATCCCGTTCCTGAAGGACACCCTGCACTTCACGGTCAGTCAGTAACCGGTCCCGCGTACGGCGGCCCGTCCTCCACCCCCGTGGGAGAACGGGCCGCCGCCGCGACCAACCCTCCTGCACGCGGAACGCCCTGTTCAACGCCTGGCGGGGCGCTGTGGCACGGAAGTGACCGTTCCGCTACGGAGTCCGTGAATGACGGGGGCCTTGCGCCGGGCGTGACCGCACATGTGCGTTCCGTGTGCCGAAGTGCCGACAAGTTCGGGGATGTGCCCCCAAGTCGCCCGGCGGCGGGGCTACCGTGGCCGACCGGGACGGCCCGGGGCGTTCCGTACAAGCGGTGGGGGCCGTTCCGGACGACGGCAGGGGTTCCGTACGGTGCACGGGAACGCCGGTGGGACACTGGTCCGCGGATCGGCGAGCGTGCGACGGTGCGTGCCGCGGGTCCCTGTGCTCCCGTGCGCCCCCACCCCGGGAACGGGGAGCCCGACCGGGCGCATCCCTGTGGGTAGCCAGAACGGGGACTCGGCGCGGGACGCCGCGCGCGAGGACCGCGGGGGACCGAACGGGGAACGAAACAGCACGTCACCGGGGGGAAGAGGGGGAAGCAATGCCTCGCTGGAAGGCCTTGCCCGAGGAACTCGATCCGCAGCTCGAGGAGTTCGTCGGCCAGTTGCGCCGGCTCGTGGACCGCAGCGAGCTGAGCATCGCGTCGCTGGCCGACGCCACGGGCTACAGCAAGACGTCCTGGGAGCGCTATCTGAACGGGCGGCTGCTCGCGCCGAAGGGCGCGATCGTGGCCCTGGCCGAGGTGACGGGCACCAACCCCGTCCACCTGACCACCCTGTGGGAGCTGGCCGAGCGCGCCTGGAGCCGCTCGGAGATGCGCCACGACATGACCATGGAGGCCATCCGCATCTCGCAGGCGCGGGCCGCCCTCGGCGAACTGGGCACGCCCGACGCCGGTTCCGGCAGCGGACGCGGCGGCAGGACGGGCCGGCACGGCGGCGGTACGGCGGCCAGGACGGGGGTCGCCGGGCCGGGCGGTGTGGCGCCCACGCTGCCGCCGACGACGGTCCCGGCGCAGCCGACGGCCGTCGACAGCCCCGACTCGGCCGTGGGTCCGGTGCGCGGCGGCGTCCCCGGGGGGCCCTCCGCCCCGTCCGCCGGCGGGCCCTCCGAGGGCAACTCGTGGGGCCTCGCGGGGTACCGGGGGCCGTCGCCGACGGGCGAGCGCCGGCCGCGGGTCACCGGGGCGCACCCGGCCGGTCCCGCCGCCACCGCGCCGGTGCCCGCGCCCCACGGGACCGCGGACGCGTACGGCCCGCCCCCGCCGGACGGCTCCCGGTCGCGAGGCGGTGCCCCGGGCGGCGGCGGGCGGACGGGGACGTTCGTCGCGGGCGTCGTCGGCGTCCTCGTCGTGGCCGCCCTCGCCTTCTTCCTCGTGCACGACGGCGGCGACAAGAAGGACGAGCGCGCCGAGCCGTCCCCGTCGCCCACCGCGAGCACCGCACCCCAGCTCCCGCCCGGGGTGAAGTGCAGCGGCGACCAGTGCACGGGCAAGGACCCCGAGGCCATGGGCTGCGGCGGAGACCTGGTGACCACCGCCGCCGCGGCCACCATCGGCACGGCCTCCGTCGAGGTCCGCTACAGCAGGATCTGCGGCGCCGCGTGGGCCCGCGTCACCCAGGCCGGCCAGGGCGACGAGGTCCGGGTCAGCGCCGGCGGCAGGAACGAGCAGACCGGCAGCATCACCGCCGCCGGTGACACGGTCGCGTACACCCCGATGGTGGCGGTGAGGAACGCCGCCGATGCCAAGGCGTGCGTGACGCTGGCCGCGGGCGGCCAGGGCTGCACGAACTGAGGCCGGCGGTCCGCCGGACCGGGTGCGGGAGGCGCCGGGGCGCGGCCCGCGGGACGAGGCGCCGTCGGCCGTTCGGGTGGCATCGGGAGGGAAGAAAGAAAATCTTCCCGTCGTAGGCATGGCCGGCGGAGGCGCGGGCACGCGACAGGTGTCCCCCCACGGGAGTCCGGCAACGGTCCCCGAACGGCGGTCGCCTCAGTCCCTCCCTCTCCCGGACCCGGGCGACCGCCTCTCCCTGTCCGTGACCGGCGCACCGGATGCCCCCACCGGGTGACAGCAGGCGGCGCTGTGGGACGGGCCACACGGGCCCCGACGCCCCGGGCATCGCGGGCGCGATAGCCTGACCGCTGGATCTCTCTTGACGCCAAGAGATCGATCATCCGTCGGTGATCCGTCCGCACCGATGATCGATCATCACGGCGGGCCGGTCACGAGCCGGTGCGGGATCCCGCACCCCGGGGCAGGGACGCCCCACCGCCAGCTGTCATACGGAGAACGCCATGACCCGCACTCCCGTGAACGTCACCGTCACCGGCGCGGCCGGCCAGATCGGTTACGCCCTGCTCTTCCGCATCGCCTCCGGCCAGCTGCTCGGCGCGGACGTGCCGGTCAAGCTGCGCCTTCTGGAGATCACTCCGGCGCTCAAGGCCGCCGAGGGCACCGCGATGGAGCTGGACGACTGCGCGTTCCCGCTCCTGCAGGGCATCGAGATCACCGACGACCCGAACGTCGCCTTCGACGGCGCCAACGTCGCCCTCCTCGTCGGCGCCCGCCCCCGCACCAAGGGCATGGAGCGCGGTGACCTCCTCGAGGCCAACGGCGGCATCTTCAAGCCGCAGGGCAAGGCCATCAACGACCACGCCGCGGACGACATCAAGGTCCTCGTCGTCGGCAACCCGGCCAACACCAACGCCCTGATCGCCCAGGCCGCCGCCCCGGACGTACCGGCCGAGCGCTTCACCGCGATGACCCGCCTGGACCACAACCGCGCGCTGACCCAGCTCGCGAAGAAGACGGGCTCGACGGTCGCCGACATCAAGCGCCTGACCATCTGGGGCAACCACTCCGCCACCCAGTACCCGGACATCTTCCACGCCACGATCGCCGGCAAGAACGCCGCCGAGGTCGTGAACGACGAGAAGTGGCTGGCCGACGACTTCATCCCGACCGTCGCCAAGCGCGGCGCGGCGATCATCGAGGCCCGCGGCGCGTCCTCCGCCGCCTCCGCCGCCAACGCCGCCATCGACCACGTGTACACGTGGGTCAACGGCACGGCCGAGGGCGACTGGACCTCCATGGGCATCCCGTCCGACGGTTCCTACGGCGTCCCGGAGGGCCTGATCTCCTCCTTCCCGGTCACCACCAAGAACGGCTCGTACGAGATCGTCCAGGGCCTGGACATCAACGAGTTCTCCCGCGCCCGCATCGACGCCTCCGTCCAGGAGCTGTCGGACGAGCGCGAGGCGGTCCGCGGTCTCGGCCTCCTCTGAGTCCGTCCGCTCCGCGGGCCGTACGTCACGGCCCCGCACGGGCCCCGTTCCGGTTTCGGCCGGAACGGGGCCCGTCGCCGTTTTCGCCGCTACCTTCGGAACACCGGTTTCGACGGGTTCGGGGGGTACGGATGAACGGCTGGCAGGACGACGGTTCGTGGTCCGGGTCGGAGCCGGAATCGCCGGCGGGTGCGCGGGCGGAGCCGGAAGCGGACTCCGGTCACGGTCCGGGTGAGGAGAGCGGCCGGGCGCCCCGGACCCCGGACGCCGCGGGCGGCACGGACGGGCCGTTCGAACCACCCGCCTGGGCCACGGCCCAGACCCGCACGAGCCTCACGCCCCCGCCCCCGATGCCCTCCGGGCACGCCGTCCCGGCGACCCCGGTACCGTCCGGGCCCGCCGCCCCGCCGTCTCCGTGGACGCCCGCTCCGACGCCGCCGCCCGGCCCGCCCGCCGCCCTGAGCCCGCCGGCCGCGGCCCCCTGGACCCCGGACCCCGCCGCTCCCGCGCCCGCCGTCCCGGCCCCGCCGGCCTCGTGGACGTACGGGCCCCCGGACGCGTCCGCCGGACCCCCGCCCCGGCCGGCACCGCCCGGATCGGGCCCCGGCTCCGGTCCCGGGCTGCGCCGGGTGCTGATCGCCCTGACCGCGATGGCCGTCCTCGGCGCGGGAGTCGGCGCCGGGATCTGGGCGTTCACCCGCGACGACGGCACCGACCCGGCCGGCGGCGCCCCCGCCACGGGCGTCACCGTCACGAACGCCCCGACGGCGCCGGCCTCGGACACCGCGCCGGCGCCCAGCGCACCGGCGGCCCCACCGGCCACCACCCCCTCCGCCGCCCCCGGCTACCGCCACGCCCAGGACCCCGTCGGCTACGCGATCACCGTCCCGCAGGGCTGGCGGCGCCACCAGAAGCAGGGCGAGTCCGCCCCCGTCGTGACCTACGACTCCCCGGACGACGGACGTCAGTTGCAGATCTTCGCGCTGGTGGAGGAGAGCCCGGCCGCCTCCCTGGACCTGGCCGAGAACGCACCCGCCTACGGATTCGCGCGGCAGCCCGGCTACCGCGCCCTCAGCCGCGACGCGGACGGCGACGCGTTCTCCGAGCTCACCTACCGCTACGACGACGAGGACCGCGGCCCGCGCCAGGTCATCGACCACCGCTTCCGGGCCGCCGACGGCACCCTGTACGCCATCCGTTCCAGCGGGCCCGAGACGCTCGACGGCACGCTGCTGCGCGAGCCGCTGACCACGGCCGTGGAGTCCTTCTGCCCGGCCGGGGGCCAGTGCGTCTGACCGCGCCGGGAAACCGCCCGGGTTCCACCCCTTTCACCGTTCATTCCCGTGACCCACCGCACTTTCGCCCCCCGATCCCGCATGGGCCGGGAGGGAGCGGGCAGGGGCTCCGCGTCCCGAGAGTGACACGCATGTGACGCAGGGGCACGGAACAGGAACGGAAGGCAGTACCGGATCATGGCGAACAGAACGGAAACCCGGGCGGAACGGGCGCACCGGACCATTCACGCGGGTGGTGAGTGGCGGGAGGCGTCCTCCGGCGCGACGCGCGAGATCGTCGACCCCGCGGACGCCCTGCCCTTCGCCGTGGTCGCGGAGGGCGACGAGAAGGACACCGACCTGGCGGTGGCCGCCGCCCGGCGCGCCTTCGACACCGGCGACTGGCCGCGCACCCCGGTCGCCGAACGCGCCGCCCTGCTGCGCCGCGTCGCCGGCCTGCTCACGCGCGACCGCGAGGAACTCGGCCTGCTGGAGAGCCGCGACGCGGGCAAGACCGTCGAGGAGGGCCGGGTCGACATCGACTGCGTCGCCGACGCCTTCCGCTACTTCGCGGACCTGGTCGCCGGCGAGGCCCCCGGCCGGGTCGTCGACGCGGGCTCGCCCGACGTCCACAGCGTCGTCGTGCACGAGCCGATCGGCGTCTGCGCCATGATCACGCCCTGGAACTACCCGCTGCTCCAGGCCAGTTGGAAGATCGCGCCCGCGCTCGCCGCCGGCAACACGTTCGTGATCAAGCCCAGCGAGATCACCCCGCTCACCACCGTCGCCCTGGTCGACCTGCTGGTCGAGGCCGGGCTCCCCGCCGGCGTCGCCAACATCGTCACCGGCCCCGGCCACTCGGTCGGCGCCCGGCTCGCCGAACACCCCGACGTCGACCTGGTCTCCTTCACCGGCGGCCTGGTCAGCGGCACCAAGGTCGCGCAGGCCGCCGCCGTCACCGTCAAGAAGGTCGCCCTCGAACTCGGCGGCAAGAACCCCAACGTCGTCTTCGCCGACGCCTGTGAGACCGAGGAGGGCTTCGACACCGCCGTCGACCAGGCCCTCAACGCCGCCTTCATCCACAGCGGCCAGGTCTGCTCCGCGGGCGGGCGGCTCATCGTCGAGGAGTCGGTCCGCGAGCGCTTCGTCGCCGAACTCGCCCGCCGCGCGGCGAAGATCCGCCTGGGCCGCGGCACCGAGGACGGCGTCGAGTGCGGCCCGCTCGTCTCCGAGCAGCAGCGCGCCAGGACGGAGGACCACGTCGCCTCCGCCCTCGCCGAGGGCGCCGTGCTGCGCTGCGGCGGCAAGCGGCCCGAACCGGCCCCCGAGCGCCCGGCGAACGGCTACTTCTACGAGCCGACCGTCCTCGACCAGTGCCACCGCGGGATGCGCGTCGTGCGGGAGGAGGTCTTCGGACCGGTCCTCACCGTGGAGACCTTCCGCACCGAGGACGAGGCCGTCGCCCTCGCCAACGACACCGAGTACGGCCTCGCCGGCGCCGTCTGGACCGCCGACGCGGGCCGCGCCCGCCGGGTCGCCGGCCGGCTGCGCCACGGCACCGTCTGGATCAACGACTTCCACCCCTACCTGCCGCAGGCGGAGTGGGGCGGCTTCGGCAAGAGCGGCGTCGGCCGCGAGCTGGGCCCCGCCGGCCTGGCCGAGTACCGCGAGACCAAGCACGTCTACGAGAACCTCGCGCCGCGGCCCGTCCGCTGGTTCGCCGGCTGACCTCCCCGCGCGTCCCCTCCCGTCCCCCACGCCCTCCTGGAGTACCCCCATGCCCGAGACCTCCCAGGTCTACGACTACGTCGTCGTCGGCGGCGGCACCGCAGGCTCCGTCATCGCCTCCCGTCTCACCGAGAACCCGGACGTCACCGTCGCCGTCATCGAGGGCGGCCCGAGCGACGTCGGCCGCGACGACGTGCTGACGCTGCGCCGCTGGATGGGCCTGCTCGGCGGCGAGCTCGACTACGACTACCCGACCACCGAGCAGCCACGCGGCAACAGCCACATCCGGCACAGCCGCGCCCGCGTGCTCGGCGGCTGCTCCTCCCACAACACCCTCATCGCCTTCAAGCCGCTGCCGTCCGACTGGGACGAGTGGGAGGCCGCGGGGGCCAAGGGGTGGGGCGCGGTGCAGATGGAGGCGTACTTCGCCCGGCTGGAGAACAACATCGTCCCGGTCGACGAGAAGGACCGGAACGCCATCGCCCGCGACTTCGTCGACGCCGCGCAGAAGGCCCTCGAGGTACCACGCGTGGAGGGCTTCAACAAGAAGCCGTTCACCGAGGGCGTCGGCTTCTTCGACCTCGCCTACCACCCGGAGGACAACAAGCGCTCCTCGGCCTCGGTGGCGTACCTGCACCCGGTGATGGACGAGCGCCCCAACCTGACGATCATGCTGGAGACCTGGGCCCACCGGCTGGAGCTCGACGGCACCCGCGCCAGGGGCGTCCACGTCCGCACCAAGGACGGCGAGGAGATCCTGGTCCAGGCACGCAACGAGGTCGTGCTCTGCGCCGGCGCGGTGGACTCGCCGCGCCTGCTGCTGCACTCGGGCATCGGCCCCCGCGAGGACCTCGAGGCGCTCGGCATACCCGTGGTGCTCGACCTGCCCGGCGTCGGCGAGAACCTGCTCGACCACCCCGAGTCGGTGATCGTGTGGGAGACGAACGGTCCCATCCCGGAGAACTCCGCGATGGACTCCGACGCCGGTCTGTTCGTGCGCCGCGACCCCGAACACGCGGGCCCCGACCTGATGTTCCACTTCTACCAGATCCCGTTCACGGACAACCCGGAGCGACTGGGCTACGAGCGGCCGGAGTTCGGCGTCTCCATGACCCCGAACATCCCCAAGCCGAAGAGCCGCGGCCGCCTCTACCTCACCAGCGCCGACCCGCGGGAGAAGCCCGCCCTCGACTTCCGCTACTTCACCGACGAGGACGACTACGACGGCCGCACCCTCGTCGACGGCATCCGCATCGCCCGTGAGATCGCCAAGGCAGAGCCGCTCGCGAACTGGCTCAAGCGCGAGGTCTGCCCCGGCCCGGACGTCACCGGCGACGAGGAGCTGAGCGAGTACGCCCGCAAGGCCGCCCACACCGTCTACCACCCGGCGGGCACCTGCCGGATGGGCGCCGCCGACGACGAGCGCGCCGTGGTCGACCCCGAGCTGCGCATCCGCGGCCTGGACGGCATCCGCATCGCCGACGCCTCCGTCTTCCCGACCATGCCCGCCGTGAACCCGATGATCGGCGTCCTCATGGTCGGGGAACGTGCCGTCGAGCTGATCGGTGGTGATGCCCGATGACCGCCACCGTCAACGGCACCACGCAGGAGCGTCCGCCGGTCTTCTCCGTGGACGGCCTGTGGAAGGTCTTCGGCCCGAAGGCCGCCCGCGTCCCCGCCGACCCCGAGCTGACCGCCCTGCCCCCGGCCGAGCTGCGCTCCCGCACCGGCTGCACGGCCGCCGTCCGCGACGTCTCCTTCGACGTGCGCAAGGGCGAGGTCTTCGTCGTCATGGGCCTGTCCGGCTCCGGCAAGTCCACGCTGGTGCGCTGCCTGACCCGGCTGATCGAGCCGACCGCCGGCACCATCGCCATCGACGGCGAGGACGTGCGCGCCATGGACCGGGGGCGCCTGCGCGAACTGCGCCGCCACCGTGCCGCGATGGTCTTCCAGCACTTCGGCCTGCTCCCGCACCGCACGGTCCTCGACAACGTGGCGTACGGCCTGGAGGTCCAGGGCCTGCGCCGCGCCGAGCGCCGCGAGCGTGCCGCCGCGATCGTCGCGAAGGTCGGCCTGGAGGGGCTGGAGCACCGCCGCCCCGGCCAGCTCTCCGGCGGCCAGCGCCAGCGCGTCGGTCTCGCCCGCGCCCTCGCCGTCGATCCCGAGGTGCTGCTCTTCGACGAGCCGTTCAGCGCGCTCGACCCGCTGATCCGGCGGGACATGCAGGAGGAGGTCGTCCGGCTGCACCGTGAGGAGGGCCGCACGATGGTCTTCATCACCCACGACCTCCAGGAGGCCCTGAAGCTGGGCGACCGCATCGCCCTGATGCGCGACGGCCGCGTCGTGCAGCTCGGCACCCCCGAGGAGATCGTCGGCTCGCCCGCCGACGACTACGTCCGTGAGTTCGTCCGCGACGTGCCGCGGGAGCAGGTCCTGACGGTCCGTACGGCCATGCGCCCCGCCTCCTCCTCCGACGAGGCCGGCACCGGTCCCGCGCTGCGTCCCGAGGCCACGGTCACGGAGGCCATCGAGGCGGTGGCCCGCGCCGGCGCCCCGGCCCGCGTGATGGACGAGGGCCGCTGCCTGGGCGTGGTCGACGCGGACGCGTTGCTGTCGGTGGTGGCGGGCACGACGGACCCCCCGGCCGCAGCCGCATCGGCCCCCGCCTCCGCAGCCGACCCAGCGGCCCCCGCCGCCGACGCGGCGCCCCCCGCCGGCGCAGCTCCGGGCAGTCGTGCCGCTGGGGCGGCACGGGTGGGCGCAGCGGCACCTGCGAAGCGCCGTGAGCCGACCGACCCCGCCCCCAGCGAGGAGCCGGTCTGATGGCAACGATCACCGCGACACCCCAGAAGGCCGGCCCGCCGGGCCTCCTCACCCACCCCGCCGTCCGCAAGCTCCTCACCCTGGCGCTCCTCGCCGCGATCTTCGTCCCCCTCGCCGTCACCCGGTGGCCCGGCGCCGCCTGGCCCGCCGCCCTCACCGTCGACGTCTCCGCCCCGCTCGGCAGCGCCAGCGACTGGATCATCGACAACCGCGACAGCCACCCCCTCTTCCTCTACTTCTTCGGCCACATCAGCAACGCCGTCACCATCGCCGTACGCGCCGTCTACCTCGCCCTCCTCGCCGTCGGCTGGGCCGGGGTCACCGCGATCGGCGCCCTGGCCGCCTGGCGTGCGGCCGGCGTGAAGCTGGCCCTGGGCACCGCCGCCGCGTTCCTGGCCTGCGGCCTGCTCGGCATGTGGATACCGACGATGCAGACCCTCGCCCTGATGGTCGTCGCCGTCCTCGCGTCGGTCGCCGTGGGCGCCCTGCTGGGCCTCGCCGCCGGCCTGTCCGACCGGATGGACCGCGTCCTGCGGCCGGTGCTCGACACCATGCAGGTGCTGCCCGCCTTCGCCTACCTCCTCCCCGTCGTCCTGGTCTTCGGCATCGGCGTCCCCGCCGCCGTCCTGGCCACCGTGGTCTACGCCGCCCCGCCCATGGCCCGGCTCACCGCCCTCGGTCTGCGCGGCGCCGACAAGGAGGTCCTGGAGGCCGTCGAGTCCCTCGGCACCACCGCCCGCCAGCGGCTGCTGACCGCCCGCGTCCCGCTGGCCCGCAAGGAACTCCTCCTCGGCGTCAACCAGACGATCATGATGGCCCTCTCCATGGCCGTCATCGCCTCCGTCATCGGCGCCGGCGGCCTCGGCGACCGCGTCTACCAGGCGCTCGCCTCCGTGGACGTCGGCGCCGCCCTCGCGGCCGGCATCCCGATCGTGCTGCTCGCCGTCGTCCTGGACCGCGTCACCGGCGCGGCGGGGGAGCGGCTCGGGGAGTCCGGGAAGTCCCCGGTGACCTGGCTCCACGCCCTCGCCGCCGCCGTCGCCGTGGCGGTCGCCGGGCGTCTCGCCGGCCTCCTCGACTGGCCCGAGGCCTGGGAGGTGGACATCGCCGAGCCCGTCAACCGGGCCGTCGACTGGATGACCGCGCACCTCTACTCCGGCGTCCCCGTCGTCGGCGGCACCGCGGACTGGGCCGCCCACTTCACGAGCTGGGTCCTCAACCCGCTGCGGAACGGCCTCCAGTGGCTGCCCTGGTGGTCCGTGCTGCTGATCGTCGCCGCCCTGGCCTGGCTGATCGGCACCTGGCGCACGGCCCTCACCGCCGTCCTCGCCATGGTCGCGATCGGCGTGCTCGGCGTGTGGAACCCGTCCCTGGACACGCTCTCCCAGGTGCTGGCCGCCGTCGCCGTGACCCTGGTCATCGGCTTCGCCACCGGCATCGCCGCCGCCCGCAGCGACCGCTTCGAACGCCTGCTGCGGCCCGTCCTGGACGTCTTCCAGACGATGCCGCAGTTCGTGTACCTGATCCCGGTCGTCGCCCTGTTCGGCGTGGGCCGCGCCCCCGCCGTCGCCGCCGCGGTCGTCTACGCCCTCCCGGCCGTCGTCCGCATCACCGCCCAGGGGCTGCGCCAGGTCGACCCGGCCGCGATGGAGTCGGCCCGCTCGCTCGGCGCGACCAGCGGACAGCAGCTGCGCCAGGTCCAGCTCCCGCTGGCCCGCCGGTCCCTGCTGCTCGCCGTCAACCAGGGCGTCGTCCTCGTCCTCGCCGTCGTCATCATCGGCGGCCTGGTCGGTGGTGGCGCGCTGGGCTACCAGGTCGTCTTCGGCCTGGCCCAGGGCGACCTGGCGACCGGCCTGGTGGCCGGTGCGGCGATCGTCTGCCTCGGCCTGATGCTCGACCGGGTCACCCAGCCCACCGAACGCCGCGCGAAGAAGGGAGCCTGACATGCGACTGCGTACGACCTCCGCGATCGCGGGCGTGGCCGCGCTCACTCTGCTGACCGGCTGCGGCGCCGCCGACATGACCAAGCAGGCGTCCCCGTTCGCGAACGCCCAGGGCGCGAAGACCGTCACCCTGTCCGTACAGTCCTGGGTCGGCGCCCAGGCCAACGTGGCCGTCGCCCAGTACCTGCTGGAACACGAGCTCGGGTACCGCGTCGACACCGTCCAGGTCGACGAGGTCCCCGCCTGGGACGCGCTCAGCCAGGGCCGGGTCGACGCCATCCTGGAGGACTGGGGCCACCCCGAGCAGGAACAGCGCTACGTCACGGACAAGGGGACCATCGCCGCCGGCGGCGACCTCGGCGTCACCGGGCACATCGGCTGGTTCGTCCCGTCGTACTTCGCGAAGAAGCACCCGGACGTCACCGACTGGAAGAACCTGGACAAGTACAGCGAGCTGCTGCGCACCGCCGAGAGCGGCGGCAAGGGCCAGCTGATGGACGGTTCCCCCTCCTACGTCACCAACGACAAGGCGCTGGTCAAGAACCTGGGCCTGGACTACCAGGTCGTCTTCGCCGGCTCCGAGGCCGCGCAGATCACCCAGATGAAGCAGTTCGCCAAGGAGAAGAAGCCCTTCCTGACCTACTGGTACACGCCCCAGTGGCTGTTCGAGAAGGTCCCGATGACGGAGGTGAAGCTGCCGCCGTACAAGGAGGGCTGCGACGCCGACCCGGAAAAGGTCGACTGCGCCTACCCGGTCACGCCGCTGCAGAAGTACCTCAACGCCGGTTTCGCGCGGCACGGCGGCAGGGCGGCGGAGTTCCTCAGGAACTTCCGGTGGACGACCGAGGACCAGAACCAGGTCTCCCTGATGATCGCCGAGCAGAAGATGCGGCCCGAGGAGGCGGCGAAGAAGTGGGTGGACGGCCACGGGTCCGTCTGGCGGGCGTGGCTGCCCTGACCCTCACCCCGTCAGCCCGGCCGCGATCTCCCGCAGCGCCCGCTCCGAGCGCCGCTGCAGACCCGGCCCGAACGTGACCCGGGTGGCCCCGAGCTCGCCGAGACCGGCGGGCGAGGGGCCCTCCCCGGGCCGTGCGACGACGTTCAGCGGCCCCTCGATGCCGGCCCGCAGCAGCGGCAGCACGTCCACGGGGGCGCCGATCGGGTACACGCAGTCGGCGCCCGCGGCGACGTACAGCGCGGCCCGCTCGACGGTCCGGTCCGGGTCGGTGACGCCCCTCAGGAAGGTGTCGATCCGGGCGTTGACGAACAGCCGGTCCCCGGCCGCCGCCCGCACCCCGGCCAGCCACTCGGCGTGCTCGCGCGGGTCCTTGAGCACCCCGCCGGTGGAGTCCTCCAGATTGCAGCCGACGGCACCCGCCGCCAGCAGCCGCTCCACCAGCTCCCCGGGTGCCAGCCCGTACCCGTCCTCCACGTCCGCCGAGACCGGCACGTCGACGGACCGGGCGATCCGCGCGACCGCCGCGAACATCTCACCGGCCGGGGTCCGCCCGTCCTCGTACCCGAGGGAGGCGGCGACCCCGGCACTGGGCGTCGCCAGCGCCGGGAACCCGGCGTCGGCGAGGACCCGGGCGCTCGCCGCGTCCCAGGGGCCGGGCAGGACGAGCGGGTCGCCCGGAAGCCGGCCGTGGTGCAGGGCGCGGAAGGTGCCGGCCTTGTTCATGGTGTGTAGCCCCCCGGCGGGATGCGGCGGGCGACCATCAGCCGGTTCCAGCTGTTGATGGCGGCGATCAGCCCGACGAGGTGGGCCAGCTCGCCGTCCGCGAAGTGCGCGGCGGCCCGCTCGTACACGGCGTCGGGCACGAAGCCGTCGGTCAGGACCGTCACCGCCTCGGTCAGCGCGAGCGCGGCCCGTTCCCGCTCGCTGTAGAGCTCCTCGGCCTCCTCCCAGGCGTCGAGCAGACCGAGCCGCTGCTCGCTCTCCCCGTTCTCGCGGGCGAGGGTGAGGTGCATGTCCAGGCAGAACGCGCAGTGGTTGAGCTGCGAGGCCCGGATCATCACCAGCTCGGCGAGCACGGGATCGCCGAGGCCCTTCTTCGCCGCCGCGGCGAGCGCGGACAGGGTCTGCCCGACCTGCCGGTCCAGGAGCCGCGTCCGGGCCGTCATCCGTGCTGCCCCGGCCGGTAGTGCCCCGGGGTCATGCGGCAGGTCACGCCGAAGCGGTTCCAGGCGTTGATCACCGTGATGACGGCGATGAGCTGCGCCAGCTCCGGCTCGTCGAAGACCTTCGCGGCCCGCTCGTAGACCTCGTCGGGGACGAAACCGTCCGTCAGCACGGTCACGGCCTCCGTCAGCTCCAGCGCCGCCAGCTCCTTCCCGGTGTAGAAGTGCCGCGACTCCTCCCAGGCGCTGAGCTGGATGATCCGCTCCACGCTCTCGCCGGCCGCGAGGGCGTCCTTGCTGTGCATGTCGATGCACAGCGCGCAGCGGTTGATCTGGGAGGCGCGGATCTTCACCAGCTCGTAGAGCGTCGGGTCCACGCCCCGCCGGGCGGCCGCGTCGAGGCGGACCATGGCCTTGTACACCTCGGGCGCGTGCCCGGCCCAGTCGAGCCGTACGGGCAGTTCCGGGGCGTGGCGCGCGGTCGTCGTGTCATCGGTGTGCGTCGTCATGCCTCGACCCTAGGAACGAAGCAGCCCAGGGGTATGGTCCATTTCCATGGCGAAACCCTGGTCCACTCTCGGCGTCGACCTGCACCTGGAACCGGCCGGGCCGGGCCTGCGACGCGGGCTGACCGACGCCCTGCGCGAGGCCGTCCGCACCGGCCGCCTGGCCGCCGGCACCCGGCTGCCCTCCTCCCGCGCCCTCGCCGCCGACCTCGGCATCGCCCGCAACACCGTCGCCGACGCCTACGCCGACCTCGTCGCCGAGGGCTGGCTCACCGCGCGCCAGGGCTCCGGCACCCGCGTCGCGGACCGCGCCGTCGTCCCGCCCGCCGGCTCGGCCCCGCGCCCCCGCGTCAGCACCCGCCCCGCCTACGATCTCCGCCCGGGCACGCCCGACCTGGCCTCCTTCCCGCGCGCGGAGTGGCTCCGGGCGGCCCGCCGGGCCCTCAACGCCGCCCCCCACGACGCCCTCGGCTACGGCGACCCGCGCGGGCGCCCGGAGCTGCGCACCGCGCTGGCCGGCTACCTCGCCCGTGCCCGCGGCGTGCGCACCGACCCCGAACGCCTGCTGGTCCTCGGCGGGTTCGCCCACGGCCTGACCCTGCTCGCCGCCGTGCTGAAGGCGCGCGGCGTGCACACCGTCGCCGTCGAGTCGTACGGCCTCCACGTCCACCGCGACCTGCTGACCGCCGCCGGACTGCGCACCGTCCCGCTGCCCTTCGACGCCCGGGGCACCGACCCCGTCGCCCCGGCCGGCGCGGGCGCGGTGCTGCTCACCCCCGCCCACCAGTTCCCGATGGGCGTGCCCCTGCACCCCGACCGGCGGGCCGCCGTCGTGGACTGGGCGCGGCGCACCGGCGGCCTGGTCCTGGAGGACGACTACGACGGCGAGTTCCGCTACGACCGCCAGCCCGTCGGCGCCCTCCAGGGCCTGGACCCCGACCGCGTCGTCCATCTCGGCACCGCGAGCAAGTCCCTCGCCCCCGGCCTGCGGCTGGCCTGGGCCGCGCTCCCGCCGGGCCTCGCCGACGACCTCACGGCGACCCGCGGGGGCCTCGACACCAGCGGCGTGCTGGACCAGCTGACCCTGGCCGAGTTCCTCACCTCCGGCGCCTACGACCGCCACGTCCGCTCGGCCCGCCTGCGCTACCGGCGCCGCCGGGACGCCCTGGTCGCGGCGCTCGCCGGCCGCGCCCCCGAGGTGCGGGTCACCGGGATCGCGGCCGGACTGCACGCCGTCCTCCGGCTGCCGCCCGGCACCGAACAGCAGACGGTCCGGGCGGCGGCCTGGCAGAGCCTCGGCCTGTACGGCCTGTCCCTGTTCCGCCATCCGGAGGCCGTCACCGAACCCCTGGACGCCGTGGTCGTCGGCTACGGCACCCCGCCCGACCATGCCTGGTCAGGGGCCCTGGACGCGCTGTGCCGGGCGCTGCCCTAGAGTCCACCGGCGGTGCGGGCCGCACACCCGTCCGGCTCAACCGTCGTACACGTGCCCACGGGGGGACGGGGACATGGCAGAGACCCGGCGACGGCCGCGGTCCCAGGGACGACGCTCCCGCATCGCGGACACTCCCCGCACCCCTCCACCGGCCCGGGTACGCTGACCGTGGGCCGTGACTGGCGCGCTGGGATGGGACCGACCATCGGGGAGCGGCCCGGGCAGGGAGAGCCGTGCGCCTGGGCCGAGCCGAACGCCGACCACTACGCCCGGAGGTCCCCATGTCCGCGGAGCAGCAGCTCACCCCCGCTTCCACCGCCTACCGCGCCGCCCTCGACGTGATCCGCACCGTCGAGCCGCGCGTCGCCGACGCCATCGGCCAGGAGGTCGCCGACCAGCGCGAGATGCTCAAGCTGATCGCCTCCGAGAACTACGCCTCCCCGGCCACCCTGCTGACCATGGGCAACTGGTTCAGCGACAAGTACGCCGAGGGCACCGTCGGCCGCCGCTTCTACGCCGGCTGCCGCAACGTCGACACCGTCGAGTCGCTGGCCGCCGAGCACGCCCGGGAACTCTTCGGCGCCCGCCACGCCTACGTCCAGCCGCACTCCGGCATCGACGCCAACCTCGTCGCCTTCTGGGCCGTGCTCGCCGACCGCGTCGAGGTGCCGTTCCTGGAGAAGACCGGCGTCCGCCAGATCAACGACCTCTCCGAGGCGGACTGGGCCGAGCTGCGCCAGGCCTTCGGCAACCAGCGCATGCTCGGCATGTCCCTCGACGCGGGCGGCCACCTCACCCACGGCTTCCGCCCGAACATCTCCGGCAAGATGTTCGACCAGCGCTCCTACGGCACGGACCCCGCCACCGGCCTCATCGACTACGAGGCCCTGCGCGCCCAGGCCCGCGAGTTCAAGCCGCTGATCATCGTCGCCGGCTACTCCGCCTACCCCCGCCTGGTGAACTTCCGCATCATGCGCGAGATCGCCGACGAGGTCGGCGCCACCCTCATGGTCGACATGGCGCACTTCGCCGGTCTGGTCGCGGGCAAGGTGCTCACCGGCGACTTCGACCCGGTCCCGCACGCCCAGATCGTCACGACGACCACCCACAAGTCGCTGCGCGGCCCGCGCGGCGGCATGGTGCTGTGCGACGACTCCCTCAAGGACCAGGTCGACCGCGGCTGCCCGATGGTCCTCGGCGGCCCGCTCCCGCACGTCATGGCCGCCAAGGCCGTCGCCCTCGCCGAGGCCCGGCAGCCCGCGTTCCAGGACTACGCCCGGCGCATCGTCGACAACTCCCGCGCCCTCGCCGAGGGCCTGACGCGCCGCGGCGCCACCCTGGTGACGGGCGGCACGGACAACCACCTCAACCTGATCGACGTGGCGTCCTCCTACGGCCTCACCGGCCGGCAGGCCGAGCAGGCCCTGCTGGACTCCGGCATCGTCACCAACCGCAACGCCATCCCGGCCGACCCGAACGGCGCCTGGTACACCTCCGGCATCCGCGTCGGCACCCCGGCGCTGACCACGCGGGGCCTCGGCACCGCCGAGATGGACGAGGTCGCGGGCCTGATGGACCGCGTCCTGACGGCCACCGAGCCGGGCACCACCAAGTCGGGCGCCCCCTCCAAGGCGTCGCACGTCCTGGACGGGAAGATCTCCGACGAGATCTCCCGCCGGGCCACGGACCTGGTGGCGGGCTTCCCGCTCTACCCGGAGATCGACCTGGGCTGAAGCGCCTCGGAAAGGGTGCGGGGGATCGCGCGCCGGGCCTCGGACGGCCCGCGGTTCCCCACCCCCGGAGCCACCCTCCCGGCTCTGAGAGAATGGCGCCATGGCCTCTGAACGTCCCCGCGTGCTCTCCGGTATCCAGCCGACCTCCGGCTCGTTCCACCTCGGCAACTACCTCGGCGCCGTCCGCCAGTGGGTCGACATGCAGAACACCCACGACGCGTTCTACATGGTCGTCGACCTGCACGCGATCACGGTCCCGCAGGACCCGAAGGTGCTCCGGGAGAACACCCGTGTCGCCGCCGCCCAGCTCCTCGCGGCCGGTCTCGACCCGGAGCACTGCACGCTGTTCGTGCAGAGCCACGTGCCCGAGCACGCCCAGCTCGGCTGGCTGATGAACTGCATCACGGGCTTCGGCGAGGCCTCCCGGATGACCCAGTTCAAGGACAAGTCCGCCAAGCAGGGCAGCGACCGCACCACCGTCGGCCTGTTCACGTACCCGATGCTGATGGTCGCCGACATCCTGCTCTACCAGGCCGACCAGGTCCCCGTCGGCGAGGACCAGCGCCAGCACCTCGAGCTGACCCGCGACCTCGCCGACCGGTTCAACCAGACCTACGGCGACACCTTCACCATGCCGAGCGCGTACATCCTCAAGGAGACCGCGAAGATCTACGACCTTCAGGACCCGACCGCCAAGATGAGCAAGTCGGCGGCCACCCCGAAGGGCCTGATCAACCTGCTCGACGAGCCGAAGGCCACCGCGAAGAAGGTCAAGAGCGCGGTCACGGACACCGACACGGTGATCCGCTTCGACCGTGAGCACAAGCCCGGCGTCAGCAACCTGCTGACGATCTACTCCACCCTCACCGGCACCACCGTCCCCGAGTTGGAGCAGCAGTACGAGGGCAAGGGCTACGGCGCGCTGAAGACGGACCTCGCCGAGATCATGGTCGAGTTCGTGTCGCCCTTCCGGGAGCGCACCCAGCAGTACCTCGACGACCCGGAGACCCTCGACGCGGTGCTGGCCAAGGGCGCGGAGAAGGCGCGCGCCGTCGCCGCCGAGACCCTCGCCCGGGCGTACGACGGCATGGGCTTCCTGCCCGCCAAGCACTGACCGGCGGTACCGCACCGAGCGCCCGGCACGCCACCGTAGCGCTGCACATCACTCCGGTTGCGCCTGCCCGGGACAGGGTCGTGGCCGTACAGTCGATAACCGGGTGGCCGTATCGGCGGCCACCGCCGCACGCCGGTGGGCGGGCGGCACCGACAGAACGACAGGGAGACGACGTGGGGACCGTAACGATCGGCGTGTCGATCGCGGTCCCGGAGCCTCACGGCAGCCGGCTTCAGCAGCTGCGCGCGGGCTTCGGCGACGCCGCGGCGCACGGCATCCCCACGCACGTCACGCTGCTGCCGCCGACCGAGATCGACGGCGCGGCGCTGCCCGCGGTCGAGTCGCACCTGGCGGAGGTGGCGGCCCGCGGCCGGCCCTTCCCGATGCGGCTGTCCGGCACCGGGACCTTCCGCCCGCTGTCGCCAGTGGTCTTCGTCCAGGTCGTCGAGGGCGCCGCGGCCTGCTCCTGGCTCCAGAAGCGGGTCCGCGACTCCTCCGGGCCGATGGCGCGCGAACTGCAGTTCCCGTACCACCCGCACGTCACGGTCGCGCACGGCATCGACGAGGCCGCCATGGACCGCGCCTACGAGGAGCTGGCCGACTACGAGGCCCAGTGGCCCTGCACCGGCTTCGCGCTCTACGAGCAGGGTGCCGACGGGGTGTGGCGCAAGCTGCGCGAGTTCCCCTTCGGCAGCGCGGTCGTGCCCCCGCAGTCGGGACGCCTGGAGACCGGCTCCCTGCCGGCCCGCTAGGTTCTACACCGGAAGCCGCCGGAACATCCCCCGCGGCAGGTGCCGCAGCGCCGACATCACCACCCGCAGCGCACCCGGCACCCACACCGTCTCCGAGCGGCGCCGCAGCCCCAGCTCGATGGCCGTGGCGACCGCCTCCGGCGTCGTGGCGAGCAGCGACTCCTCCATCCCGGCCGTCATCCGCGACCGCACGAACCCGGGGCGCACGACCATGACGTGCACACCCGTGCCGTGCAGCGCGTCGCCGAGACCCTGCGCGAAGGCGTCCAGGCCGGCCTTGCTGGAGCCGTAGATGAAGTTGGCCCGGCGGGCCCGCTCCCCGGCCACGGACGACAGCACCACCAGGGAGCCGTGCCCCTGCGCCTGGAGCGCGCGGGCGCTCACCAGGCCGGCCGAGACCGCGCCGGTGTAGTTGGTCTGCGCGACCCGCACGGCGTTCAGCGGCTCGCGCTCGTCGTGCGCCTGGTCGCCGAGGACGCCGAACGCCAGGAGCACCAGGTCGATGTCGCCCTCGGCGAACACCTTGCCCAGCGCCTCCTCGTGGGACCCGGGATCCAGCGCGTCGAAGGCGACGGCGCGCACCTCGGCGCCCAGCCCGCGCACCTGCTCCGCCGCCGCGTCCAGGGCGGGGGAGGGGCGGCCGGCCAGCCAGACCGTGCGGGTGCGGCGGGCGACCAGGCGGCGCACGGTGGCCAGCGCGATCTCGGACGTACCGCCGAGGACGAGAAGGGACTGGGGGAGGCCGAAGGCGTCCTTCACGACAGCTCCAGAAAGGGTCAGAGGGCGAGGCGCCGGGACAGGTCGGACCTGAACACCCCGCGGGGGTCCAGCTCCGCGCGCAGCGCGCGGAAGTCGTCCAGGCGCGGGTACATCGCGGCGAGCAGCTCGGGCCGCAGCCGGGAGTCCTTGGCGAGGTAGACGCGGCCGCCGGCCCCGGCGACCTCCTCGTCGAGCTCGTCGAGGAAGGCACCGAGCCCCGGCAGCCCGGCCGGGACGTCCAGCGCGAGGGTCCAGCCGGGCACCGGGAACGACAGCCAGCCGGGGTCGGCCTGCCCGAAGCGCTTGAGGACGGCCAGGAAGGACGGGCAGCGGTGCGCGGAGATGCGCCGCACGATCCGGCGCAGGGTCTCCTCCCGGCCGTGCCCGACGACGAACTGGTACTGCACGAAGCCGCCGCGGCCGTAGACGCGGTTCCAGTGGGGCACCCCGTCCAGGGGGTGGAAGAAGGTGGAGATCCGCTGGAGCTGCCCGCGGCGCGCACGGGGGGCCCTGCGGTACCAGAGCTCGTTGAACAGGCCCACGCTCGTCCGGTTGAGGAGCCCGTCCGGCAGGAAGGCGGGGGCGGCCGGCAGGCGGGAGGTGCGGAACGCCGCCGGATCGCGCCGGGCGCGGGCGTCCAGCGCGTCCGGCGGGGCGTGGTCCCCGCGGGTGAGCACCGCCCGCCCGGTCGCCGCGCCGCGCGCGAGGAGGTCGATCCAGGCGACCGAGTAGCAGTAGCGGTGGTCGGTGGCCGTCAGACGGGCCATGAGGTCGTCGAGGTCGGTGGCGCGCTCGGTGTCGACCGACATCAGCGCGGTCCCGACACGCTGGAGCCGCACGGTCGCGGCGAGGATCACCCCGGTCAGGCCCATGCCGCCGGCGGTGGCGTCGAACAGCGGTGTGCCGCGGTCCACGGTGCGGATCCCGCCGTCGGCGGTGAGCAGCTCCAGGGACGGCACGTGCCGGGCGAACGACCCGGACACGTGGTGGTTCTTGCCGTGGATGTCGGCGCCGATCGCTCCGCCGACCGTCACGTAGCGGGTGCCGGGCGTCACCGGCACGAACCAGCCGAGCGGCAGCAGGACCTCCATCAGCCGGTGCAGGGAGACCCCCGCGTCGCACACCACGGTGCCGCCGTCGGCGTCGATGGCGTGGATCCGGTCCAGGCCCGTCATGTCGAGCACGGCGCCGCCCGCGTTCTGCGCCGCGTCGCCGTACGCCCGGCCCAGGCCCCGGGGGATGCCGCCGCGGGCCCCGCAGTCCCGGACGGCCGCCGCGGCCTCCTCGTACGTCCGCGGACGGACCAGACGGGCCCCGGTGGGCGCCGTGCGGCCCCAGCCGGTGACGGTGCCCCACTCGGCGTCGGGAACGGTGTCGGCAGACATACCGGTGACCGTATCCCCCTTGTGCGAGCGATCAGTTACGAAACATCCCGTCCCTCCCCGAAACGGGTGATTAATGGTATGTCGCTCGATCATGCCGGACTTCACGCCCCGTCGGCGTGAACAGTGAGTCCACATGGACGACCTCGACGACATGGACCACCGGATCGTGACGGCGCTCAGAGCCTGCGGCACGGACCCGCGCGTGGCCGCCGCCGCGCGCACCCTGTCCTGGGCCGGGGAGCACGGTGCGCTGTGGCTCGCGACGGGCCTCGCCGGAGCCGCCGTGGACCGCGGGCGGCGCGCGGCGTGGCTGCGCGGCACGGCGCTCACCGCGGGCGCGCACCTGGCCAGCATGGGGGTGAAGCGGGTCGTGCGCCGTCCCCGCCCCGCGCACGTCCAGCCGCTGGTGCGCACCGCGGGCCGGCACTCCTTCCCCAGCTCCCACGCCACCTCCGCCGCGGCCGCCGCCGTCGTCTTCGGCGCGCTCGGCGTGCGCGCCGCCTGGCCGCTGGCCGCCGCCGTGTGCGTGTCCCGGCTGGTCGTCGGCGTCCACTACCCGTCCGACGTGGCGGCGGGCGCGGCGCTGGGCGCGCTCACCGCCCGGCTGGGGGCCGGCTGGATGCGGGAGGGGACCCGGTGACCGACACGGCCGTCCTGCGGCAGCGCGCTCCCGAACAGCCGCGGCCCGCCCCGCCAGGCCGCGGCGGCCTCGCGGGCGGCCTGCTCAGGACCGCGCGGCCGCGCCAGTGGATCAAGAACGTGCTGGTCGTCGCCGCCCCGGCCGCCGCCGGCGAGCTGTTCTCCCGGCACGCCCTGGGCCGGCTCGCCCTGGTCTTCGTCCTGTTCACCGCCTGCGCCGCCGCCGTCTACCTCGTCAACGACGCCCGCGACGCCGACGCCGACCGCGCCCACCCGGTCAAACGCCACCGCCCGGTCGCCGCCGGGCAGGTCCCCGTCCCGGTCGCCTACGCCGCCGGCGGCGCCCTGGGCGTCTTCGCGCCCGTCCTCGCGGCCCGGCTGTGCCCACCGGCCGTCACCGCCCTGCTGGTCGCCTACCTGGCGATGCAACTGGCGTACTGCGTCAGCCTCAAGCACGTGCTGGTCGTCGATCTCGCCGTCGTCACCACCGGGTTCCTGATGCGGGCCATGGTCGGCGGGCTCGCGCTGGGCATCCCGCTGTCTCGCTGGTTCCTCATCACCACCGGTTTCGGCGCCCTGTTCATGGTCTCCGCCAAGCGCTACAGCGAGGCCGTGCAGATGGCCGGCGAGGCGGGCGCCACCCGTGCGCTGCTCACCGAGTACACCACCGGCTACCTGCGCTTCGTCTGGCAGCTCGCGGCCGGCGTCGCCGTCCTCGGCTACTGCCTGTGGGCCATGGAGGAGGGCGGCGTCCCGCACACCAGCGTGCTGCCCTGGCGGCAGCTGTCCATGGTCGCCTTCATCCTGGCCGTGCTGCGCTACGCCGTCTTCGCCGACCGCGGCACGGCCGGCGAGCCCGAGGACGTCGTCCTGCGCGACCGGGCCCTGGCACTGATCGGCCTGGTGTGGCTGGCGATGTACGGCCTGGCGGTGGCCAATTGGTAGCCGGCCGGCGCGAACTGGTGGGCTTCGCCCTGGCCGGGCTCCTCGCCTACGCCGTCGACCTCGGGCTCTTCACCGTCCTGCGCGGCCCCGCCGGCCTCGGCCCGCTCACCGCCAAGTCCCTGTCCTTCGTCGCCGGCTGCTCCGTGGCCTATACGGGCAACGCCCTGGGCACCTACCGGCACGCCCGCCCGCGCGGCCTGCGCCCGTACCTCGTGTTCTTCGCCGTGAACGCGGCCGGAGCCGCCGTGCAGCTGCTGTGCCTGGCCGTCAGCCACTACGGCCTCGGACTCACCTCGCAGCGCGCCGACACGGTCTCCGGCGCGGGAATCGGCATGGCGCTGGCCACCATCCTGCGTTTCTGGGGCACAAGGACACTGGTCTTCCGCTCCGGGAAGACACCCGGCCGCCGGCCGGGATCATGGACCGGGACGACCGGGGGCAGCGTCGGATCATGGACTGGCTGAAGAAGCTCCCCGTGGTGGGGCCGTGGATCGCCCGGCTGATGACCACGCACGCGTGGCGGTCGTACGAGCGGCTGGACCGGGTCAAGTGGACGCGGCTGGCCGCCGCGATGACGTTCACCAGCTTCGTCGCGCTCTTCCCGCTGCTCAGTCTCGCCGCCGCCGTCGCGGCCGCCACGCTCAGCCAGAAGCAGCAGGACCAGCTCCAGGACAAGATCGCCGAGCAGGTCCCGGGCATCTCCGACCAGATCGACATCCAGGGCCTGGTCGACAACGCCGGCACGGTCGGCCTCATCGCCGGCCTCCTGCTGCTCTTCACCGGCATAGGCTGGGTCGACGCCACCCGGGGCTGTCTGCGCGCCGTCTGGGAGGTGCCGGACGAGGAGGAGAACCCACTCCTGCACCGGGCCAAGGACGCGGGTGTCCTCGTCGGCCTCGGCGGCGCGCTCCTGGTCACCGTCGGCATCTCCACCGTCGCCTCGGCGCTGGTCGGCTGGATCATCCGCCAGCTCGGCATCGCCGAGGGCGGCTTCGGCAGCGTCCTGCTGCACATCGCCGCCTTCGCCGTCGCCGTCCTCGCCGACTTCCTCCTGCTGCTGTACGTGCTGACCCTGCTCCCCGGCGTCCAGCCGGGCCGCCGCCGCCTGGTGGTGGCCGCCCTGATCGGCGCGGTCGGCTTCGAGCTGCTCAAGCTGCTGCTGAGCGGCTACATGCAGGGCGTCGCCACGAAGAGCATGTACGGCGCCTTCGGCGTCCCGGTCGCGCTGCTGCTGTGGATCAACTTCACCTCGAAGCTGGTGCTGTTCTGCGCCGCCTGGACGGCGACGGGCAGCAAGGCCGAGGAGCTCACGGACGGGACCGGCGACGCACCAGCTCCGGCAGCGGCCAGCGACGATTGACCAGGAAGGCCCCGCCGGTCAGCAGCACCAGCACCCCGGCGGCGATGCCGGCCGCGATCCCGACGCCGGTGGAGCCGTCCGCGGCCGGGGCGCCCGCCACGGGCTTCGTCCCCATGACGGCCTTCCCGCCCGCGCCCCCGGCCTGACCCGAGTCGTCGGGTTCCGCGCTCGCCGCCACCGCGCTCCTCGGCGGCACCAGCTCACCGACCGGCTTCACCTTGCCGGCCGCCTGGAAACCCCAGTCGAACAGCCGGGCGGTCTCCTTGTAGACCTCGTTGTGCTCCTTCTTCGCCGGGTTCATCACGGTGACCAGCAGCACCCTGCCGTCGCGCTCGGCGACCCCGGTGAAGGTGGCGCCCGCGTTGGTGGTGTTGCCGTTCTTCACCCCGGCGATGCCGGGGTAGACGCCTATGTCCGAGTCGCCGGCCAGCAGCCGGTTGGTGTTCTGGATCTCGAAGGACCCACGGGACGTCCTGCCCTTCTTGTCCTTGGCCGTCTCGCCCGGGAACTTCGCGCGGACCGTCGAGGCGTACTCGCGGAAGTCCTTCTTCTGCAGCCCCGAGCGGGCGAACAGCGTCAGGTCGTACGCGGAGGAGACCTGGTGCGGCGCGTCGTAGCCGTCGGGGCTGACCACGGTCGTGTCGAGGGCCTGGAGCTCCGCGGCGTGCTCGTTCATCTCCGCCACGGTCCTGTCGACCCCGCCGTTCATCGCCGACAGCACGTGCACGGCGTCGTTGCCGGACCGCAGGAAGACGCCGAGCCACAGGTCGTGGACGGTGTAGGTCTCCTCCTCCTTGATGCCGACCAGGCTGGACCCGGCGCCGACGTCCGCCAGGTCGGACACCGCCACCTTGTGCTGCGTGGTCGTCGGCCACTTCGGCAGCAGCGTGTCGGCGAACAGCATCTTCAGGGTGCTCGCCGGGGCCAGGCGCCAGTGCGCGTTGTGCGAGGCGAGCACGTCGCCGGTCTCGGCGTCGGCCACGATCCAGGAGCGGGCGGTGAGGTCCTTGGGCAGGACGGGGGCCCCGCCCGCGAGATCGACCTGCGTCCCGGGCCGCCCGAGCCGCGTGCCGCCCACGGAGGACATCGACGCCGGGGGAGTGGCCGTGGGGCTCGCCGACGGGCTCGCCGTGGGGCTCGGGGCGGCGAGCGCGGCGGGCGCGAGGAGGGTGAGCGCGGTCAGGGCGGCGGCGGTGACCGGCAGGGAACGCCGGACGGTCTTCATGGATGCGGGCACGAGCGGCAACGTACCGCCCGCCACCGGCGTCCTCCCACCCCGCTCCCCACCCCGCGAACGGAACCGGACATCCGGCGGCGATACTGGGTTCATGAAGCTCAGCCGCCCCGTCTCCTGGTTCCTGCTCGCCTTCGGGGTGTGGAGCTGGATCATCTGGATCACTTTCGTCAAAAACCTGGTCAAGGACGGCAGCGGGCTGGCCTTCGAGGACGGCGACCCCACGGCGTACTTCTGGGTGCACCTGCTGCTCGCGGTCGTCTCCTTCGTATTGGGGACGGTCGTCGGGGCCATCGGGTTGCGCTCAGTGCGCGCACTGCGCCGAACGTCATAACGTCACCGACGTCACAACTGAGGGGATCCGACGGCATGGTGGTCGTCTTCGCGCTGGTCGCACTGGTCGTGCTGGGCGTGGTCGTGCTGGCGAACCGGTACGTGTGGCTGCGCCTGTTCCGCGACACCACCCGGGGCCCCGGCCCCGTCCGCCGCGCGGGCGCGGTGGTGATCGCCGGGGGCTGGGTGCTGGCCGTCGGCGCGCTGGTCGCCGAGCGCACGGGCGCCCCCTTCTGGCTCCAGCGCGTCCTGGCCTGGCCCGGCTTCCTGTGGCTGGCCCTGTCGATATACCTGCTGCTGGCGGTGCTCGCGGGCGAGGCCGTACGGCCGCTGCTGCGCCGGTTCCTGGAGCGTCGGGCAGCCGCGAAGCCGGCGGAGCCGGACGAGCTGCCGGTGCCGGCCCCGGCAGCGGACCCGGAGCGCATGCCGGCGGGCTCCGTGCCGCCCGGCACACCCCCCGCGGAGTCCGAGCCGCCCGCCGCGCCCGCGCCCACGCCGCCGGGCTCCCTCGCCGTCCCCTCGCGCCGCCTGTTCGTCTCCCGCGTCGTCGCCGGCGCCGCCGCCGCGGCGGCCGTCGGGACGGTCGCCGGCGGCACCTACGGCGTACTGCGCGGCCCGAAGGTGAAGCGGGTCACCGTGCCGCTGGCCAAGCTGCCGCGCGCGGCGCACGGTTTCCGCATCGCCGTGGTCAGCGACATCCACCTCGGCCCGGTGCTGGGCCGGGGCTTCGCGCAGACGGTCGTCGACACGATCAACTCCACGCAGCCCGACCTCGTCGCCGTCGTCGGCGACCTGGTGGACGGCAGCGTGAAGGACCTCGGCCCCGCGGCCGCCCCGCTCGCGCAGCTCCGGGCCCGGCACGGCGCGTACTTCGTCACCGGCAACCACGAGTACTTCTCCGGCGCCGAGCAGTGGGTCGCCGAGGTACGGCGGCTCGGCCTGATCCCGCTGGAGAACGCCCGCACCGAACTGCCCCACTTCGACCTGGCCGGCGTCAACGACGTGGCGGGCGAGGACGAGGGCCAGGGCCCCGACTACGCCCGCGCCCTCGGCGACCGCGACCGGGCCCGCGCCTGCGTGCTGCTCGCCCACCAGCCGGTGCAGATCCACGACGCCGTCGACCACGGCGTCGACCTCCAGCTCTCCGGCCACACCCACGGCGGCCAGCTCTGGCCCGGCAACCTGATCGCGGGCGCCGCCAACCCGACCCTGGCGGGCCTGGAGCGCTACGGCGACACCCAGCTCTACGTCAGCCGGGGCGCGGGCGCCTGGGGCCCGCCCACGCGGGTGGGCGCGCCGTCGGACATCACGGTGATCGAGCTGGCGTCCCGTCAGGCCTGACGGGAGGGCTTCCCGGCCGCGGGGTCGGGAAGCGCCTTCGTCATGCCGGGCAGGAAGTCCGTGAACAGCTCGTGCACCTCGCGCACCAGCGGGCGCAGCACCCGGAACCGGGCCAGCGCGACGCCCCGGGCGGTGATCCGGGCGCCGCGCTCGGCGAGCCGGTAGCTGCGCTCGCGGCCCTCGGTGCGGTCGAAGATCCAGTACAGGACGAGGCCCATCTGGGAGAGCCACATCAGCTCCGGCAGGATGTCCCGCAGTTCCTCCGGCACCTTGGTCTTCGTACCGGCCAGCACCGAGCGGTGGACGCTGATGGCCTCCACGCGCGCGTGCTCCGACTCCGGGGAGAAGGGGCTGAGCGGGCTGTCCGGGTCGGCGGCGTTCTTGAAGAACTGCACCGCGAACTCGTGGTACGGCGTCGCGATGTCCAGCCACACCTTCAGCACGCCGGCGAGCCGCGCCTCCAGGTCGGTCTCCCGCGCCAGGACCTCCCGGACCGCCGCCTGGTGCTCGGCGGCGATCCGGTCGTAGAAGCCCTGGATCAGGTGCTCCTTGCCCGCGAAGTAGTAGTAGGCGTTGCCGACGGAGACGCCGGCCTCCTGGGCGATGGCCCGCATGGTCGTCCGGTCGTAGCCGCGTTCCTGGAACAGCCGCATGGCCGTCTCCAGGATCAGCGCGCGGGTCTGCTCGGACTTGCTGAGGGGGGCACCGTCGTCGGGGCCGTCGTTCTTCGCAGGCACAGGAAGAGAGCCTAACGAGTGGCGCAGGCGCCGTCGTCGCAGCCCGGTCCGGTGTACAGCCAGCCGAGCCCCGGCTCGTACACCCAGCCGTCCGCGCGCCGGTAGCCGTTGCCGCCCCAGCGCTGTCGGGTGTCGCGCCACCTGGCGGCGGCCAGGACGGCGCCGCGGGCCAGCCGGGCCCCGGCGGGGGTGCTGAGCCGGTGGGCGAGCGGGCGGTGTGCGCGCAGGGCCCACAGAACGACGATCCAGGCCGCGGCGCCCCGGTACACCTGCCCGGCGTCGCCGACGACGGTGACCTCGTCGAGGGTGGTGCCGTGGTCCAGGCCGGGGAACCGTCGCCGGGCCTCCGCCGACCCCGCCGGGACCGGCTCCAGCGGCACCAGCCGCGGCTGCCGCAGCAGCCAGTCCCGTACGTGGGTGCACAGGGAGCACTCGGCGTCGTAGAGGACGGTGAGCCGGCGCACGGGGGCGCCGGCCGTCCCGGGGGCGGGAGCCATCGGCTCAGGCCCCGGCCGTCGGGGCCACCCAGCCCTGCGGCGGGACCGGCGGCACCTGCTCCCGCTCCATCACCCCGCGCCGCCGGATGCGGTTGAGCACGTAGACGTTGCCGAGGTGCATCACGCCGAGCACCAGCAGCACCACGCCCACCTTGGTCGACAGCGCCTCGAAGATGCCCCGGGTGTCGGTGATCGTCTCGTCGCCGCTGAGGTACAGGGCGACGAAACCGAGGTTGACGAGGTAGAAGCCGACCACCAGCAGGTGGTTCACGGCGTCGGCGAGCTTCTCGTTGCCGTGCAGGACGTCGGCGAGGAAGACCCGGCCGTTGCGGCTGAGCGTGCGGGCCACCCAGACGGTCAGACCGATGCTGACGACCAGGTAGATGACGTAGGCGATGACGGTGCGGTCCATGCCCCACCCCTTCTTGAACGCGTTCAAAACGCTGACGGGACTGACTGTAGACCCACTTTTGAACGTGTTCAACTCAAGGGTGGAGTGGCCCGCGTCACGGGGCGGCGGTCACGGCCGGCGGCCGAGCTCCGGGCGCTTGGAGTAGTCGGTGAGGCCCACGACGTTGCCCCAGGGGTCGGCGAACTCGACGGTCCAGCCGGTGGCGCCGGGGAACGGCTCGTCCAGCGGTGCGATGCCCGCGTCGCGCAGCGCTCGGGCCGCCGTGCGCGCGTCGGGCACCTCCAGCCACACCCGCGCGGAGGGCCACGGCGGCGGGCGCCGCCCGAACTCCTCCTCCGCCCGCAGCAGGACGCCCGGCGTCTCGCCGCCGACCTTCAGCAGCGCGATCCCGGCCTCGTCGAGCCGGAAGGCCACCGGGAAACCGGCCCGCTCGTAGAAGCCGACGGCCTCGCCGAGGTCGCCGACGGGCAGCAGCACGTTGTCGAACCCGAGCAGTTCGTACGACTCGTCATCTGACATGGCGTCAGGCTAGGACGGTCATCGTCCGGAACGGCTGATTGTCATTCCTCGTGGGGCGCGCTCTTCGCCCGTCCGGCGGCAAGGACCCCCGGCGGCGTTCACCCCATGGGGTGGCACATGCCGGAGGGCCCCGCCTCCAGGGGAAGCGGGGCCCTCACCGGCCTACGGCGGCGAACCGGCGGACGTCAGAAGCGGCGCGTGATCAGCGCCCGCTTCACCTCCGCGATCGCCTTCGTGACCTCGATGCCGCGCGGGCAGGCGTCCGTGCAGTTGAAGGTCGTGCGGCAGCGCCAGACGCCGTCGCGGTCGTTGAGGATCTCCAGCCGCTGCTCGCCGGCCTCGTCACGCGAGTCGAAGATGAAGCGGTGGGCGTTGACGATGGCCGCCGGGCCGAAGTACTGCCCGTCGTTCCAGAACACCGGGCACGAGGACGTGCACGCGGCGCACAGGATGCACTTCGTCGTGTCGTCGAAGCGCTCGCGGTCCTCGGCGGACTGCAGGCGCTCGCGCGTCGGCTCGTTGGTGTCCTTCGTGATCAGGAAGGGCATCACGTCCCGGTACGCCTGGAAGAACGGC
Organism: Streptomyces sp. NPDC127100; assembly: GCF_042724095.1. Lineage (NCBI taxonomy): Bacteria > Bacillati > Actinomycetota > Actinomycetes > Kitasatosporales > Streptomycetaceae > Streptomyces > Streptomyces sp. NPDC127100. Next base: position 338,725 of record NZ_JBHXFL010000003.1, read on the forward strand.
TCCATGTCGACGACCAGGTCCTTGAGGACCGTCAGGCCCTTGATGGCCTCGACCGTGATCGGCTTCTCGGGGCTGATGTCCTTGATCAGCGTCTTGCAGGCCAGCCGGTTCTTGCCGTTGATCCGCATGGCGTCCGACCCGCAGATGCCGTGGGCGCAGGAACGGCGGAAGGTCAGCGTGCCGTCCAGCTCCCACTTGATCTTGTGAAGGGCGTCGAGGACGCGCTCCTTCGGGTCGATCTCCAGCTGGAAGTCCTGCCAGGTCGCCTCCGCCGAGACCTCCGGGTTGAACCGGCGGACGCGCAGGGTGACCGTGATGTACGGGGAGTCGGCGAAGCCGGCCTCGGGGGCCTTGTCGCTCTTCTCCATGACAGGGGTAGCCATCAGTACTTACGCTCCATCGGCTGGTAGCGGGTCTGGACGACCGGCTTGTAGTCCAGACGGATGGACTCGGAGCCGTCGTCGCCCACCTCGCGGTACGCCATGGTGTGGCGCATGAAGTTGACGTCGTCGCGGTTGGGGTAGTCCTCGCGGTAGTGACCGCCGCGGGACTCCTTGCGGGCGAGCGCGGACACCGCCATGACCTCGGCCAGGTCGAGCAGGTTGCCCAGCTCGACGGCCTCCAGCAGGTCGGTGTTGAACCGGCGGCCCTTGTCCTGGATCGCCACGTTCTTGTAACGCTTGCGCAGCTCGGCGATCTTCTCGACGGCCGTCTTGATCGTCTGCTCGGTGCGGAACACCATGACGTTGGCGTCCATGGTCTCCTGCAGCTCGCGGCGCAGTTCGGCCACCCGCTCGGAGCCGGTGGAGGTGCGCAGCCGCTCGATCTGCTCGACGACCAGGGACTCCGGGTTCTCCGGCAGCTCGACGAAGTCCGCCTTCTGGGAGTACTCCGCGGCGGCGATGCCCGCGCGGCGGCCGAAGACGTTGATGTCGAGCAGCGAGTTGGTGCCCAGGCGGTTGGCGCCGTGCACCGACACGCAGGCGACCTCGCCGGCCGCGTACAGACCCGGCACGACGGTGGTGTTGTCCGCGAGGACCTCACCCTCGACGTTGGTCGGGATGCCGCCCATGGCGTAGTGCGCGGTGGGCTGGATCGGGATCGGGTCCGTGTAGGGCTCGATGCCGAGGTAGGTCCGCGCGAACTCCGTGATGTCGGGCAGCTTGGCGTCGAGCTGCTCCGGCGGGAGGTGGGTGAGGTCCAGGTAGACGTGGTCGCCCTCGGGACCGCAGCCGCGGCCCTCGCGGATCTCCGTGTAGATGGAGCGGGAGACGACGTCACGGGACGCGAGGTCCTTCATGACCGGCGCGTACTTCTCCATGAAGCGCTCGCCGTCCTTGTTGCGGAGGATGCCGCCCTCACCGCGGGCGCCCTCCGTCAGCAGGATGCCCATGCGCCAGATGCCGGTCGGGTGGAACTGGAAGAACTCCATGTCCTCCAGCGGCAGCCCGCGCCGGTACACGGCGGCCTGGCCGTCACCGGTCAGAGTGTGCGCGTTGGACGTCACCTTGAAGAACTTGCCGGTGCCGCCGGACGCGTAGATCACGGCCTTCGCCTGGAAGACGTGGATCTCGCCGGTCGCCAGCTCGTACGCGACGACGCCGGCCGACCGCTTGACGCCGTCGACCTCGGTGATCAGCTGGTCCAGGACGTAGAACTCGTTGAAGAACTCCACGCCCTCCTTGACGCAGTTCTGGTACAGCGTCTGGAGGATCATGTGGCCGGTGCGGTCGGCCGCGTAGCAGGACCGGCGGACCGGGGCCTCGCCGTGGTTGCGGCTGTGACCGCCGAAGCGGCGCTGGTCGATGGTGCCGTCCGGGGTCCGGTTGAACGGCAGGCCCATCTTCTCCAGGTCGAGGACCGAGTCGATGGCCTCCTTCGCCAGGATCTCGGCGGCGTCCTGGTCGACCAGGTAGTCACCGCCCTTGACCGTGTCGAAGGTGTGCCACTCCCAGTTGTCCTCCTCCACGTTGGCCAGCGCGGCGGCCATGCCGCCCTGCGCGGCGCCCGTGTGGGAGCGGGTGGGGTAGAGCTTCGTCAGGACGGCGGTGCGGCTGCGCTTGGTCGACTCGATGGCCGCGCGCATGCCGGCGCCACCGGCGCCGACGATGACGGTGTCGTACTTGTGGATCTTCATGATTCTCGCAGCCCCGTGCCTAGCGGATGTTCGGGTCGAAGGTGAAGATCACCAGCGTGCCCAGCAGGATGGTGAACACCGTGGCGGTGTAGAGCAGGCCCTTGAGCCACAGCCGGGTGTTCGCGCGCTCCGCGTAGTCGTTGATGACCGTGCGCAGGCCGTTGCCGCCGTGCAGCATGGCGAGCCAGAGCATCAGCAGGTCCCAGACCTGCCAGAACGGCGAGGCCCAGCGGCCGGCCACGAAGGCGAAGCCGATCTTCGACACGCCGCCGTCCAGCACGAGCTGGATGAGCAGGTGCCCGATGACCAGGACGACCAGCACGACGCCGGACAGGCGCATGAAGAGCCAGGCGGCCATCTCGAAGTTGCCGCGCGTGGACTTCGGGGACTTCTTGGTCCGCTTGCGGGGCGGCTCGATCAGCGGCGCCGGGTTGTCCACGGTGTAGACGGAGGCGCCCGCGCCCTCGACGGGGCCGATGCCGGAGGGGGTGGTTTCAGTGGTCGACATGTGCGTCAGCTCCCGAAGAGTTCACGAGCGGCGTGCCCGAGGACGGGGTAGATCGCCCCGGCCATCAGCACGACCCACAGGGCGACGACGGTCCACAGCATCTGCTTCTGGTAGCGAGCGCCCTTGACCCAGAAGTCGACGGCGATGACACGCAGGCCGTTGAGCGCGTGGAACAGGATGGCGGCGACGAGGCCGTACTCCAGCAGCGCGACGATCGGCGTCTTGTACGTGGCCACGACGGTGTCGTAGGCCTCGGGGGACACGCGGACGAGAGCGGTGTCCAGCACGTGAACGAACAGGAAGAAGAAAATGAGGACGCCGGTGACTCGGTGAGCCACCCAGGACCACATTCCTTCCCGGCCGCGGTACAGCGTTCCAGCCGGCACGGAAGTTTCCTCCGGGAGCGGGGATTGGGGCCGCGCCGGCTTTCCTTGTCGGTCGGGCCCGGCCGGGTACGGTCCACCGGCCCCCAGCATCGTAGCGACGGTTGCCTGTGGTGCTTACGGGGGGCCTGCCTATGTGATCAAAGTTGCACTCAAAGGAGCAGTCGGCAGGCCGCGGGCCGTCACCGGGGCGGCGGTTCGCCCGGATTGCCGGGTGCGGGCCGCCTGAGGCCGCCGGTGGCCCGCGGTGGAGCCGCCGAGGTCACCGCCCCGCGCCCCCGAGGGCGCCGGTCAGCCGGGCCCTGGCCAGGCGCCGGAGCTCTTCGGCCGCCACCAGGCGCTCCTCGTCCGGATCGTTCGCCAATCGTGACCGGATGGCCGCCAGTACGTGGTTCAGCGCCTCGTCGGCGGTCAGGCCGTCCATGCAGATGACGAACGCGTGTCCGAAGCGGGCCTCGTAGGCCGCGGTCGCCGCGCTCAGGGCCGTGTGGGCCGCCGCGTACGTGTCCTCCGGCAGGGCGGGCAGCGCCTCCGACGCCAGGGCCTGCCCCAGCTCCCCCGGGGTCAGGTCGTACGCGGCCTCGTCGGCCGCCGCGAGGAGGGCGGGGAGGTCCGGGTAGGGCCGGTGGGCGGTGAGACGGTGCGCCCAGTCGCGGCTGTTCAGGCAGGTGAGCAGGGTGCGGGCGGCCTCCTCGGCGGGGGCCGTGTTGAAGAGTTCCAGCGAAGCGGGTGTTGCCGGTGCGGCGCGGGTTTGCACCGGCACCGGTATGGCGACTCGGCCGGGGAGATCTGGAAGACGGTGCACAGGCAGCGTGGGTCCTTGTGGGCGTCACGTGTGTGTCGGCAGTGGATTGTGCGAAATATGTGACGACACGTTACCGAGAGAGGGCATCGCATGTCCGTACGCTGCCCGAATTTCACCCGAACGGGAGAGTTTCGGAACATGTGGTGGACGCATGGTGAAGCGGTCGGCCTTAGGTTGGCGCTGTGAGCCAGCACGGACGCCGGACACCGGCGCGCAAGGTGAGGCAGCGGGCCGTGATCGCCGGAGCGGCGGTCGCGGCGCTCGGCGTGGGTGCCGGCCTGTGGGCCGCCGGCGGCGACGGGGACGGCGGGCCCGCGGGCTCGGCGGCGCGTTCCTCAGGCGAGGCGGCCGCCCCCTCCGCCTCGCCCAGCCCCAGTCGCTCGTACGCCCTGTCCAAGGAGCCGCGGACCATACCGGCCGTGCGGCAGCACACCGCTGCCCGCGGCCCCGGCTGGCAGCCCGGCCCCGGTCACCGGGTCGTCGTCGCCGACCCGTCCCTCGCCGACGAGGGGCGTCTCGTGGCCGGCGAGCTCGGCATGACGTACGCCGGCGAGCAGGACGACGCGCGCGCCGGGGACCTGCGGCTGGAGGTCAGGGCCGAGAAGGGCGCCGACCCGGAGTCGTACACCATGACGGTGCGCGACGGCCGCGTCGTCGTCAGCGGGCCGGCCGAGGCGGGCGTCTTCTACGGCACCCGCACCCTCAAGCAGGAGGTGGACGGCGGCGGCACCGCGCCCGAGGGCGTCGTGCGGGACGAGCCGGCCAAGCCCAAGCGCGGCTTCATGCTCGACATCGCCCGCAAGCACTACGACGCCGACTGGATCAAGGACCGGGTGCGCGAGCTGGGCGACCTGAAGTACAACGAGCTGGGCCTGCACTTCTCCGACGACCAGGCCTTCCGCATCGAGTCCGACTCGCACCCGGAGATCGTCTCCGAGGACCACCTGACCAAGGCCGAGGTCAAGGAGATCACCGACCTCGCCGCCTCCCGGCACATCACCGTCGTCCCCGAGATCGACTCGCCGGGCCACCTCGGCGCGGTGATCGCCGCGCACCCCGACCTGCAACTGCGCAACGTCCGGGGCACGGCCACGCGCGGCGCGATCGACATCTCCAAGTCGGAGGCCGCGCAGATCGTCGACGACCTGCTGGACGAGTACGCCGATCTCTTCCCGGGCTCCCAGTTCCACCTGGGCGCCGACGAGTACCAGGCGCTCGTGGTTCCGGACCCCGAGGCGTCCTACCCGACGCTCGCCGCCGCCGCCCGCGAGGCCTACGGTTCCGGCGGCACCGTCGCCGACCTCACGACCGGCTGGCTCAACGGCCGCGCCAAAACCGTGATGGCCCACGACCGCACCCCGCGCGCCTGGAACGACGGCTTCTTCAAGGACACGTCCGTCGAACCCCTGAAGGACATCAAGGTCGCCTACTGGACCGGCAAGGAGATCGGCGCCCGGCCGCCCACGGCCTACCTGAGCGCGGGGCGCCAGGTCCTCAACTACAACGACGAGTTCCTCTACTACGTGCTCGGTGAGCCGCAGACCTTCGTCTACCCGACCGGCGAGCGCATCTACGAGCAGTGGACCCCGCGCGTCCTGCGGGGCACGACGGCCGTCGACGCCAAGTACGACGACCAGATCCTCGGCGGCAGCTTCGCGGTCTGGGGCGACATCCCGGGCGCCCAGACCCAGGCCCAGGTCGCGGCCGGCATCCGGCTGCCGCTGGCGGCGACCGTCCAGAAGCTGTGGGACCCGGACAAGCCCGAGCTCTCCTGGGCGGACTTCAAGGCGCTGGCGGGCCGGCTCGACTGACCCGGTCCGCGCCGGATCGCCCGATACGGCTGCGGATCCCCGGGGGCCTGTGGTGATGTGTGGGCGAGCCGACCGACACGCCGGGGGGAGCCGGGACATGGGCTACTGGGGGTATTTCGTCGTGGGCCGCGCCGAGCGGCCCCTCGCGGAGCTGGACGCCCTGGCCGGCGCCCCGGACATGACGCTGCGGGTGTCCGCGCCGGAGGGCTGGCAGGTCTGGGAGTACCCGGGCGGCGACGGCGACGTCGGCAACATGAACGACCTGGCCGCGCAGACCGGCGCGCCCGCGCTGTTCGGCTACGTCATGGACAGCGACTGCGTGGTCGTGGAGGCGGCGGCGCCCGTCAGCGGGGCGTGGACGACCTGCCTGGTCCGGGCCGCGATGGCCGCGTACCTCGGTGCCGAGAACGAGGGGCTCACGCTGGAGGACTACTTCCTCGATCCCCCGGACGCCGCCGAGCGGGCCGTCGCCTGGGCCGCCGAGGCCGGGCGCACGGCGGACGCCGGTGAGCTGGCCGACGTGCTGACCTCCGGGCCGGGGGACGGCGCGGCCCTCCGCCCGGGCTCCGCGTCCGGCAGGGCGCCGGTGGCCGAGGACCTCTTCTTCCGGTTCCTCGACCGGCTCGGCGTGGTGCCGCTGTGACACGCGGGGCCCGACGCACGCAGTAGGGGGAAATGCGGGCTCCGTGGCGGACAGCGGGCCGGAGCGGCAGGGACGAGGAGGCGCCGGATGAGTCTGGTGGAACTGATCGCGCAGGCCGACGCACGCGGGCTCGCCGCGAGCGGACTGGCCTGCCTGGACCGCTGCCTGCCCCTGCTGGACGGAGACGACGACGTGTTGCGGCCGCTGTGGGCGACCCTCGCCGACGCGGACGTGACCGGCGGCGGGCCCGCCTGGGCCGGGGCCTGGGACCAGGCACGCGGCAGGCTCGCCGGGCCCGGCGCGGCCGGCGAGGACGAGGCCGTCCTGCTGGCCCGGCGGATGCTGGACGCCGCCCCGCCGGGGTGCTCGGCCGCCGAGGTACGGGTCTGGGCCGACGCCTGCTCCGTGGCCTCACTGCGGATCCACCGGCTCCTCGACCCCGCCACGGAGGACGCCGGCGGTGCCGGCGCCGGCCCTGAGGAGCCCACACAGGGCGAGGCGCCGCTGGTCGCCGCCGAGCTGCGCCGCCAGGTCAGCGTCCTCGAACTGCTCGCGGGTCACGGCCCGGCCGGACTCCGCGCCGCCCTGGACGTGTCCACGGAGGGACGGCGGGTGCTGCGGGCGGTGGTCTCCCGCCGGGCTCGCGGCCGGGGCTGACGGCCCGCCGGGCTGTGACCGTCCTGCGGGGACGGCGCGGCGGTCGTGCGGCGGACGTGGTGACGGTGGGGCGGTCCTGCGCCGGTTGCGGAACCACCGCCGCGACCCTGTGACGGAACGCCGCCGGACGACGCTCTAGCGGATGTGACGACTGTGACGAGCGAAACGACGGTGACCAGCGAGACCACTGCCCCGGCCGCCGCGGCCCCGAGTGCCGGTCCGGCGGCGGCGCACCGGCCCTGGGCCGCCACCAGGCCCGTGCGGTGGGCGGCCGACACGGTGGCCGTGCTGCGCGAGGGCGCGCGGCTGCGCCTCGACTACTCGCCCCGGAGTCTGTGGCGCGTCGACCGCATGATCGACGGCATCCGCGGCGAGGGGGCGCCCTACGCCGCGGTGGAGACCGTCCTGCGCGGCCTCGGCGCCTACGCCGGTGAGGTGATCGTGCGGCAGGGCGGCGCCGAGTGGTGGGCGACCGGCGGCGACCACTGGATCCGCACCGGCGACGGCCGCCTGTGGGACCCGATCGACGAGGCCCGCCGGTGCTTCGCCGGCGACGGGTCGCTGCGCCTGCTGTGCCGGGAGGCGACGGCGGGCCGGTGACGCCGTCCGCTGTGACACTTCCGTGCGGCCCGACGCTGATGACCTTGGGGGCGGGCTCGACGAGCACGCCGGGAATCCGGTACGGACGAGGACGCTTCTTGGGCCGAGGAGGGGAACCCCGCCGCGTACAGGCGCACGACGGGGAACTGGGCGCGGCCGTCGCGCTGGCCCAGGAGGGCGACGAGGCCGCCTTCGCGGTCGCCTACCGCCTCGTGCAGCCCGGCCTGCTCGGCTATCTGCGCGGGCTGGTCGGGGACGACGCCGAGGACGTGGCGTCCGACGCCTGGCTGGAGATCGCCCGCGACCTGGGGCGCTTCCGGGGCGACGGGGCCGGTTTCCGGGGCTGGACGGCGACCATCGCCCGGCACCGGGCACTGGACCACCTGCGCCGCCAGAAGGTGCGGCCCCGGGGGTCGGCGCTGGAGCAGGACGTGCTGGAGCTGCCCGGCCCGTACTCCACCCACGACCAGGCGCTGGAGACGCTGTCCACCCGGGCCGCCCTGGCACTGGTGAGCGGGCTGCCCCGCGACCAGGCGGAGGCGGTGCTGCTGCGCGTCGTCGTCGGTCTCGACGGCCCGGCGGCGGCGCGCGTCCTCGGCAAGCGGCCGGGCGCGGTGCGCACGGCGACGTACCGGGGGCTGAAGCGGCTGGCCCGGCAGCTGGGCACGGACGGTGTGACGGATGAGAGGCCCAGGACGCTGGGGGAGTCGACATGACGGGCGCCGACGGCGGCCCGGCGGACCGAGCGGGAACGGAAGCGGACATGGGTGCACACCGGAGCGCCGACGGCCCCCACGCCCCCCGGCCTGCCCACCCCGACGCCCGGGACGCGCGAGGCGCCCGGGAGACCCCCGATGTCCGCGGGGCCGGTGACGGCGGTCCCCGCGGACATCGGCCGGCCCGCTCCGTGCAGGCCCGCCCGGCCACGGAGGAGCTGCTCGCCGGGGCTCTGCGCGGTGGCTATGACACGGGTGCGGGGGAGCGGCGGGCGGTGGACGCCTTCCGGGCCGCCCGGGACGCGGGGGCGCACCGCGCGGCGCGCACCGCGCGTATCCGCCGCCGGGACGACTGGCGGCCACGGGACCCGCGGCGCGCGCGGCGCTCCCTGAGGGTGACCCTCTCCGTCCTGCTGGCGAGCCTCACGCTCGGCGGCGTCGCGTACGCGGCGATCGGGGCGGGCGAGGGGGGCGGCTCCCCGGCCACGGGCACCCCGTCCGCCGGCGACCGTGGACCGACGTCCACCGCCGCCCCCGCCTCCGCGGGCGACGCCGGACGCCCCGCCGGGCCGGGACGCTCCGCCCCGCCCTCCGCCGCCACCGCCGGGCCCGGCGCCCGGAACGCCGGCCGCGACGCCGCGGCCCACTGCCGTGCCTACGAGCGGGTCGCGGGGCACGGCCGCGCACTGGACGCGACGGCCTGGCAGCGGCTCGTCGCCGCGGCGGGCGGTGAGCGGCACGTAGCGGCGTACTGCGCCCGGCAGACGGGACCCGCGGGCGCGGGGAACGCCGGGAACCCCCGGGTCGCCGGCACCGTTCCGAGCGGTCCGGCCCCGGCGAGCGGCGGCCCCGGCAGGACCGCGGGCTCCGGCAACGGCAACGGCAGCGACGGCGGCAACTCCGGCGGCAACAACGCCGGTCACGGGGAGAAGACGGGCCAGGACCGCGGCAGGGGCGAGTAGCGCGCCGAAGGCGAGCGCGGTGGCCAAGGCAACGGCCGGGGCCGCCACCCCCCACAGGAGAGGCCCCGGCCGTCGCGCGGCACGGGCCGCGCGGCGACCCGTACTTGCTACAGCGCCGGCACTGCGTTTTCTGTCACACCTCACCGCGTCACGGCTTAGTTGCATCTTGTACGGCAATGCGATGAGGACATGGACGAGTGGCGGTTTCAAGACGTAACGTGCCTTTCGCGCCGACCAGCGGGGGACCTTTCCGCATCACAGCAGCGGGAGACCACCGCGACCACGCATTGAGGAACCACGACGGCGAGCACCCGGTCCGCGAGAGCGGCGCCGGCTGAGGTGCAAAGAGAGGCGCGTTCGGTGCTGGGGGACGACGCGGAGCTGACCGCCGCGGTGCGTGCGGCACAGGACGGGGACGAGACCGCGTTCCGGACTGTGTACCGCTCGGTGCACCCGCGGCTGCTCACATACGTACGGACGCTCGTCGGTGAGCCGGACGCCGAGGACGTCGCGTCCGAGGCGTGGCTGCAGATCGCCCGCGACCTCGACCGTTTCGACGGCGACGCGGACCGGTTCCGCGGCTGGGCCGCCCGGATCGCCCGCAACCGCGCGCTCGACCACATCCGCATGCGCGGACGCCGGCCGGCGATCGGCGGCGACGAGACGGAGCTGACCGGCAGGGCCGCCGAGTCCGACACCGCCGGCGAGGCCCTCGAGGCCCTGGCGACCGGAAGCACCCTCTCCCTCATCGCGCGCCTGCCCCAGGACCAGGCCGAGGCGGTCGTCCTGCGGGTGGTCGTCGGCCTCGACGCCAAGAGCGCGGCCGAGACGCTGGGCAAGCGCCCCGGCGCCGTCCGCACGGCGGCGCACCGGGGACTGAAGCGCCTGGCCGAACTGCTCGGCGGCGATCCGGAATCCACCGGGGCGCTCGACGCCCTGCCGCCCCAGCGAGAACCGCGCCACCGTGCGGTGACGTCCGCGACTGTGACGCATACGCGTCCGCGGACGCAGAAGGACATGTGATGGCCGACGAGCAGGACGGGTGGCTGGACCGCGAAACGGCGGAGATCCTGCTGCGCGGAGAGTCACTGAAAGCTGTCGACCCCGCGGCGCTGGAGCGGGCCGAACGGCTCGCCGAGACCCTGGACGCGCTGGCGGCGCACCCCGCGCCGACCAGCGGAGAACTGCCCGGTGAGGCCGCCGCGCTGGCCGCCTTCCGCAAGGCGCGCGCCGACCGGGCGGGGGAGTGGGCCGACGCGCCGGCCGCCCTCGGCCACGACGCCCCGGTGCGGCACTCCGACGCCGGGCTGGTCCGCATCGGAGCGCGCCGCGACGGCGTTCGGCGCTCCCGCTGGGCCCGTCCGCTGCGGTTCGGTCTGGCCGCCGCGCTGACCGCCGGCATGGTCGGCGGGGTGGCGGTCGCGGCCGGAACCGGAGTCCTGCCGACCCCGTTCGGCGGTGCCGAACCCGACCCCGCCGCCAGCGTCTCGGCGGCGACGCCCCCCGACCGCCCGCTCGGCCCGCCCGCGCCGCTGGACGGCCCGCGGGGCGGATCCACGCCCGACGGAGTCACGCCCGGCCCCTCCGGCAGCGGGACCACGCGCGACGAGGAGGCCGGCGAGGCCGGCCCGGGCACCCGCGACCAGGGGACCGGCGGCGCGGGCGTCCGGCGGCGGGAACTCGCCGCTTCGTGCCGCGAGGTGGGCGCCGGCAGGACGCTGGACGGCGCCCGCAGGCGCGCGCTGACGGAGGCGGCCGGCGGCACCTCACGGGTGGACGCGTACTGCCGGAGCGTCCTCGCCGGCACCGATGCCGCGACCCGGGGCCGGACCGGTGATGGTGCCGGGGAGGCCGCGGAGGGACTGGTGGGCGGCACGGCGGGCAACGGCACGCCCGGCAAGAGCACCGGCGGCAAGGGCAAGGGCAACGGCAACGGCAACGGCAACGGCAAGCAGGGCGACAACGGCGGTAAGGGCGATCAGGACGACCAGGGCGACCAGGACGGCCAGGCCGGAAACGGCGACAAGGGCGGCGGCCAGGGCGAGGACTCCGGGGACGAGGACGACGACGGCCCGGGCCGCGGCGCCGGAAACCCCCACGCCCAGGGCCCCGCGGCGCTGCGGCCCGCCCACGCCACGGGCGCGCCCGCGGCCTTCGTGCCCCTGCCGGACCGGCGCCCGAAGTACGCCCAGCAGGAGTCTCCGGGGCTTGGCAATATCGCCTGACCTGCGTTTTCGCTCACGCGCGCAACTTTCTCCGCCGCAGGTGTGACACTTTCGGCCGCCGGGGCGCAGTACTGAGTGAGCCGACTGGTCATCGGCTTCCGCACCGAGCCGGGGTTCCCCCCGTACCTGCGGCTCGTGCACCTCGGCGCGGGCGGGACACGTTCCCCCGGTCCCGCCCGCGCCCCATCCGCTCCCGGACCGCCTCAGCGGTACACGACGACCTTGTCGCCGTCGCGCACCCGCGCGTAGAGGTCCGCGATCGCCCCCTCGTCCCGCACGTTGACGCATCCGTGCGAGGCGCCCGCGTAGCCGCGGGCGGCGAAGTCGTACGAGTAGTGCACGGCCTGGCCGCCGCTGAAGAACATCGCGTACGGCATCGGCGAGCGGTAGAGCGTCGACCAGTGGTGCCGCGACTTCCAGTAGACGTGGAAGACGCCCTCCCGGGTCGGCGTGTACTGGGAACCGAACCGCACCGCCATCGTCGACACCGTCCGCCCGTCCACCATCCAGCGCAGCGTCCGGCTCGACTTGCTGATGCAGAGCACCCGCCCGGTCAGGCAGCGCGCGTCGGGCGCGGCGGCCGGCTGCCCGCCCATCCGGTACAGCTCCCACCTCCCCGGCTCGCGCGTCATCGCCAGCAGCCGCTGCCAGGTGACCGTGTCCGTCCGGCCGGTCCGGGGCAGTCCGCGCTTGCGCTGGAAGCCGTTCACCGCACGCTCGGTCAGGTCGTCGTAGGTCCCCGTGGGCCCGTCGACCAGCCAGCCGATCTGGTGCAGCCGTGCCTGGAGTTCACGCACGTCCCGGCCCGTGGCGCCCCGCGACCACAGCACCCGCGCGGGCCGGGCGGGCGGAGCGGGGGCCGGCCGGCGGACGGACGGGGCGCGCTTCGACGGCACGCCGACGGCGGCGCCGGGTGTGGTCGGACGCCCCGCACCCCGGCCCCGGGGAGCCGGCGCGCGCGCCGTGCCGCCGG
>NZ_JBHXFL010000004.1:0-166611 GCF_042724095.1 Streptomyces sp. NPDC127100
TTATGGGCCCTTTAAATGGGTGGCCGTGGTGGGCCCCGCCGCCTTCTACAAGTTGGTCCCCTGCGCTACCCGCGGTGGGGGGACCGCCCGGCGGGGGGGTCCCCTCACGGCGTTCCGTGCCCGCTATCTCTCCTCGCCGTCCGGAAGTGCCGTCTCGTCGTCCACGACGTGCATGGCGGCCTCCTCGGCTCCGGCGGCGCCTCCGTCGATGCCCACGTCCTCGGCGACCGTCTCCTTGGTCGTGTCGGTGCGCACGCCCTCGTCTGGGGCGACCAGGCGGCCGGACCGCTCGGCGCCGGCCTCGGGGTCGACCGGTTCGCCCTCGCCTCCGGGCTCGTCGCCCACACCGTCCCCCTCGGGCGCCGACACGTCGGGGACCTCCTGGGAGAGCCGTTCGTCCAGGGTCTCCCCGTCGTGCTGCTCGGCGGCCGTGGTGCCGTGCTTGGTCACGCCGAGGGGCTTCTCCGGCGGGGAGTAGCCCTCGTCGAGCGTGTCGTCGTAGTCCCGCTCGTCGACGGCGTCCTGGAGGTCGAGGGGCGCGGCGTCCTCCTGCTCCTCGTTCGTTCCGGTGGGCTGGTAGGCGTCGTCGGCCATCGGGTCCGTGCCCATCGCTGCCTCCCTTGCGCGTGGCGTCGGCTCGATCATGTCGGTGTCCGGTTCGCGTTTCCCGATTCGCGATCTTTAACCCGGGGGAGCGACCCGGATGTTCAGGTCACCGACGCGGTGCGCCGTCCAGGAGCGGGCGTAGTCGGGCGGGGTGCCGCCCGGTGCCGTGAGGGCGGCGACGGGGATGCGGCGGGCCGTGTCCAGGATGTCGGCGACCGTGGTGTTCTCGTTGTTGCCGGCGGTCGCGCCGGAGGAGCAGCCTGTGTAGTAGCCGACCGGGATGGCCTCGTGGCCGGTGACCAGGCACGGCGGGCGGACGCCCAGGCGGTGCAGCGCGTCGGCGGCGCGGGCCCAGTCCTCGCGGCTCTCGGCGGTGCGGTCCACGGTGTACACGAGGACGACGAGCTGCACGGCCAGGTGCCCGGCCAGCGCGAGGGCGACCAGCGGCGCGCCCACCGGCCGGCGGCGGCCGCGGGGTGTGCGGGCCAGGTGCCACAGCGCGTCGGCGACGGGGACGGCCAGCAGGGCGTAGGCGGGCTGGAGGAAGCGGGGCGCCGCGTACCCGATCATGAACAGGTACGGCAGCGCGGACGTGGCGGCGCAGGCGAGCGGGATCAGTGTGCGGGCGGTGCGGCGGGCCCGTACCGCCACGGCCACGGCGACCAGGGCGACGACCGGCAGCAGCAACCACCACAGGGTGATCACCGGGGGCGGCATCGATCCGGTGCACGGGCGGCACAGGGCGCGTCCGCCCAGGCTGCGCAGCTGGTCGTCGACGGCGATCTGGAGGCCGAGTCCGCCCTGGATGCGGGAGGCCTCCGCCAGGCGCTCCCCCAGGCCGCCGTACCAGGCGTACGCCTCGGCCACCCACTCCGCTCCCCCGGCGGCGAGGCCTCCCACCAGGGCGAGCAGCAGCCGCCCGTGCCTGCGGACCAGGACGAGGACCAGCAGGGGCAGGGTGACCCAGACGGCGTCGGTGGGCCGCATCCACGCCATGAGCGCGGCGCCGGCCGCCACTCCCCACAGGACCGCGGGCCCGGACCCGTCCCGCCGGGCCCGCAGGAAGCAGCCGACGCAGATCAGGGCGCCGATGCCGACCCAGTAGTTGGGCATGGCCTGCGGGCCGTAGAAGAGGGTCACCCACAGGGAGGCGAAGAACGCGCCGGCGGTGGCCAGGACGCGCACCGGGAACAGGCCCCGCCACGCCCGCAGCCCCAGGTACAGGCCGGCGCCGGAGAGCACGGCGAGGTAGACGCGCAGCAGCGCGGTGGACGACGACCAGGACGCGACGGGCGCCACCAGCAGGGAGACGCCGCGGGCGCGCGGGGCGCTGAAGAAGGCCGCCGGGTGGTGGTTCGTGACCTGGCTGACGTAGACGATCTCGTCCCAGCCGAGGCCCAGGCCGGGGCGTACGAGCAGCAGTTGGGCCAGGGTGAAGACGGCGGCCACCGCGGCGAGCGGGGTGTTCGCGCCCGGGCGCCCGGAGGCGCCGGGCGAAGCCGCCGCCTGCGGATGCCGTCCACCGGTGAGCAGGGCGCTCGCGCCGTCGGCCATCGTGCACCCCTCACCGCCCGCCGTCCGCGGGGCCGCTCGAACCCCGCCTCCTGCCGCGCCGGCGGGAGCCGGGGCAACCCGTTGATCACGGTCACGCTAACCCGCACCCCGCGGATCCGCAGGGCGGTTTACGGCCAGTCGCCCCGGTCCGGTCCGCCCGGCGCGCGCGACCGGTCAGCGGACGTTCGGCCGGCGGTACGGGGGCTGCTCGGGGGTGGGGCGCCGTTCCGGGGCGGGGACGGGGAGGGTGACGGGGCCGTCGCCGTTCATGAGCACCGGACTCCCGTGGTGGTGGATCGTCAGCGGATCGCCCATGAGCAGCGTGTACGTCGCCTTGTCGGCCTCGATCTCCACGCTCACGCACCGGCCGCGGAACTGGAGCCGGAAGGCCAGCCGGCTGAACTTCTCGGGCAGCCGCGGCGAGAAGCGGAGGCTCTCGCCGTCGCGGCGGGTGCCGCCGAAGCCGGCGACCAGCGCCATCCACGTCCCGGCCAGGGAGGCGATGTGCAGCCCGTCGCGGGTGTTGTGCTCCAGGTCCGCCAGGTCCATCAGGGCGGCCTCGGCGGCGTAGTCGTAGGCCAGGCGCAGGTGTCCGGTCTGGGCGGCGACGACGGCCTGGCAGCACGCCGAGAGGGACGAGTCCCGCACGGTCAGCGGCTCGTAGTAGGCGAAGTTGCGGGCGATCTGGTCCTCGTCGCAGTTCGCGTCGAACCAGCTCCCGCAGGTGTACATCGCCAGGACGAGGTCGGACTGCTTGACGACCTGCTTGCGGTAGATGTCGAAGTAGGGGAAGTGCAGCATCAGCGGGTACTGGTCCTCGCCGGTGGCGGCGAAGTCCCAGCGCTGGTGGCGGGTGAAGCCGGCGTCCTGCTCGTGGACGCGCAGTTCCTCGTTGTAGGGGATGTGCACGCTCTCGGCGGCGTCCCGCCAGGCGGCGCTCTCCTCGTCGTCGACGCCGAGCCGGGTCGCCTCGTCGGGGTGGCGTTCGCAGGCGTCGGCGGCGGTGAGGAGGTTCGACCGCGCCATGAGGTTGGTGTAGGTGTTGTCGTCGGCGATGGCGCTGTACTCGTCGGGGCCCGTGACGCCGTCGATGTGGAAGACGCCGTGGTGGTCGTGGTGGCCGAGGGTCCGCCACAGCCGGGCGGTCTCCACCAGCAGCTCCAGGCCCGTGTCCCGTTCGAAGTCGGTGTCGCCGGTCGCCGCCACGTACCGCACCACCGCGTGCGCGATGTCGGCGCCCACGTGGAAGGCGGCCGTGCCGGCCGGCCAGTAGGCGGAGCCCTCCGAGCCGTCGATGGTCCGCCACGGGAACGCGGCTCCGCGGAACCCGAGCTGCGCGGCGCGGTCCCGGGCGGCCGGCAGGGTGTCCTGCCGCCAGCGCAGCGCCTCGGCGACGGCCTTCGGCTCGGTGTAGGTCAGTACGGGCAGGACGAACATCTCGGTGTCCCAGAAGGCGTGGCCGTCGTATCCGGAACCGGTCAGTCCCTTGGCCGGGATCGCCCGCTGCTCGGCGCGGGCGCCGGCCTGGAGCACGTGGAACAGGGCGAAGCGGACGGCCTGCTGGATCTCCTCGTCGCCGTGCACCTCGACGTCGGCCCGGGCCCAGAAGTCGTCGAGGTAGGCCTGCTGTTCGGCCACCAGTCCGTCCCAGCCGCTCTGCGCCGCGGCGGCCAGCGCCGCCTCGACCTGGTCGCTCATCGCGGGCCGGGAGCGGGCACTGGACCAGCCGTGGGCGACGGTCTTCTGCACGCGCAGCCGCTGCCCCGGCTCCAGCGAGGAGGTGATGGTCAGGCGGGCCACGTCCTCGTTGCTCTCGCTGTCGGTGGTGGTCCCCTCGGGGCCGTCGACGACGTGGTCGGCGGCCACGGCGACCCTGAGGCCGCTGCGCCGGGTGCGGTGGACCAGGCGCAGCCGGGGGCCGAGTGCGAGGTCCTCCTCCGGCTCCAGCGGGGACTTCAGCGCCTTGGCCGTACGGGGGTCGCCGTCCGGTTCGGGCAGGCTCTCGTTGGTGACGAGCTCGGACTGGATGACCACCCGGGTCCGGCTGTCGACGGGTTCCACCTCGTACTCGACGGCGGCGATGGCCCGCTGGGTGAGAGAGACCAGCCGGGTGGAGCGCACCCTGATGGTCGAGCCGGCCGGAGAGGTCCACTCGCAGAACCGCTCCAGCACCCCGCGCCGCAGGTCGAGGGTGCGTTCGTGCTTGACGAGCCGGCCGTAGCGCAGGTCGAACGGCTCGTCGTCGACGAGCAGGCGCAGCAGCTTGCCGTTGGTGACGTTGATGACGGTCTGCCCGGACTCGGGATAGCCGTAGCCGGCCTCGGCGTAGGGCAGCGGGTGCAGTTCGTACACGCCGTTGAGGTAGCTGCCGGGCAGGCCGTGCGGTTCTCCCTCGTCGAGGTTGCCGCGCCAGCCGACGTGCCCGTTGGAGAGGGCGAAGACGGACTCGCTCTGGGCGAGGAGGTCGAGGTTGAGCTCCGTCTCGCGCACGGACCAGGGCTCGACCGCGTAGGTCCGGTTGGTGATCATGCGTGGCCCTCCAGCTCGGCGAGGTCCTTGACGACGCGGTCGGCGCCGTGGGCGTACAGCGCGTCGGTTTGGCCGACACGGTCGACGCCGACGACGTAGCCGAAGTGCCCGGAACGGCCGGCGTCCATGCCGGCGAGGGCGTCCTCGAAGACGGCGGCGCGCGACGGTTCGACGCCGAGGTCGCGGGCGGCGGCCAGGAAGGTGTCGGGACGTGGCTTGCCCGGCAGTCGCCGCTCGCGCGCCACCACGCCGTCGATCCGTACGTCGAACAGGCGCTCGGCGTCGATGGACCGCAGCACGTCCACGGTGTTGGCGCTGGAGGAGACGATCGCGGTGGCGAGCCCGGCCGAGCGGACCGCGTCGATGTAGCGCAGGGTGCCGTCGTACGCCTCGACGCCCTCGGTGCGGATCTTCTCCAGGACCAGCCCGTTCTTGCGGTTGCCGACCCCGTTGACCGTCTGCGCGTCGGCCGGGTCGTCGGGAGTGCCCTCGGGCAGTTCGATGCCGCGGGAGGCGAGGAAGGTGCGCACACCGTCCGCGCGGGGGCGGCCGTCGACGTATTCGTCGTAGTCGGAGTCGGTGAACGGGCGGAAGTCCGCGCCGTCCCGCTCGCGCAGGAAGGCGTCGAACGTCTCCTTCCAGGCGGCGGCGTGCACCACCGCCGTCCGGGTGACGACCCCGTCGAGGTCGAAGAGGCAGGCCTGGATGTCGTCGGGAAGCCCGAGCTGCGTCGTCATACCCGACACAGTTCCCCGCCGGAGCGGGTCCCATCGGGTGGTACCTGACACAGGGGGCCGTCCTGCCGCGGGGGCGGGCGGCCGGACGGCGGCGGACCGCCGGGTGGCACACTCTGCGGTGTGCCGCTGACTTTCGACGACCTGCTCACCCGGGCCCGTTCCCTCCCGCGCGGCGGACGGCGCGCGATCCTCGGTATCGCCGGGAGTCCCGGTGCCGGGAAGTCGACGCTCGCCGCGGCTCTGGTGCGGGAGCTGAACGGGACGGACGGGGCGTGGGCCGCCCACGTCCCCATGGACGGCTTCCACCTCGCCGACGCCGAGCTGGACCGGCTCGGCCGCCGGGACCGCAAGGGCGCGCCGGACACCTTCGACGCGGCCGGGTACGCGGCGCTGCTGCGCAGGCTGCGCGAGGGGCGGGGCGACGGCACGGACGACGCGGAGGACATGGTCTACGCGCCCGGCTTCGAGCGGGTGCTGGAGCAGCCGCTCGCCGGGGCCGTGCCGGTGCCGCCGACGGCCCGGCTGGTCGTGACGGAGGGCAACTACCTCCTGCTGGGCACCGGCGCGTGGGCACGGGTGCGGGCCCACCTCGACGAGGTGTGGTTCTGCGAGGTGCCCGAGGAGGAGCGGGTCCGCCGGCTGGTGGCCCGGCACGAGGAGTTCGGCAAGTCGCCGGAGGACGCGGTGGCCTGGGTGCGGGGCACGGACCAGCGCAACGCCGAACTGGTGGCCGCGACCCGGGACCGCGCCGACCTCGTGGTGCCGGAGACGGCACTGCCCGGTGGTGGCCCGCCGCGCTGAACCCCGCCCGGGGCTCACGGGACGGACGGCAGCGCTCCCCTCGCCGTCAGGACGCCGCGTTCGGGAACCCCTGGGCGCTGACGTGCGGCAGCACGCCGCTCGCCACGCGATAGCGGCCGTTGGGCACGTCGGCGGACTTGCCCACGTGCACCGCCAGCGGGCCCGCCCACTCGTATCCGCGCCGCTCGGCGTGCCGGACGAGGCTGTCGGTGAGCACCTGGCCCACCCGGCCGTCATGGCGCGCCAGTTCCTCGTGGACGACCTCGGCGAGCTCGACGTCGTAGGCGTTGGGGACCATGACCCGGCCTTCGGCGCAGACCACGGCGTTGCTGTCGCACTCGGTGCGCAGGGCGTCGAGGATCTCGACGGGCTCCCTGTCGCGTACCCGCGCCCACAGCGCCTCCCATCGGTTCTCCAGAGCCTTCTCCAGCGCGCTGATGGCGCTCATACGATGTCACCTGCCGGTGGTCGGGGTCGGATGCTGCTCGGGATCGGGCGCCGCGGGGCGCGGGGCCGGCGCGCGGCTTACGGGGCGGTCATTCCTCGTCGTAGTCGTCGGGGCGCACGTGGGCCTCCTCCAGGGCCTCGCGCATGGTCCGGCCGGTGCCACCGGGCG
Organism: Streptomyces sp. NPDC127100; assembly: GCF_042724095.1. Lineage (NCBI taxonomy): Bacteria > Bacillati > Actinomycetota > Actinomycetes > Kitasatosporales > Streptomycetaceae > Streptomyces > Streptomyces sp. NPDC127100. Next base: position 6,844 of record NZ_JBHXFL010000004.1, read on the forward strand.
TGCGGGGCGTGTTCTCGTCACGCTGGTCGAGAACGTCGTCCGTGGTGTCGGTCTTCGGCCGGTTCTCCTCGGGGACGGTCATGACGGGGCTCCTCGTGGCTGGTGGGGGATCTTCCTGACGGCGGGTTCCCGCCCGGCGCGGTGCTATCCCCCACGACCCGTCACGTCTCCTCCGCGCCAGGCCCGGCGCCCGTCCGCGCGGGGCTCCACCGGCCGGGAACAGCGCCCTGACGGGCGCGGCCGGTGGGCTATGTTGACCTCCGTGGGAGACAAAGGAGGCACGCCCGTGCCATCGCCGCAGCAGGCACGCGCACAGGCATCGGCGATCACCTCGGGACGGACGGCCCCGGAGACGGAGGTCTCCCCCACGTCCCGGCTGAGGGCGTTGTTCGACCGTCCCCGTCTCTCCCCCGGCCAGCGGCGCATCGCCCAGTACCTGATCGAGAACCTGACCGAGGCGGCGTTCCTGTCCATCACGGACCTGGCCGACCGGGTCGGTGTGAGCCAGCCGTCGGTGACCCGGTTCGCGTCGGCGGTCGGCTTCAGCGGCTACCCGGCGCTGAGGGAACGGCTCCAGTCGATCGCGCTGGCCGGCCGCGGCGGCGCCCCGGCCGAGGAGAACGGCGGCAACGAACTGCAGGCGGCCGTCGACGCCGAGATCGAGAACCTGGAGAATCTGCGGCGCGACTTCGCCGACCCGGGGCAGGTCGTCGAGACCGGCCGGAAGCTGGCCGCGTCGGCGCCGCTGACCGTCCTCGGGCTGCGGATCTCCGTGTCGCTCGCCGAGTACTTCGCCTACGCCGCCCGCCGCGTCCACCCCGACGTCAGGCTGGTCACCCGCGGCGGCAGCGTCGCCTACGACGCCCTGCTGCAGTCCCGGGAGGCGGGCGGGACCTGGGTGCTGGCCTTCTCCCTGCCCCGGCACGCCCAGGAGACCCTCGACGCGTTACGGGTGGCCCGCGGGGCCGGGCTGAAGGTGGCGCTGGTCACCGACCTGGCGCTCGGCCCGGTGGTCGACGAGGCCGACGTCACCTTCGCCACCGGCACGGGCTCCCGGTTGGTCTTCGACTCCTACGCGGCGCCGGGCGTGATGTGCGCGGCGCTGCTCCAGGCCATGACCGACGCCGATCCGGAGCGGACGCAGGCCCGGCTCGAGGAGTACGAGCAGATCGCCGAGCAGCACCAGTTCTTCCTGCGGGACTGACCGGCCCGCCGGGCGCGGACCGGATCGGTCCGCGGGCCGTTCCCACCTCAGCGGGCATGAATGTTTTCATACGTCTTGCAAAGCAGATGGCATATATAAATACTGCTCACGGATCGCGACCCGGACGCCCGGACCGCGTCCGCACCTGCGCGAACACCCTGGCCGCCGACTCCTACCCGCTCCGGCGCGCCCCGGGTGTTCGGTCGGGCATCGCCTGCGCGAGCGCCCGCGGCGGTCCCGGTCACTCCCCTGGGCCGGGGCCGCCCCCCACCCGTCGCAGCACCCCGTCGACGCCGCACACCCGGAAGCGATGATCATGCCCCTGACGACCACGCGCCTCGGCCCCGACTGGCCGTGCCAGGTGAAGAACCCCGGCAGCTACGACTGGGAGCGCTCGGCGGCCAAGTGGCTGCGCGAGCTGGTGCCGGCCCGCTACGCCGGCTATCCGGCCCTGATCCGGCACCCCGTCCTGCTCGCCCGCCACGCGCAGATCCAGGTCCAGCAGGAGGTCCGGGTGGCCCGTACCGCCCTGCAGACCGCCCGGGCCGACCTGCCGCGGCTGGGTCTGCCCGAGTCCGTCATCGAGCACACGATCAAGCTGTACGCGGCCGAGCTCCAGCAGCTCCAGCACATCGCGCGCAGCGTGCGCGCGGTCACCGAGGCCCTGGTCGGGCATGGTGCGGCCGGGCGCTGACCCGCGCCCGCGGGCGCACGGGACGGGCGTGCGCCGGAGCGGCCGGCGGACGCCCGCCCCTCGCCTCGGGGCCCACCCGGCCGGCGCCGCGGGGGCGGCAAAAGAATCACCTGCCGAATGGCGGCCGTCGAAAGCCGGTCCATGTGCCATGCTCGTCGCGTGACGAGCGAGCACGCCACGCCGACGGACTCCGGCGCCGCGCCCGACCTGGCCACATTGGCCCGGGTCGTCGCCGGACAGCGTGCCGAGATCGAACGGCTGCGCGATCGCGCCACCACGACGGCCGTCGTGGCACGGGCCGAGGGCGCCGTGATGGCGCTCACCGGGGTCTCCGCCGAGGCGGCGCGCGAGACGCTGGCCCGGCGGGCGAAGGAGGGCCGGCGCACGCTGCTGGAGGAGTGCTGGATCACGCTCGGCACCCTGGCACCGCCCGCCGACGCGGATCCACTCCCGGGCCGCGCCGGGGCGCCGGCCCCGCAGCTCCCCGACGCCCGTCCCTCCGACGACCGTCTCCCGGACGGTGCGCCGGCCGTCCCACCCGGCCTCGCCGAGGCCCTGACGCACGTCGCCTCCCCGCAGGAACTCGCCCGCTGCCTCCACCGGCGGCTCGCGCCCGCCGTCGGCGCGGACGCGGTGGTGCTCTGCGCCCGGGTGCCCTCGGGCGGCCTGGAGCTGATGGGCCACTCCGGTCTCGACGAAGCGGCGGCCGCCCGATGGCCCCAGGTGCCGCCGTCGAGCGGGACGTCCGCACTGGAGGCCCTGCGCACCGGTGAGCCGCGCTGGCCGGACGACGCCGAGGGATGGCCGCCGGCCGGTGGCCCGTCCGGACGCGCCCGGCCCCAGGCCTGGCTGCCGGTGCCGCCCGGGGCGCCGGCCGACGTGTGCCTCGGCGTGCTCCGCCCCGTCGACGGCCGCCCCTTCACCTCCGGCGACCGGGACCGTCTGCGGGCCGTCGCCCGCCTGTGTGCCGGGTGGCTGCGGTCGTACCGCGGCCGGCCGCGGCCCGCCGGGGCCGGCGCCGCCGGCGACGTGCAGCGGGTGTTCGACGCCCTGCCGGTCGCGGCGGTGCTGCTCACCCCGGTGCGAGCGCCCTCGGGACACGTCACGGACTTCCGCGTCGACTCCGCGACCGCGCAGGCAGCGGAGTTCGCCGGCGGCGCGGACCCGGCCGGCCGGCAGCTCCGGGAGTGGCTGCCGGAGCCGGTCGCCGAGCCGCTGCGCCAGGGATGCCTGCGGACGCTGGCCACCGGGGAGCCGTACGAGGGCGAGCCCTTCGCCCACCGGGACGCGGGGGACGCCGGCGCGGAAGCGGCCACGTACTCGGTGCGGGCGGCTCCGCTGGGCGACGGGCTCGTACTGTCCTGGGTCCGGCACGACGCCTCCGACCGGCAGGAGCAGCGGCTGGCCGACCTCCAGCGGCTGGGCGACCTCGGCTGGGCGAACTGGGACCTGGTCGCCGGCGAGGCCGCCTGGTCCGAGCAGGTCTTCGCCATCTTCGGCCGGGACCGCGGACGCGGCCCGGTCGCCCTCACCGGCCTGCCCGGCCTCGCGCTGCCGGACGACGTGCCCGCGCTGACGCGGGCCGTGCGCGCGCTGACGCGCGAGGGACGGCCGTGCGACCTCCCCTTCCGGACCAGGACACCGGCCGGCGTCCGGCACCTGCGGATCGTCGCCGAGGCGGTGACGGACGACAACGGGACGCCCGTGGAGGTGCACGGCTTCGTCCAGGACCTGACCGCACGGCGCCTCGCGGAGCTGGCGCTGGTCGAGAGCGAGCGGGCGATGCTGACCCAGCAGGGCGTGCTGCTGGCCGAGCGGACGCTGGCGGCCCGGCTGCAGGACGCGCTGCTGCCCCTGCCCCGGCGCCCGTTGCGGCCGGCCGGGCTGCGTGTGGAGGTCGCCTACCTGCCCGCGCAGGCGGGCGTGCAGGTCGGCGGCGACTGGTTCAGCGCCATAGAACTGCCCGACGGGGACGCGCTGTTCGTGGTCGGTGACGTCGCCGGTCACGGGGTGGACGCCGTCGCCACGATGGCCCAGCTGCGCTTCACCGCCAAGGGCATGGTCGTCACCGGTTCCTCGCTGACCGGGGCACTGGCCCGCCTCAACGCGCTGCTGCTGCACTCCCGTGGCGCCCACGGCACCGCGAGCATGGTCCTGGCCCGTTACTCGCCCGGGCGGCGACGTCTGCTGTGGGCGCAGGCCGGCCATCTGCCGCCGCTGCTGCTGCGCGCCGGGAAGGCCCGCTACCTCGACCGGCCGAAGGGCATCCTGCTCGGCGCGAGCCACGCCCCCGTCTTCGCGGAGGCGGAGTGCCTCCTGGAGCCGGGCGACCGCCTCCTGCTGTACACGGACGGCCTGGTGGAGCGGCCGTCCGACGGCATCGACCGGGGTCTTGAGCGGCTCGCGAGTGCCGCCGCGGCCCACCACGCCGACCGGGCGGGCACCCTGGAGCCGCTGCTGGCCGCGCTGCTGACGGAGGACGAACTGCGGGACGACGTCTGCGTCCTCGACATACAGGTGCCGGACAACCCGGTGGAGCAGCCGTAGCGGCGCGGGTCAGTCCACCGGGTGGCCGGGCTCGATGGTGCGCGCGTCGCCGAGCCGCAGCAGCGGCCCGCCGGACGCTTCGCGACCGCCCCACTCGACCGGTTCGAGGACGAAACCGACGTGGTCGCCTCCGGTGATCCGCTCCAGGACCCGGCCGACGAACCACGCCTCGGCGTCCTCCAGCACGACCGCCCCCGCGTACCCGGTGCGCCGGCGGACGTGCCGGAACTTGTCCACGTCGTCGCCGGTCCGCCCGCCGAACACCTCGGCCAGCGCGTGCTGTTCCCGGGCGAGCAGGTGGACGGCCAGGTACGCGGCGGACCGGGCCACCCGGAACGTCCGGTTGACCTCGGACAGCCACACGACGAACCGCACGGGTTCCATCGAGCACTGGGAGGCGAAGCCGACCAGACAGCCCGCCTCCTCCCCGTCCGCCACCGCCGTGACCACGCACATGTCCGGGTCGAGCCGGTCGAGAAACACGTCCATGCCCGCCATGCTAGGCGGACCGGGCCGACCGGTTCCGTCAGGCGTCGAGAAGGCGGCGCAGCGCGGCCTTCATGGCGGCGACGAAGGCGTCCCTGCGCGGCTCGTCGAGGGCGTCCAGCGACAAGTACGGGTTGAGGTCCTCCAGTTCGACGAGCAGCAGCTCGCCGCCGGGAGCGCGGCAGGCGTCGACGCGCTGGATGCCGTGCTCGATGCCGTTCCACTCGACGAACCGCCGTGCGAACTCGAGGTCCTCCGGGGTGGCCTCGTAGGGTTCCAGCTGCCAGCGCCGGTCGGGGTGCGGCGCGTACAGGGCGTACTGGAAGTCGTGGTCGACGAAGTAGAAGGACACCTCGTAGGCGAAGTCGACGCGCGGCTGGACGAGGACGTCACCGGCTCCGGCGCGCACCGCCTCCCGGACCCGGTCCGCCGGGACGAACCGCAGCCCGAGGGAGTCGGCGCCCAGCTTCGGCTTCACGACGTACTCCTCGGCCCAGGGCAGCCGGTCCAGGTGCCCGGTCCGGTCGACGGTCGGGATGACGGGGTACCCGGCGGCCGTCAGGTCGAGCAGGTACTGCTTGCCGGCCATGTCCGCTCGGCCGGTGAGCTGGTTGTAGACGCGGGCACCGCAAGCGGCCGCCCGCTCGCGGAAGGCGTCGTACGCGGCCCGGTGGCCCAGCACCGGCCCGCTGTTGCGGACGACGACCGCGTCGAAGCCGTCCAGCAAGGCGGCCGCGTCGCGCGGGTCGCACAGGGCCAGGTCGAAGTCCTCGCGCAGCCGGGAGGTGAGGAAGATGTCCTCGTCGCAGTAGCGACGCCCCCGGGCCTGGTAGGCGAGGTCGGTGACGTAGAGGACGCGGGGGCGGGCGGACGGCATGCGGGACTCCTCGGGACGGCCGCACGTGATCGTATGCGACGCCCCGGACGCGATGGCGGGGCGCTCCCCGCCGCCAGAGACTGCACTCAGTGCCATATTTCTTCGGCCAATGAGCCCATCTCCGCCAACCGGGCCGTAGATTCCGCGGCACGCGGCACCTTTACGCGTGGCACTCAGTGCCATACTCTGGCGGCGTGCACGGTGGCACGGTCTGCCGCGCACACGCGTGCCCGGCGACGGCACGCGGGATTCCGGCCCGAGTGCAGGGAGTTGACCAGCGTGTACCACCCCTCAGGAAGCGTCGTTCAGCAGGCAGCCGGCTCCCCGACGGGCGTGCTCGACCACCGGGCCCCGGAGACCGAGGCCATCTACTTCCAGCGCTGCACCTGGTGCGGCACCTCCATGTACCACCGGCTGCTGTGTCCGGTCTGCCGGGGCAGCGACCTGCGGACGGAGCGCAGCGAGGGCACCGGGACGGTACGGCACGCCACGGTCGTGCACCGCAACACCCCCGCCGCGCGCAACGTGTCCCTGATCGAGATGACCGAGGGCTTCGTGCTGCGCGGCCGGGTCACGGGTCCGCTCATCGGCATTCACAGCGGGGACCGGGTCCGGCTGTCCACGGCCAAGGACCCGGTACGGGGTGAACCGGTCTTCCAGTTGGTCGACGAGCCGTACCGGGCTTGGACCTGAGTCGGCCCTCACGGCGTGAGCGTGATCGTGATCCCCACGGTGCCGTCCAGTCCCCGGCGCAGCCGGCTCCCGAAGAGGGTGAGCCGTCCGACGATGCCGTACTTGCGGGCGATGAGCCCGCGGTAGCGGCCGGCCGTGGCCGCGTCGCCGATCTCGGCGGTCGCGGGGATCTGGTCGCCGGTCGGGGTGCCCCGCACGTCGCAGGGGCCGACCAGGACGTCGGCACGCCTGCGCACCCGCTTGACCTTCCAGGAGTCGGCGGCCGTCCACACGCCGAGCGCGTCCCCGTCCCGCACGACCCACACCGGAGTGGCGACCGGGGTGCCGTTCCTGCGGTAGCTGGTGACCAACAGATACTTGCCGGCACCGAGCCGGTCCAGTGACGCCTCGTCGTCCATGGTCCGGAAGTCTAGGGCCGCTCCCCCGCGTGCGTCGCCCGTACCCGGCAAGTGCGCGCGCCGCCCGTTCACACCAGGGCCGACGCCATCCTCCGTACCGCCTCCGTGATCACCTCCGGCGAGGCGGCGAGGTTGAGCCGGACGTGTCCGGCGCCGCCGGTGCCGAAGTCCGGGCCCGGGCTGAGCGCCACCCGGCCGCGCCGGAGGAAGACCTCGGCCGGGTCGTCGCCCAGGCCGAGCGCGCGGCAGTCGAGCCAGGCGAGGTAGGTCGCCTCCCCGGGGCGGTGGACGACACCGGGCAGGTGCGCGGCCAGCAGGTCGGTGAGCAGCCGGCGGTTCCTGTCGAGCCCGGCGAGCACGGCGTCGAGCCAGGCGGTGCCGTGGCGCAGGGCGGCGGTGTGGGCGATGACGCCGACGTGGCTCGGGCCGTGCCCGACCTCCTCGGGCATCCGGGCCAGGTCGCCCGCGGCACCGGGCCCGGCGAGGGCGAGCGCCGCCTTGAGCCCGGGCAGGTTCCAGCCCTTGGACGCCGACATCAGCGACAGGCCGCGGCCGGCTCCGGGGACACTCAGGTACGGCACGAACCGCACGCCGCCGGCGACGACGGGCGCGTGGATCTCGTCGGCCACGACCCGCACGCCGTACCGCTCGGCGAGGGCGGCGACGGCGGTCAGTTCCTCGGCGGTGTGCACGGTGCCGGTCGGGTTGTGCGGGCTGCACAACAGGTAGGCGGCCCGCCCGCCGCCGGCGACCGCCCGCCGGAAGGCGTCCTCCAGCGCCGCCTGATCGATGCGCAGGTCCGCGCCGAGCGGCGCCTCGACCACACGCCGGTCCAGGTGCGTCACGAACTGGAAGAACGGCGGGTACACCGGCGGATTGACGATCACCGGGTCACCGGGGCCGGTGACCAGCTTGAGCATCTCGACGACGCCGAGCATCACGTCGGGCACGATCGCGGTGCGTTCCACGGCGAGGCCGTCCCAGCCCCAGCGTTCGCCCGCGAAGGCGGCCAGCGCCTCCGCGTAGGCGGTGCCGCTGGGATAACCGGTGTCGCCGAGCTCCATGGCGTCGGTGACGGCCCGCACGACCGGTCCGGCGAGCGGCACGTCCATCTCGGCCACCCACAGCGGCAGCACGTCCGCGGGGTGGGTGCGCCACTTCATGCTCGTGCGGCGGCGCAGCCGGTCGAGGGTGAGCTCCTGCAGCGGGTCGGGTTCACCGGGCGGGTCCTGCGGGATCCTGGTCATGGGGCTCAAGATAGGTGGCCGTGGTGTGACCGGGAAACGGGGCGACGGGATGCCGGGGACGCCGGCCGGGGCGTTCCTGGAGGTCGCGTGCGACGAGTCGGGGTCGGACGGCGAGAACCTCACCGGCGGGAACACCGACGTGTTCGCGCACGCCGGTGTGTGCCTGCCCGTGGCCTCGGCCGCCGAGGCCGTGCTGACGGTACGGGACCGGATCCGGTCGCCGGCGGAGGAGTACAAGGCGAACCACCTGCTGCGCGAGAAGCACCGGCCGGTGCTGGAGTGGCTGCTCGGCCCGTCGGGTCCGATCCACGGGCACGCGCACGTGCACCTCACCGAGAAGGCGTTCTTCGTGGTGGACCGGACCGTCGCCGTGCTGCTCGGCGATCCGGCCGGTGCCCTCCCGCTGTTCCGGGCGGGACGGCCGGTCTTCGGCGAGGAGGACTGGCGGGAGTTCCTGACGTCGGCCAACCGGCTCCTGTGGGTGCGCGGCAACGGGAACGGCACGGGCGGCGAGGAGCGGGCGGCGCCCGTCGACACCTTCTTCCGCGCGGTGGACGTGCTGCGCGGGGCACGGCCGCCGGCCGGCCCGGCCGCGACCCTGGAACGGCTCGCGGCGGCCCGGCACCGCGCGGACGCCTACCGGGCCCGCCTCACGGCCGGACCCGCGCCGGTCCCGGTCCTGGACCCGCTGCTGCCCGCCGTCGTCGCCACCGCCGCGCACTGGAGCGCACCCGGACGGCCGGTCCGCCTGGTGCACGACCGGCAGAACACCCTGACGCCCGAGGCCGTCGCCTGGATCGAGGAGCGGGCCCGGCTCGGCGGCGTCCGCCTCGACGGGCTGCGGCTGGTCCACGCGCGCCACGACGCGCGGGTCCAGCTCGCCGACTTCCTGGCCGGGATCGCCCGCACGATCGCCTCCGACACGCTGGGCGGTGGCGGTGACGCCGTGCTCACCGGACTGTTGCGGCCCTATCTCGACGCGGCCTCCGTGTGGGGCGACGAGGGCAGTTGGCTGCGGCTGGCCGGGAACGGCCCGCCCGCCACGGGCCGTACGGCGCCGCCGGCCCGGTGAACACGGCCGTGCCCGGGCCCGTATGGAGGGAGGGCGCTCGACGTCCGCAGGCCCCCGCGGTGGTGACGCCGCGCATCCGGCTCGGGGAGCGCACGCATGAGGCACGCACGACGACGCATCGTCCGGCGAGTGGCACGGCTGGCCGCCGTCGGCGGGCTTCTGGTGGGCGGCACGATGGTCACCCGGGCCGTGGCGAGCGAACCGCCCGACGCCCCCGCCGCCTCCCGCACACTGGCACTGCCGGCGTCCGGCACCGGCAGCGCACTGGTGGCGCGCCTCGGCGCCTCACGCACCGCGGGTCACTGGATCGGCCCCGACGGACGGCCGGTCGTCGCGGTCACCGACGACGAGGCGGCCGGCGAGGTGCGGCGTGCGGGCGCCGCGGCGGAGGTCGTCCCGCACAGCATGGCGGAGCTGAAGTCGGCGACGTCCGCGCTGCGTTCGGCGCCCCGGGTGGCGGGGACGGCGTGGGCCCTCGACTACCGGTCGAACGAGGTGGTGGTCCGAGGTGACAGCACCGTCCCGGCGGCCGAATGGGCACGGCTGACGCGGGTCGCGGAGGGCATCGGCGGCTTCGTCCGCATGGAACGCATCGAGGGCGCGTTCACGACGCGCCTGAACGGGGGGCGGCCGATCCTGTCGACGGCCGGCCGCTGTTCGGCGGGCTTCAACGTGACCGACGGCCGCGGGGACTTCCTCCTCACCGCCGGTCACTGCGGCCCGACGGGGTCGGTCTGGTTCGGGGACGACGGGGGCGGCCGGCAGCTCGGGAGGACCGTCGCCAACAGCTTCCCGGGGGACGACTTCTCCCTGGTGGCGTACACGAACGGCGGGGCGGGGAACGGCTCCGACGTGGTGGCGGTCGGCGGCGGCAAGGGCGTCCGCATCACGGGCACGGGCGAAGCGGCCGTCGGGCAGCGGGTGTTCCGCAGCGGCAGTACCAGCGGCCTGCGCGACGGCCGGGTCACCGCGCTCGACGCCACGGTCAACTACCCGGAGGGCACGGTCTCCGGCCTCATCCAGACGGACGTGTGCGCCGAACCCGGGGACAGCGGGGGCCCGATGTTCTCCGAGGGGATCGCGCTCGGCGTGACGTCCGGAGGCAGCGGCGACTGCGCCAAGGGCGGTACGACGTTCTTCCAGCCGGTGACGGAGGCGCTGACGTCGCTCGGCATGCGGCTGATCGTCTCGTCGCCGGACGGGTCCGGGCGGCGCGCCGCGCCCGCGCCTCCGGCCTCCGGTACCGCCGCTCCGGGCGCGGCGGCACCGGGGGCGCCGGCGCCGGTGACGGGCACCGGCGGCTCCACGCTCGTCTCCCGGCTCACGGACCGCCGCAACGTCGGTCCCGGTCTGCTGGTGATCGCGGGCAGCCTGATCGCGCTGACGGCGACACGATGGCTGCGCACGGAACGGGACCGCAAGGCGTACCGGAGGTACTACTCGGCCACCTGGGGCTGAGGCACGGTGGGCGCCGCCGGACGGAGCCGGCGGCGCCGTGACGGACGGCCGGGGGCCGGTACGAGAAGGGCACCCCGTCGAGGGGTGCCGGAGGCCGGGGCTGTACGGCGCCGGGCCGAGGAGTTTCGGAGGGTCAGGCGGCCTTCACCGGCTCGGGGGCCGCGGCGGCCCACTCCAGGACGAGCCGCTGGTACTCCTCGCGCTGCTCGACGCTCAGTGTCCCGCCCGACCGGAGCCACAGGGCCCGGATCTCCTCGTTGACCTCGGCAGCCGATCGCTCGGAAGAAGGTTCAACAGTGGTGGACATGCTGTGAAGCATACGGCGCCGGGCGTGAAGACGATGTGAGTAATCGCGAGCCAATCGGACATATCGGACCGTGTTACTGGTCACGTCGATCTTCCCATCTGTCAAGACCTACGGGCGAGTTCGTGCACGGCGGCTGTGTCCTGGCGCACACGGCCCGCCTTCACGGGTGTCCCGCGGATCACGCCGTGGACCGGCCGCGGAGGAGTGCCGGTGCGCCTCGGGTGGGTACGGCATCGACGTGACGGCCGTCACCGTCCGGCCGGCCGGCGCCGCGAAGGACTCCCGGCAGGCCGGCCCGACCTCGACCAGCGAAGGGCACGCCCTCCATGACGTTCTCCCTCGGCATCGTCGGTGCCGGTCAGTTCTCCGGCCAGTTCGCCAGGCTGTTCCTGGCCCATCCCGGCGTGCGCGACGTGTACGTCACCGACCTGGTGCCGGCACGGGCGAAGCGGCTCGCCGCCGCCGAGGGACTCACCGGCACGTACCCCACCTACGAGGCGATGCTGGACTCGCGGGCGGTCGACGCCGTCGCGATCTTCACGCAGCGCTGGACCCACGGCCCGTTGGTGCTCCGGGCGCTGGCCGCGGGCAAGCACGTGTACTCGGCGGTCCCCATGGCAATCACCGCCGAGGAGATCGCGGAGATCATCGGCGCGGTCGAGGCGACCGGACTGATCTACATGATGGGCGAGACCAGCCACTACCACCCGGCCACCGTGCACGCCCGCGACCGGATCGCCGAGGGCGCCTTCGGGCGGCTCTTCTACGCCGAGGGCGACTACGTCCACGACATGGACCTGGGGTTCTACGAGGCGTACCGGTACAGCGGGGGCGAGGAGTGGAAGTCCACCGCCAGCTATCCGCCGATGCTCTACCCGACGCACTCGGTGGGCGGGGTGCTGGGCGCCTGGCGGACGCACGCGGTGAGCGTCTCGGCGATCGGCGTGGTGGACGAGCGCGGGGACGGCGTCTTCGACCGGTCGGTCAGCCGGTTCGACAACGACTTCTCCAACGCCACCGCGCTGTTCGAGGTGGCCGGCGGCGGGTCGTTCCGCACGAACGAGTTCCGGCGGGTCGGCTACCCCTCGTACATCCGCGAGTCCCGTTTCCGCTTCTTCGGCACCGAGGCGAGCATGGAGCAGCTCGCCACGGTGGCGCTCTGGCAGGACAAGAACGGGGTGCGGGACATCAGTGAGCTGCTCGAGCCCGTGCCGGTCACGGCGCCCGACGACCCGTCCCTCGAGCACGTCGCGCCCGAGCTGCGGTCCGCCTTCACCTCCGGTTCGGCTCCGGTGCACGACCGCTCGCGCCTGCCGCGGTCCTTCGACCGGCTGCGCAACGGGCACGAGGGCAGCCACCACTTCCTGGCGGACGACTTCGTGACCGCGGTCGGCACCCGTACCCTGCCGTCCGTGAACGCCTGGGTCGCGGCCCGCTACACCCTGCCGGGCGTCGTCGCGCACGAGTCCGCACGGCAGGGCGGGGTCAGGCTGGAGATCCCCGACTTCGGAGACGCGCCGCAGGCGTGACGGGTCCGTGCCCGCCGGGCGCCTGCGCCCGTCAGGTGCCCGGCTTGCGCCCGTACACGTAGACGTCGTCGCCGTTCTTCAGGAGCGACCAGTACTTCTTGGCGTCGGTCTTCGTCATGTTGACGCAGCCGTGGGACCCCGGCGGGTTCCACATGCTGACGCCGACCGAGTGGAAGGCCTGGCCGCCGTCGAAGAACTGGCTGTAGGGCATCGGCACGTTGTAGATCGTGGAGACGTGGTTGATGTGCCGCCAGTAGACCTTCTTCAGGCCGGTGCGGGTCTCGTAGCCGTTGCGGCCCGTACGGACCGGCACCGGGCCGTAGACGAGCTTCCTGCCGTCCTGGATCCAGCTGAGCTGGAGGGTCAGGTCCACGCAGGCGATGCGCCCCTTGTTGACGGGACATTTGCCCGACTTGTTCGGGTTCTTGCCGACGGCCTTCTGCTTCTGCATCAGGTCCATCACGCCCCAGGTGACGGGGCCCGCGTAGCCGATGTTCGGCGTGATGCCGTGCTTGGTCTGGAAGGCCCGGATCGCCTTGCAGTCGGCGGCGGACTGCTTGCCGTCGACCGGGCGGCCGAGGAACTTCTCGACCTTCTTCTGGTACGGGCCCGTCTGCGTGCTGCAGCTCGCGGCCTGCGCCGGTGCGGCGCCGAGCGCGAGCGTGAGCGGTGCCACCAGTGCGGTGAGCCCGAGTGCGACGGCTCCCCGTCTGCGTATGTCCCCCATGGCCGGTCAGCCTTTCACGTCGAAACGGTGGAATGGGCGGAAGGTCGCCCGTGGTGCGATCCCCGCCTGCTAGACAACCCGGCGGCGGCTTCGGTTGCCCTCCGCGAGGCATCGCGACGAAACAGTGACAAACGCCACCGGACGGCCCGCCGCCGGGGTTCCCGTCAGTCCGTGCCGCCCCGCTCGAGCAGGGCCTGCCGGAACCCGGTGTCGATCGCGGTCAGACCGCCGTCGACGGTCAGGGTGGTCCCCGTGATCCAGGACGCGTCGCGCGAGGCGAGGAAGGCGACGGCCGCCGCGATGTCGCCGGGCTCCCCCACGCGCCCCAGCGGATACAGCCCCCGCAATGCCGCCAGCTCGTCGTCCCGGCCCTCCCAGGCCGTGGTGCGCACGGTGCCCGGCGCCACCAGGTTGACGCGGACCCCCCGCGCGGCGGCGTGTCCGGCGAGGGTGCGGGTCAGGGAGGCCAGGCCCGCCTTGGCGGCGCTGTAGGCGTGGTTGCCGAAGTCCCGGGCGCCGTTGACCGAGCCGATGCTCACGACGGCGCCGCGCCCGGAGGCGGCCAGGTGGGGCAGCGCGGCGCGGCAGCAGCGGTAGGCGCCGGTGAGGGTGATGTCGAGGTCGCGCGCCCACACCTCGTCCGGCTCGTCCTCGAAGAGCGGGGCGTCGGGCGTGCAGGCGTAGGCGTTGTTGACCAGCACGTCGAGGGAGCCGAAGGCGTCCACGGCCCGGGCGACCGCCGCCTCGACGGACGCCCGGTCCGCGACGTCGCAGGGGAACGCCTCGGCGCTGAGCTTCCGCTCGCGCAGTGCCGCCGCGGTCCGCTCCGCCTCGGCCCGGTCCACGTCGGTCACCAGTACCCCGGCCCCCTCCTCGGCGAGCCGCGCGGCGGTGGCGGCGCCGATGCCGCGTGCGGCGCCGGTGACGAGAACGCCGTGTCCCTCGAAGCGCATGGTGTCGGTCATGGCGCCGACGGTAGTGCGTGGGCGCCCGGCGGTCAGCGGTAACCGGTCACATCCGCCGGCCTGTCCGCGTCCTGGACCTCGACGAGGTAGCGCCAGGCGTCGGGGCGGCTGCCGTCGAGGTCGGTGAAACCGTACTCCCGTGCGAGTCCGCCGCTGGACAGGGAGTGGCCGTTGAAGCGTGCCACGCCCGGGTCGGCGGCCAGCGCGGCCACGGCGCGCCCAACGTAGCGCGGGGTCTCGGAGATGGCGAAGTGGGGGACGCGGTCGAGGGCTTCGCGCCAGTTCTCCTCCCGTACGCCGAAGTGGTCGAGCATGATCTCCGAGCGCAGCCAGCCCGGCGTCAGCGCGACGGCGGTGGCGCCGCGCGGCCCGAGTTCGTGGCCGAGGGCAAAGGCCATGCGCAGCACCGAGGACTTGGCGAGGTCGTAGAAGAAGGAGACCCGGTAGTGGTCGCGGTTGTAGTCGGCGGTGCCGTCGGTGACCTCGACGACGAGTCCGCCGGGGCTGCGCAGCAGCAGGGGCAGGGCGTGGTGGCTGGTGATCGCGTGGGTCTCCACGGCGAGCCGCAGGAGCCTCAGGCCCTTGTCGAGGTCGTGCTCCCAGACGGGGCTGTCCCACTCGAAGAGGTTCTCCCCGCCCCAGATGTCGTTGACCAGGACGTCGAGGCGGGCCTGTTCGCGGGCGATGCGGTCGACCAGCGCGGCGACCTCCGCCGGTACGAGGTGGTCGGTGGGGACGGCGATGCCGTGACCGCCGGCCTCGGTGACCAGGTCGGCGGTGTCCTCGACGGTCTCCGGGCGGTCGTACTCGGAGCGCCGGGCACGGGTGGTGCGGCCGGTGACGTAGACCGTGGCGCCGGCCGCGCCGAGTTCCACGGCGATGCCGCGTCCGGCGCCGCGGGTCGCTCCGGCGACCAGTGCGACCCTGCCCTCGAGTGACTTTGCCATGTCCGGCTCCCGTTTCCTCTCGCCACGAACTGTCGTGATCGAGACTGCCCGGGAAGCCGGACATCTTCTGTCACCTTTTCCGCGTGTCTCCCAGCTTGGCGCCGAGTGCCGCGAGGTCCGGTGTCAGTGGCCGCGTGCGATCCACTCCTGGAGGTGCGGGGCCTCGTCGCCGATCGTGGTCGAGTCGCCGTGGCCCGTGCGGACCTCCGTCCCGGGCGGCAGCGCGAGGAGCCGGTCGCGGATCGAGTCGATGATCGTCGGGAAGTGGGAGTAGGAGCGGCCGGTGGCGCCGGGACCGCCCCGGAAGAGCGTGTCGCCGGTGAAGACGACGCCGAGGACCGGCTCGTACAGGCAGACGGCGCCGGGGGCGTGCCCGGGGGTGTGCAGGACCGTCAGGTCGGCTCCGGCGGCCTCGATGACCTGACCGTCGGTCAGCCAGGCGTCCGGCTCCCGGTCGGGGTGGGTCTGCTGCCACAGCGGCATGTCGTCGCGGTGCAGCCAGATGGTCGCACCGGTGCGCTCGGCGAGGGCCGGGGCGGCGTTCACGTGGTCGTTGTGGGCGTGGGTGCACACGATGGCGGTCAGGCGCCGGTCCCCGACGGCCTCGGCGATGGCGTCGGCGTCGTGGGCGGCGTCGATGACGACGACCTCGTGGTCGTCGCCGACCAGCCAGACGTTGTTGTCGACGTCCCAGGTGCCGCCGTCGAGGCTGAACGTGCCGGAGGTGACGAGGCGTTCGATGCGGGCGGTCATCACAGCACCACCACGGAACGCAGCACGTCACCGGCGTGCATCCGCTCGAAGGCCTTCTCGACCTCGTCGAGCCGGATGGTCTCGGTGACGAACGCGCCGAGGTCCAGACGGCCCTGGAGGTGGAGGTCGATGAGCATCGGGAAGTCGCGGGAGGGCAGGCAGTCGCCGTACCAGGACGACTTCAGCGAGCCGCCGCGCCCGAAGACGTCGAGCAGCGGCAGTTCCAGCTTCATCTCGGGGGTCGGCACGCCGACGAGGACGACGGTGCCGGCGAGGTCGCGGGCGTAGAAGGCCTGCCGGTAGGTCTCCGGGCGGCCGACCGCCTCGATGACGACGTCGGCGCCGAAGCCGCCGGTCAGCTCGCGGATCGCCTCGACGGGGTCGCCCTCGCGGGAGTTGACGGTGTGGGTGGCGCCCATGCTCCGGGCGGTCTCCAGCTTGCGGTCGTCGATGTCGACGGCGATGATCTTCGACGCGCCGGCCAGGTGCGAGCCGGCGATCGCCGCGTCGCCGACGCCGCCGCAGCCGATGACGGCGACGGTGTCGCCGCGGCCGACGTTGCCGGTGTTGATGGCGGCGCCGATGCCCGCCATGACGCCGCAGCCCAGCAGTCCGGCCACCTCGGCGGAGACGGCCGGGTCGACCTTGGTGCACTGTCCGGCGGCGACCAGCGTCTTCTCGGCGAAGGCGCCGATGCCGAGTGCCGGGGAGAGTTCCTGGCCGGTCGAGGCCAGGGTCATCTTCTGCTCCGCGTTGTGGGTGTCGAAGCAGTACCAGGGGCGCCCGCGCAGACAGGCCCGGCACTTGCCGCACACCGCACGCCAGTTGAGGATGACGAAGTCGCCGGGAGCCACGTCCGTGACCCCGGCGCCGACCGACTCCACCACGCCCGCGGCCTCGTGGCCGAGCAGGAAGGGGAAGTCGTCGCTGATGCCGCCCTGCTTGTAGTGCAGGTCGGTGTGGCACACGCCGCAGGCCTGGATCTTGACCACGGCCTCGCCGGGTCCCGGGTCGGGCACCACGATCGTCTCGATCCGTACCGGCTCGTCCTTGCCCGGTGCGATCACGCCGCGTACTTCCTGCGCCATGGCTCTGACTCCTTCTTCGGCCACTCGTCGTTCTCCCCAGACCCTACGCGCAACCGATCGGCAAGATCCCGTGACGGGGCGGTCCGGCCGGGTTCGCGGCCGGACGGAGGCGGTGAAACCGCGAGCCGCGCCGCGCGGTGCCGACGTAGCCTGGGGCGTCCGCCGTCTGCCGTCTGCCGAAGGAGAGCCGTTGAGCATCGCCGAGACGGAGCCCGGCCCGCCCGCCTGGCGCCTGCTCCTGGGGTACGTGCGGCCGCACCGGTGGGCCCTCCTCGGGGGCGCCCTGCTCTCCCTGCTCACCGGCGTGACGGGGCTGCTGCTGCCGCTCGTGGCCCGGGGCCTGATCGACGACCTGTCGCACGACCGGGCCATCACCGGCGCGCTGCTGGCCATGTCCGGCCTGGTGGTCGCCAACGCGGTGGTGGGCGCCCTAGGTTCGTACGTGCTGCGGCGCACCGCCGAGTCGGTGGTCCTCGGCGCGCGGCGGTCGCTTGCGTCGTACCTCCTGCGGCTGCGCATCCCGGCCGTGGACCGCACCGAACCGGGCGACCTGATGGCGCGCGTCACCTCGGACACGACGCTGCTGCGGACGGTCACCTCCGACTCGCTGGTCGGCCTGGGCACGGGCGGGCTCACGCTCGTGGCGACGGTCGTGATGATGGGACTGGTCGATCCCGTGCTGCTCGGTGTCACCCTGGCGGTGATCGCGGGCGCGGGGGCGGTGATCGGGCTGATCGCGCCGCGGATCAACCGGGCGAGCAAGGAGGCCCAGAAGGCGGTCGGCGTGATGGGGGCCGCGCTGGAACGGGTGCTGGGCGCCCTGCGCACGGTGAAGGCGTCGGGTGCCGAGCACCGGGAGGAGCGGGTGCTGCACGAGGCTGCCGAGGAGTCCTGGCGGCAGAGCGTGCGGGCCGCCAAGTGGTCGGCGGCGGCCGGCAACACGGCGGGGCTGGCCATCCAGATCGCGTTCATCACGGTGCTCGCGGTGGGTGGTGCGCGGGTGGCGACCGGGGCCGTCGACGTGGGCACGCTGGTGGCGTTCCTGCTGTACGTGTTCTTCCTGATATCGCCCCTCCAGGAGGTGATCGGCGCGGTCGCGCAGTACCAGACGGGCGCGGCGGCCCTGGTCCGCATCCAGGAGGCGCTGAGCCTGCCCGCCGAGCCGCCGGTGCGGTCCGCCCCGCTGCCCTCGCCCGCCGAACGCCCCGCCGCCCTCGCCTTCCGCGACGTCCGCTTCCGGTACGCCGACGACCTGCCGTACGTCCACCACGGGGTGACGTTCACCGTGCCCGCGCGGGGGATGACGGCGTTCGTCGGTCCGTCCGGCGCGGGCAAGACGACGGTCTTCTCCCTCGTCGAGCGGTTCTACGACCCCGAGTCGGGTGAGATCACGCTGGACGGCCGCGGCCTCGCGGAGTGGGAACTGCCCTCGCTGCGCGCCGCGATCGGATACGTGGAGCAGGACGCGCCGGTGCTGTCCGGCTCGCTGCGCGAGAACCTGCTGCTGGGCAACCCGGAGGCGGACGACGGGACGCTCGCCGCCTTGGTGAAGACGACCCGCCTCGACGACCTGGTGGCCAGGCTGCCGGGCGGCCTCGACACGCTGGTGGGGCACCGGGGCACCAAGCTGTCCGGCGGGGAGCGCCAGCGTGTCGCCATCGCCCGGGCCCTGCTGCGCCGCCCCCGGCTGCTGCTGCTCGACGAGGCCACCTCTCAGCTGGACGCGGTCAACGAGGCCGCGTTGCGGGACACGGTGGCCGACGTGGCGCGGACGACGACGGTGCTGGTCGTCGCCCACCGGCTGTCCACGGTGACGGCGGCCGACCGGATCGTCGTGATGGACGCGGGCCGGGTCCGCGCGGTCGGCACGCACCGGGAGCTGGTGACCGCCGACCCGCTGTACGCGGAGCTGGCGGCGACGCAGTTCCTGGCGACCGGCGGCTGAGCCCGCGCACAGGTGAGGGCCGCCCGGTGCGGGCGGCCCTTCGTGGATCGGCCGCGGGGGTCAGCTCGGGGCGAGTGCGCCGATCACCGGGGACAGCAGACCGACGGTCTGCCGCATCTGGTCACGGGTGTCGGGCCGGTGCAGCTGGACGGTGGGTGTAGTCCGGGCGTCCTTGCCCCCGTCGGACAGGCCGTCGACGGCGAGCGACTGGAGGGTCGGGCCGAGCGCTCCGGCTCCCGCCGAACCCGGGCCGGCGGCACTCGCCGTCGGCGCGACGAGGGCGGTGAGGGCCGCGGCGAGACCGACGGCGGCGGCGATGCGTCGTGTTGGGATCATGCCTTCGGCAACGCGGACGGACCGGTGGCGGACACGGCCGGGCGACCGTCCTCACCCGTCGGGAGCATCGGTGCCGGGATGCGCCGGCAGCGCTTGCCGGAGCCGTCCCGGCGGAGGAGGCTCGAAGGAGAGGCCCTCAGCGGCCCGCTCCCGGTCGGGCCGCGACCTTCGAAGGAGGTCGTCATGGGCACCAGCACAAGCCCCGGCTTCGACACCGAAGCGCTGCGCCGGGGCATCGAGGAAGAGACGGCGGCGGCCCTTCTGTCGCTCTACGCGGACGACGCGGAGATCCACATCGTGGACCGGTACGCCCAGCCCAGCAGTCCCAAGGTCCTGCACGGCCGTGACGAGATCGCCGAGATGCTCGACGACGTCTACAGCCGCGACATGACGCACCGGCTCGAGAACTGCGTCGTCCAGGGCGACCAGGCCGCCTACACGGAGTCCTGCGCCTATCCCGACGGCGTCCGCGTCCTGGCGGAGTCGATGATGTCGCTGCGGGACGGGAAGATCGTCCGGCAGACCATGATCCAGGCCTGGGACGAGTAGCCGGCCCGGGACCCGCCTCCCGCTCAGGTCCCCCGGTCGCCGGGGGGCCAGTGGGGCGGCCGGAGTATGGACAGGAGCTGGCGGACCAGTTCGTCGACGACCTCGTCCAGCGTCGCGTCCACCCGGCCGGCGCTGAAATCGTGGAGGAGTCCGTTGACGCTGCCGATGAACGCCGTGGCGGCGATCCGGTAGTCGCGGGTCGCCGCCTCGCCGCGTGCGGCGGCCGATTCCGCCTCGTCGCGGATGAGGTCGATCCAGCGGGCGCGGCGGGCGAGCCGCTGTTCCTCCAGGCGCGGGCTCACGCCGATGATCTCGACGAAGGTGATGCGGATGCGGCGCGGGTCGGCGGTGACGTTCGAGGCGTAGGCGCGGAAGAGGGCGGTGGCGCGTTCGGCGAGCGGCAGGCCGGACGCCTGGGCCGCCGCGGCCCGGACGGCTTCCTCCGCCCAGGCGTTGACCTGGAGGTGGAGCGCGGCGAGGACGTCCTCCAGGGTGCGGAACTCCTCGTAGAACTGGCGGGTGGACAGGCCGGCGGCCTCGCAGAGGGCCGCGACGGTGGTGGCGCGGTAGCCGGGGGTGTCGCCGAACAGCCGGAGCGCGGCGTCCAGGAAGCGGTGGCGCCGTTCGGTCTTGCGCTGCGCGGCGGACTTGCCGCCGTAGCGGCCCGTGGGCCCGCTGAACCTGCCCGTCACCCGCGTGCCCCTTCCCGCCCGGTTCCGCCGCCCTCCCGCACCGGGCTCAATTTTGTCGTGTACGCGGTCTTGTGGAGCGGGGCATCCCTTCCTTACTTTTCAGTAAGTTCACTCTGAAAGCGGCTCTGTTCAGATTCCGCGCCGTCGCGCGCTCCCCCCGCCCCGCCCCACCTTCAGAGGAGAGAGCAGCATGCCTGTTCCCCGACCCAGGCACCTTTGCTCCGTGGCCGCCGCCCTCGCGCTCACCTTCGCCGCTCCCGCGACCGCGACCGCCGGCACGGCGTCCCCGGACGCCCCCGCCGCGCTGCGCGAGGTGATGTTCGTCGGCAACAACTGGGACGGCACCGCCGACGTCATCGCGTCCACCGGCGACTTCGCGCGGATCGGCCGGATCGGCGTCGTCCCGGACAAGGCGCAGCGGATGGCCGAGATCAACGCCGATCCGATCCGCTGGATCTACTTCCAGGCCATCCGCAACGGCGTGGGCGAGGGACACGACCAGTTCGTGGACGACATGTACTCGACGCCGGACGGGAGGTCGGTCGTGGTCTCCCGGCCGAGCTTCGCGGACGTGGTGTCCATCGACCTCGCCACCGGGAGCCTCAACTGGCGCTTCCCCGTGTCGGGTTACCGTGCCGACCACATGGCGGTCTCGCCGGACGGCACCCGCGTCGCGGTGTCGGCCTCCACGTCCAACACCGTGCACGTGCTGGACATCGGCACGGGCCGGCAGGTGGGGTCCTTCGGCACGGGGGACAAGCCGCACGAGAACATCTTCACCCGGGACGGCAAGTACATCTGGAACATGTCCATCGGCGACGTCAACACCGCGCTCGACGCCCCCTGGCTGGACTGGACGAAGGGCAACCGGCGCATCACCGTCGTGGACGCGACGACGTTCCGGCAGGTCAAGGTGATCGACATGCGCGAGCGCCTCGACGCGATCGGTCTCGGAGACTACTCCGACGCCGTGCGGCCGGCCGTGTTCTCGCCCGACGAGTCCACCCTGTACTTCCAGGTCTCCTTCTTCAACGGCTTCTTCGAGTACGACCTGGCCACCGACCGGATCACGCGGACCAAGACCCTGCCGAAGAACCCCGCCACGAGCGAGGACCGCACCACCTGGGTCAACGACTCGCGGCACCACGGCCTGTCGATGAGTCCGGACGGCGCCAGGATCTGCGTAGCGGGCACCATGGACGACTACGCGACCGTCGTCGACCGTACGACGCTGAAGGAGGGCCCGCTGGTCGGCGCCGCCAAGCCGTACTGGGCCACGGTCAGCGGCGACGGCACCCACTGCGTGATCTCCGAGAGCGGTGCCGACCAGGTCACCGCCATCGACTTCGCGACCGGCGAGAAGTCGGTCTCCGTCCCGGTCGGCGACCACCCGCAGCGGGTCAGGCTGGGCCATGTCACGGCCGGCTGGACCGGGCCGTCGGCCGGCTGACCGGCGCGCGGGCCCGCTGGGGAAAAAGTCCTCCGGCCCGCGTGTGTGAGCCGCGCGCAGAGGGGTAGTCGCCCGGCATCGAACGAGGCATGCATGACCTCCGCGGTACTTGTGACGGAAGGAGGTCCGTGACAGCGCACACTCGTAGCGCCCGGGCCGCTTCCCCCCGACACGGAGCGACCCGGCACGTAGAGGGCAGCGTCCTTCGGGCGCTGCCCTTCCCCAGTTCTCCGACGCGGCCGAGCGCCGCCCGCGACGCGGGTCAGCGGCGCGGCAGGCGGTGCAGTCCGACGTCCTCCAGACGACCGCCGGTGGCCGTGGCGGTCATGTAGGTGCAGTACGGCTGGCGGCGCCGGTCGGTCGGCGATCCGGGGTTGAGCAGCCGCAGACCGGTGCCGGCGGTGGTGTCCCAGGGGATGTGGCTGTGCCCGAAGACCAGCACGTCGAGGTCGGGGAAGCGGGCGGCGCAGCGTGCCTCCCGGCCCTGGGCGGCGCCGGTCTCGTGGACGACGCCGAAGCGCAGACCACCGAGGTCCGCGCGGGCCACCTCGGGCAGCCGGGCCCGCAGCCCGGGTCCGTCGTTGTTGCCGTACACCGCGACGAGCCGCCGGCTGCGCGCCTCCAGCAGGTCGAGCGTGTCCGTGTCCACCCAGTCCCCCGCGTGCAGGACGACGTCGGCCCGCAGGATCTCCGCCAGCAGGGGCGCGGGCAGCTCCCTGGCCCGCTTCGGCAGGTGGGTGTCGGACATGAGCAGCAGACGCACGGATCCAGCCTAGCGGCACGGCGGCCCGAATGATCAGGTAAAACTGTTCAGGCAGAACTGGACAGTCCTACCTGTCGAATCTACGGTGGAGACATGGAAGCCGACGCCGAGGGGCCCGCCGCGGGCATCTCCGACTCCGCCGCCCGTGCCGCGCGCGAGCTGCACGTGGTCTTCAGCCGGCTGCGGCGGCGCATCCGGGAGGTCGCCCGGGACGAGGACCTCACGCCCTCCCAGGTGTCGGCGCTCACGCTGGTGGGCAAGCACGGTGCGGCCACCGCCAGCGCGCTGGCGTCCGCCGAGGGCGTCCGGCCGCAGTCGATGGCGGCCACGCTGGCCGCCCTCGACCAGCAGGGACTGATCCGCCGCAGCCCCGACCCGGAGGACGGCCGACGCCAGCTCGTCACCCTCACCGAGGCCGGCCGCGCCCGCACCGAGGACAACCGGCAGGTCCGCGAGGAGTGGCTGGCCCGGGCCTTCCAGGACCGGTGCACCGCCGCGGAACGGGACACGGTCCTCGACGCACTCGCCCTGCTGGAGCGGCTGACCCGGCCGTGACCCCGGGCCCCGTCCGGCGGACCGTCGCACCCGCGTACGCCGGGGCGCGTCCACCCGAGCAACCCGCACCACCCGAACCGTCCGAAAGGCCCTCCCCCATGGCAGTCACCGCCCTCGACCCCCGCACCGCCCTCGTCGTGGTCGACCTCCAGGCCGGCATCGTCGCCGCGCCGACCCGCCCCCACACCGGTTCCGACGTCGTGGCCCACAGCGCCGAGTTGGCGACCGCCTTCCGCGCGCGGGACCTGCCCGTGGTGCTGGTCCGGGTCTCCTTCGCCGCGGACGGGGCGGACGCCGTGCCCGGCCGGACCGACGTCGGCGGCGCCGGCGGGCCCCGGCCCGAGGGCTGGGACGTCGTGGTCGACGAACTGGCCGGTCACCCCGGTGACATCAGGGTCACCAAGCGCAACTGGGGGGCGTTCCACGGCACCGGACTCGACGTCGCGCTGCGCCGCAGGGGCGTCACCCAGATCGTGCTGACCGGCATCGCCACCAGTATCGGCGTGGAGTCCACCGCCCGGGCCGCGCACGAGCACGGTTACCACGTCACGCTCGCCACCGACGCCATGAGCGACATGGACGCGGACGCCCACCGCAACAGTGTCGAGCGCATCTTCCCGCGGCTGGGCGAGACCGGCACCACGGCCGAGATCCTGGAGCTGCTGGCCAAGACCCACTGCTGAGACACCAGCGGCGTGCCGCCTCCGCGGGGGCGGCAGACGGACGGGCCCGGACCCGGGCCGCGCCGGCACGACGGCCGGCGCATCGACGATCTTCGGTCCCGGGGTGTGGTCAGTCCTCACCCCTGACGATGTTCGACTCCTGGCCCGCCTGCGGTGCGCGCGGGACGTCGCCGTCCTCGACGGCCGGCACCCAGGTGCGCATGGCGCCACCCTCGCCGCGCAGGCGGCGGGCCGTCGACCAGCCCGTCTCCAGGCGGCGGACGACGGGTTTCTCACTGGTGTCCGCGATCACGGGGCATCATCTTCCTTCTGTGTGCGGTGCGGATCTCCTTCGGGTCCCCGGACATGTGCCGGCAAAACGGGCACTTGTTCCTTCCCGGACCGGCCCTGCCCACCGGCCGGCCCCGGGGTGCGGGATCAGCGGCCCAGCGCGATCTCGCTCCAGACCTGCTTGCCGCCGCTGACCGGCAGCGTCCCCCACGTCGCCGACACCGCCTCGACCAGCAGGATGCCGCGCCCGCCGGTGGCCTCCCAGCCGATGCTGGTCGGCTTCACGGGCGTACGCGGCGACGCGTCCGCGACCGCGACGCGCAGCCGGCCCCCCACCAGCACGAGGTCGAGGCGGACCGCGCCGTCGGTGTGCACCAGGGCGTTGGTGACCAACTCGGAGACGACCAGGAGCACGGCGTCGATGTCGGCCGCCGGCACTCCCCACGAGCGCAGGGTGCGGCCGGTGAAGCGGCGGGCGTGCCGCACGGCCTCGGGCAGCCGCCACACCGTCCACGTCTCGCGCCGCGGGAGCGTCTCCATGCCGTCGTAGCGCACCAGCAGCAGGGCGACGTCGTCGCTGCGGGGGGCGTTGCCGAGCAGGGCGTCGGCGAGGAGACCGAGGTGGGCGGGGTCGGACACGGACAGCGCGTGCGCGAAGCGGTCCATGCCCTCGTCGATGTCGGCGTCGGCGGACTCCACGAGCCCGTCCGTGGTGAGGGCGATCAGGGTGCCGGGCCGCAGCCGGAGCGGGCTCATCGGGAAGTCGGCCTGCGCCACCACACCGAGCGGCGGGCCGCCCTCGGCCTCCGCGATCTCCGTGGTGCCGTCGGGGTGGCGCAGCACCGGTGGCAGGTGTCCCGCGCGGACGCACCAGGCGGAGCCCTCCTCCATGTCCAGGTCGACGTAGGCGCAGGTGGCGAAGAGGTCGGTGCCCATGTCGGTCAGCAGCCGGTTGGCCCGGGAGACGACCACGTCGGGCGGGTGGCCCTCGACGGCGTAGGCGCGCAGGGCGGTGCGCATCTGGCCCATGAGGGTGGCCGCGCCGGCGCTGTGGCCCTGGACGTCGCCGATGACCAGGGCGACATGGTGGTCGGGCAGCGGGATGACGTCGTACCAGTCGCCGCCGAGCTCCAGGCCGGCCGTGCTGGGCAGGTAGCGGGCGACGGCGACCGCGCCGGGCAGTTCCGGCAGGCGGCGCGGGAGCAGCTGGCGCTGGAGCATGCCGACGAGTTCGTGCTCGGCGTCGAAGGCGTGGGCGCGCATCAGCGCCTGTCCGGCCAGGCCGGCGGAGGCGGTGAGCAGCGCGCGCTCGTCGGGGCCGAAGTCGTGCGGGGAGTCCCAGCCGATCAGGCAGACGCCGGCCGTACGGCCCGCGGCCGGCAGCGGCAGGACGGCCAGGCCGCCGGGGCCGACGTCGGCGAGCGCGGGTTCCAGCGCGGTGCCGGCGGGCCAGATCCGGGCGCGGCCCTCGCGCAGCGCCGAGGCGAGGGTGGGCATGGCGCGGACGGGCGCGTCGGGCCACTCGGTGCGCCACTCCAGCCGCCACAACTCGGGCCACGACTCCGGTTCGGGCGGGTCGAGGACGGTGACCACGAGCCGGTCGTTCTCCAGCTCGGCCAGGGCGATCCGGTCGGCGCGCAGGGGCCTGCGCAGGGCGGCGACCACGGCCTGGCTGACGTCCCGGACGGTGCCGGCCGTGGCCAGCGCGGCGGCCAGGCGCTGCACGCGGGCGACGTCGGTCACGTCGGGGCGCAGGGTGGAGGCGTCGGCGACGGTGCCGACGAGGCGGGCCGGCCGTCCGTCGCCGCCCGGCAGCAGACGCCCCCGCAGCCGCAGCCACTTCGGCGGGCCGGTGGGCCGCAGCACCCGGAACTCCAGCTCCCGGTCCCCGATGGTCATGTGGCCGGCCTCCACCACCGACATCAGGGAGGGCAGGTCCTCGGGCACGGTCAGGCCGAGCAGCGTCTCGACCCTGCCGTCGAAGTCGCCCGGGGCGAGGGCGAACAGCCGCAGGATGTCGTCGCCGACCTCGACCCGGCCGGTGTCCATGGCCAGGGAGAACGCGTCCGGCCGCAGTTGCCGGCTCTCGGCGGCGACGGGCGGGGCGGGGCCGACGACGGCCTCGGCGACCAGGCGCAGACAGGCCCGGTCCTCGGGGCCGAAGCCGCCCGGGCATTCGGTCAGGGCGAGCAGACAGCCGCCGTCCCCGGGCACGGGCAGGGCGGCGAGGGAGAAGCCGCTGGACGGCACGTGCCGCGACTCGGCGGACCCGGCGAACTCCGCGGGGCCGAGCCACACCGCGGTACCGGCCCGGTGGGCGTCGGCGACCGGGGAGCCGCCGTCCGCGGGATAGCTGTCGCGCACGCCGTACAGCGTCCTCGGCACACCGACCGACTCGGCGAGGCAGAGCAGTTCGCGGTCCTCGCCGGGCGTGTACACGGCGGCGAAGGCGGCCCCGCCGAACACGAGCGCCTGTTCGAGGACGCGGCGCAGTCGCCCACCCCGGTCCGGGACGGACGCGACGGCCTTCAGGGCACCCTCGGCACGCAGCGTTCTCGTCCCGCGTTCCGCAGCGCCCTCTCCGACCACGTCGCCATTACAGCGCGTATGGGACGGCCGCGCAGCCCCTGCGAACGGGGAACCCGCGATCCTGCCGGGACAAAGGGACGCGCCCCGCGGGGGCGCCGCGTGGACCGGGGGTGTCGGGGATGCGCGGGGATGCCGCGCCGGTCGGGGCGTCCCCGAGCGGGGCGTGCGCCGGTCCGGCCCTCCCCCCGGAGGGCCGGACCGGGTCCGTGGGTCCGCGCGGGGCGGCGGGGCGGGGTGGCGGAGGTCAGCAGCCCCGCCGGACCCCGTGCCGTCACGAGCGTCAGCGGCCCCGGGCCGTGACCGGCCCGGCGTCAGCGGTCCTCATGGCGCGCGCCGGCGTCGGCGACCCCCGTTCCGTCACCGGCCTGGTCCCCGGCACCGGAGTCCTCACCGCCGGCCTGCTCGCCCGTGCCGGCTCCCGCACCGCCCGCCTCGTCGCCGCCGGCGGCTCCCGCACCGCCCACCGCGTCGCCGCCGCCGGCGTCCGCTCCCCCCGCCGCGCCGGTGTCGCCGAGTGAGGCGCCGACCGCCTCCAGGGCCGTGGTGACCGGCTGGAAGAAGGTCTCGCCGCCCACCGTGCAGTCGCCGCTGCCGCCGGACGTGAGGCCGATCGCCAGGCCGTCCCGCGTGAAGAGGGAGCCTCCGCTGTCCCCGGGTTCGGCGCACACGTCGGTCTGGATGAGGCCGGTGACGGTGCCCTCGGGGTAGTTCACGGTCGCGTCCAGGCCGAGGACCTGCCCGTCGGCCAGTCCGGTGGTGCTGCCCATCCGGAAGACCTGCTGTCCGACCGTCGCCTCCGCAGCGCCCGTGATGGCGACGGTCCGGTTCCCGACGTTCACCTCGCTCGGCGCCTCGGTCGCGGGGTCGTCGTACGTGACGAGGGCGAAGTCGCCCCGGCCGGGGAACAGCGCCTGGTCGACGGTGGCGATCGGCTGCCCGCCCTGCGCGTCGGACCACTGTGCGGCGGCGACCCCGCAGTGACCGGCCGTCAGGAAGGCGGGCGAGCCGTCCCCCGCGGTGACGTTGAAGCCGAGCGAGCAGCGCGCGCCGCCGCCGAAGACGGCGTCCCCGCCGGACACGTAGGTCGTGAACGTGCCGCCGGACTTCCTGAGGGTGGCCGTGTCCGGGCCGAGGCTCTCGACGGTGGACTCCAGCCGGTCCCACGCGGCGCCGGTGACGGTGCGGTCCGCGGTGACGAGGATCCTGTTGGTCCGGGGGTCGACGGCCCACGAGGTGCCGGGGATGGTCGCCTCGGTCTTCAGCGTCCGCGCGCCGGCGCTCAGTTCGGCCATGCTGTTGTCCACCTCGCGGACGGCCGCGCCCGCCTTCTCGGCCCGCGCGGCGGCGTCGTCGTCACCGCCGGCCACGACGTTGACGACGAGCTGCCGCTTGCCGGCGTCGTAGTAGGAGCCGGCGAAGGCGTCGCCGAGCAGCCCGGGGAGCCGTGCGGCGAGGTCCGAGGCGTCCGCCGCCCTGAGTGTCCGCGGCGCCGCGGCGGTGGAGCCGGAACCATCACCGCCCTGCGAGGCGTTGGCGTGCGGCAGCAGGAGGGCGGCCGCGCCGAGCGCCACCACTGAACCTGCCGCCATCGCGGCCCTGCGCTTCGGGATTCGCTTGTGACTCAACCTTCTCGACCTCCTGGGACGGGGTCCGTGCCGCCGGTGGGCAGCTGTCGGGGGGCGCCTGGACGGCTGTTGGTACGCGCGGGCCGCACGGGCCGTTCAATCCCGCCGGTTCGCCACATTCCGTTTCCGCCCGGTGACGCTGCGTCGAAATCACGGAGCGGAATCCCGGCTTCAGGGAATCTGCACATCGATTGCCCAACCCGGTCACCCCGACCGGCCGTTCTCCACAAGCCACGGACCCCGCGCACGCCATTGGGACCGGAGTGCCGGATTCGCGGCGGCACGGGCAAGGGGCCGGAGGGCCCGACGCCCCGCCCGGTGTGAAGAAGTCGCCGCGAAGACGTGCGCGGCCCTGCACGTATCGGCGCCCCGGCGTCGCAAGTGTCCAGGTCGGAGGGGTGATTGATTGGAAGGGCCGACCGGCCGCGTGCTTTGATCCATCGCACCGCGGGGGCCGCGGAGGGCTCCGGATCCAGGGCGCCCCGGTCGCCGCGGTCGCGGCCGTCATCTGTCCCCAGAGGGGGCCGCTCCCCCCTTGTGAATTGGCTATACGAAGGGAAGTTCCATCATGAACTCCACCCCCCGTTTCGAGACCGTCGAGATCTCCGACGCCGAGCTCGACAACGTCTCCGGCGGTCTGAACGTGAACGCCGTCGGCACCGTCACCGGCCTGGTGGACGGCATCGCCCCGGTCTCGGGTCTGCTCAACACGGCCGTCGGCACCGTCGAGGGTGTCACCGGCCTGAACACGGCCCCGGTCACCAACCTGGTCGCCGGTCTCTGATCGCGCCCTTGTGCCGCTGAGTCCCGGAGCCGTAACCCGGCTCCGGGACTTTTCGGCGGTTCCCCGACGGTTTCTTCGCGCTCTCCTGGGATACGTCCGACGTGCAGTTCCGCCAACAGGCCCTCGCCAAACTCCAGTCACCGGAGGAGCTCGACCTCCCGGTGCGTTTCGCCCGCCCGCAGGGCTGGCTGGTGCTGTCCGTGACCGTCGTCGCGATGGCCGCCGCGTCCGTGTGGGCGGTGACCGGCTCGGTGGCCTCGACGGTCGGCGCGCCCGCCGTCCTGACCCACGGGCAGGGCAGTTACGTCCTGCAGAGCCCGGTGTCCGGCCAGGTCACCGCGGTCCTCGTCCGTCAGGGTGAGCGGCTGGCCGCCGACTCGCCCGTGCTGAGGGTCCGCACCGCGGAGGGCGAGACCGTCGTCCGCTCGCTCGACGCGGGCCGCGTCAGCGCGCTCGCCGCCTCCGTCGGCCAGATCATCGGGACCGGCGCGAACGTCGCGTCGATCGAGAAGGTCGCCCACGCGGGCGACCCGCTGTACGCCACCGTCTACGTCCCCGCCGAGAACGCCGGGGCCATTCCCGCCGACGCCCCGGTCGACCTGACCGTCCAGTCGGTGCCGGCGCAGGAGTTCGGGGTGCTGCACGGCCACGTGAAGTCGGTGGACCGCTCGGCCCAGTCGGCCCAGTCGATCGGCGCGTTCCTCGGGGACGGCCAGCTCGGCGAGCAGTTGACGAAGGACGGCCGGCCGGTGGCCGTGACGGTCCGCCTCGACACCTCCTCGTCCACGAAGAGCGGCTACGCGTGGTCGTCCGCGGACGGGCCGCCCTTCGAACTGACCTCCATGACGCCGGCCACGGGCTCCATCCGGCTGTCCGGGCAGCGTCCCGTCGATTGGCTGCTGCCGTGAGTACCGCGACCGACACCCGGGGCAGACGCCGTGCCGCCCCGCCGAGCCGCAAGGTGCCGAGGAGCCGGGCGAAGACCGTCCGTACCCCCACCGTGCTCCAGATGGAGGCCGTGGAGTGCGGCGCCGCCTCCCTCGCGATGGTGCTCGGCCACTACGGCCGGCACGTCCCGCTGGAGGAGCTGCGCATCGCCTGCGGCGTCTCGCGCGACGGCTCGCGCGCCAGCAACCTCCTGAAGGCGGCACGCGGTTACGGCTTCACCGCCAAGGGCATGCAGATGGATCTCGCCGCCCTCGCCGAGGTGACGGCGCCCGCCATCCTGTTCTGGGAGTTCAACCACTACGTCGTCTACGACGGCATGGGCCGGCGCTTCGGCCGGCGCGGGGTGTTCATCAACGACCCGGGCAAGGGCCGCCGCTTCGTGTCCCTGGAGGACTTCGACGGCAGCTTCACCGGGGTCGTGCTGACCATGGAGCCCGGCCCGGACTTCGCCCGGGGCGGCCGCAGGCCGGGCGTGCTCGGCGCGATGCCGGCCCGGCTGCGCGGGACCGCGGGCACGCTGCCGGCGGCCGTGCTGGCGAGCCTGCTGCTGGTGGCGGTGGGCGCGGCGGTGCCCGCGCTGAGCCGCACCTACATCGACATGTTCCTGATCGGCAAGCAGACCTCGCTGCTGGGCGTGCTGTTCGCGTCCATGGCGGCGTGCGTCCTGCTCACGGTGGTGCTGACCTGGCTCCAGCAGGCGAACCTGCTGCACGGCCGCATCATCTCCTCCACCCTCTCCAGCGCCCGCTTCCTGCGGCACCTGCTGCGGCTGCCGGTGACGTTCTTCTCGCAGCGCAGCCCGGCCGACCTGGTGCAGCGCCTGCAGTCCAACGACGCCGTCGCCGAGACCCTGGCCCGCGACCTGGCGGCGGCGGGTGTCGACGCGATCGTCGTCGTGCTGTACGCCGTGCTGCTGTACACGTACGACCCGCAGCTCACGTTCGTCGGCATCGGCGTGGCGCTGCTCAACATCGTCGCGATGCGGGTCGTGGTCAGACTGCGCGCCACCCGGACGGCGAAGTTGCGGGCGGACACGGCGCGGCTGACCAACACGTCGTACACCGGTCTTCAGCTCATCGAGACGATGAAGGCCACCGGCGGTGAGGACGGCTACTTCCGCAAGTGGGCCGGGCAGCACGCCACCACGCTGGAGGAGCAGCAGCGGCTCGGGGTGCCCAGTGCCTGGCTGGGGGTGGTCGCGCCGACGCTCGCCACGGTCAACAGCGCGCTGATCCTCTGGATCGGCGGCATGCGGGCGGTCGAGGGGCACATCTCCATCGGTCTGCTGGTCGCCTTCCAGGCGCTGGTCACCCGCTTCACGGCACCGCTGACCCGGCTGAACGGCGTCGCGGGCCGCATCCAGGACTTCGCGGCCGACGTGGCCCGGCTGAAGGACGTGGAGAACTTCCGCACCGACCCGCTGTACGCCCGCCCCGGCGGCGGCGACTCCACGCGCCGGCTGCACGGCCATGTCGAGCTGGAGAACATCTCGTTCGGCTACAGCCCCCTCGACAAACCGTTGCTGACCGGCTTCGACCTGACCGTGGGGCCGGGGCGGCAGGTGGCCCTCGTCGGCGGCTCGGGCAGCGGCAAGTCCACGGTGTCCCGGCTGATCTCCGGCCTGTACACCCCGTGGGAGGGCGTGATCCGCATCGACGGGCAGCGCCTCGAGGACATTCCGCGCGGGGCGCTGGCGTCCTCCGTCTCCTTCGTCGACCAGGACGTGTTCCTCTTCGAGGGCTCGGTGCGCGACAACGTGGCCCTGT
The DNA here is from genome assembly GCF_042724095.1 of Streptomyces sp. NPDC127100. Lineage (NCBI taxonomy): Bacteria > Bacillati > Actinomycetota > Actinomycetes > Kitasatosporales > Streptomycetaceae > Streptomyces > Streptomyces sp. NPDC127100. The sequence goes on from NZ_JBHXFL010000004.1 coordinate 38,791, forward strand.
GGGACCCCTCGGTGCCGGACGACGCCGTGGTGGAGGCGCTGCGGGACGCCGCGCTGTACGACGTCGTGATGCGCCGTCCGGGCGGCATCCACAGCCGGGTCGAGCAGGACGGCCGCAACTTCTCCGGCGGGCAGCGCCAGCGTCTGGAGATCGCGCGGGCGCTGGTGCGCAGGCCCAGCATCCTGGTCCTGGACGAGGTGACCAGCGCGCTGGACGCGGAGACCGAGCTGGTGGTGATGGACAACCTGCGCCGGCGGGGCTGCGCGTGCGTGGTCATCGCGCACCGGCTGAGCACCGTGCGGGACAGCGACGAGATCGTCGTCCTGGCGCACGGCACGGTCGTGGAGCGCGGGCGGCACGAGGAACTGGTCGCGCGCGGCGGGGCGTACGCGGCGCTGGTCGGGGAGCGGTGAGATGACGACGGTGCACGAAGGGCAGGGCGATCTCGTCCTCGGCGCGCTCGGCTCCCTGGGCACGCGTGTGGACTGCGCCGGGTTCACCCGTCTCGACCTGGAGGGCCCCCAGGTGCTCTGGCTGGTCGTGTCCGGCGCGGTGGACCTGTTCGCGGTGGACGCCGGGCAGCAGGGGCACTGGCACCACCTGGGCCGCCTGGAGGCGGGTTCGGTACTGCTCGGACCGGTGGCCGGCCCGCAGCACACACTGGTCGCCCGGCCGCTGCGGGACTGCGTGGTGCACCGCATCGGGCTGCGCGAGCTGTACCAGCCGGCGCACACGCAGACCTGGTCGTACGACGAGTACGGCAACCCGCAGTACGTGCCGCCGACGACGAGCCCGCTGGAGTACGCGCTCGCCCTGGGCGTCGGGCGCAGTCTGTCCATCCTCTTCCAGGCGCCGATGGCCTCCGAACGGGCGGCGGCCCCCACGGACGACGACGTCTTCTGGATGCAGGTCCCGCCCGGCAGCGTGCAGTACGGCGCCGTGTACGGCGACGAGGCGGCCGCCGACCTGCTGATGGATCCCGCGCTGTGGCAGAGCATGGTCGACCAGCAGTACCGGCTGCTGACCACCCTGGACCGCTGGATCGAGCAGCTGGAGCGCAGCCACGAGACGCGCACGGCGGCCGGTATCAAGGCCGGTGAGGCGGTACGCGCCCGGGCCGACCGGACCCTGCTCGCCTCCATCGGCAGGCGGCCGGACAAGCGGGCCACGTCCGCCGACACCGACGCCACCCACGCGGCCTGCGCGCTGGTCGCCCGCGCGGCCGGGATCACGCTGGCCGAGCCCGCGCAGAACAGCACCGAGAGCGACCGGCTCGACCCGGTCGAGCGGATCGCCCTCGCCTCCCGCGTCCGGACCCGGGCCGTACGGCTGGACGGCCGCTGGTGGCGGGACGACGTCGGGCCGCTGGTCGGTCACCGTGCCCTCTCGGGCGCGCCGGTGGCGCTGCTGTGGCGGCGCGGCGGCTACGTGGCCGTCCACCCGGCGACCGGCCGGGAGACACCGGTCGAGAAGGCCAACGCCGAGGAGTTCGAGCCGCGCGCGGTGATGTTCTACCGGCCGCTGCCCGAGCGCCGGCTCGGTCCGCTGCGGCTGCTGCGGTTCTGTCTGCGGGGCACGCGCGGTGACCTGGCGGGCCTGCTGCTCGCCGGGCTGGTGACGGTGGCGATCGGCGCGCTGGTGCCGGTCGCGACCGGCAAGGTGCTCGGCGAGTTCGTGCCGAAGGCCCAGACCGGGCTGATCGTGCAGGTGTGTCTCGCGGTGATGCTGAGCAGTGTCGTCGCGGCGGCGTTCACGCTGTTGCAGAACCTCACGATCCTGCGGCTGGAGGGCCGTATCGAGGCGACCCTCCAGCCGGCCGTGTGGGACAGGCTGCTGCGGCTGCCGACCCGATTCTTCACCGAGCGCTCCACCGGTGAGCTGGCGAGCGCGGCCATGGGCATCAGCGCGATCCGCAGACTCCTCGCCGGGGTCGGTCCGACGGTGGCCCAGTCGGTGACCGTCGGGGCCATGAACCTGGGGCTGCTGCTCTGGTTCAGCGTGCCGATGGCGCTCGCGGCGATCGGCATGCTGGTGGTCGTCGCCGGCGTCTTCCTGGGCCTCGGGCTGTGGCAGGTGCGCTGGCAGCGGCGGCTGGTGCGGCTCACCAACAAGCTGAACAACCAGGCCTTCCAGACCCTGCGCGGACTGCCCAAGCTGCGGGTCGCGGCGGCCGAGAACTACGCCTACGCGGCCTGGGCGGAGCGGTTCGCGCACAGCCGTGAGCTCCAGCAGAGGGCCGGGCGCATCAAGAACCTCAACGCGGTGCTCGGAGCGGTGTACCTGCCGCTGTGCACGCTGCTGATGTTCATGCTGCTGGCCGGGCCGGCCCGCGGCTCGATGTCGGCGGCGGCGTTCCTCACCTTCAACACCTCGGTGACGATGCTGCTGACCTCGGTCACCCAGCTCACCGGTGCGTTCGTGTCGGCGGTGGCGGCGCTGCCGCTGTTCGAGGAGATCAAGCCGGTGCTGGAGGCGGCACCCGAGGTGCGCACCGGGAGCACCCGGCCGGGGCCGCTGTCCGGGGCGATCGAGGCGCGGCGGCTGTCGTTCCGGTACTCCGACGACGGGCCGCTGGTCCTGGACGACGTGTCGTTCGCGGTGCGGCCGGGCGAGTTCGTGGCGATCGTGGGGCCCAGCGGCTGCGGCAAGTCGACCCTGCTCCGGCTGCTGATCGGCTTCGACCGCCCGCTGTCGGGCGGCGTCCTGTACGACGGCCAGGACCTGGCCGCCCTCGACCAGTCCGCCGTACGCCGTCAGTGCGGTGTGGTGCTCCAGCACGCGCAGCCGTTCACCGGCTCGATCCTGGACGTCATCTGCGGCACCGAGCCGTACACGCCCGAGGAGGCGATGGCGGCGGCCGAGATGGCGGGGCTCGCCGAGGACATCAAGCGGATGCCGATGGGCCTGCACACCATCGTCTCGGGCAGCGGGGCGGTCTCCGGGGGCCAGCGGCAGCGGCTGATGATCGCGCAGGCGCTGATCCGCCGGCCCCGCGTCCTGTTCCTCGACGAGGCGACCAGCGCCCTGGACAACGAGACCCAGCGCACGGTGATCGAGTCGACCAAGGCGCTGAACGCCACCCGGATCGTCATCGCCCACCGTCTGACGACGGTGCTGGACGCCGACCGCGTGATCGTGATGGAGGACGGCAGGGTCGCCCAGCAGGGTCCGCCGGCCGAGCTGCTGGCGGACACCAGCGGCCGGCTGCACGAGCTGGTGCGACGGCAGCTGGCCTGAGACGCCCGGCCGGGGCACAGTTGGACCGGCCCCTGAGTGGGTACCTGCGCCTTCATGCGAATCAGCGTGGTGGATGTCGGGTCGAACACCGTCCGGCTCGTGGTGGCGGACGCGGAGGGAGGCGTTCCGCTGCCGGTCCACACGGCCAAGTGGCGCCTGCGGCTGTCCCAGCAGGTCCCGCCTGGTGCTCCGGTCCCCGAGGAGGCCGTGGAGCGGCTGGTGGCGGCGGTCGCCGACGCGGGCCGCACCGCGGCCCGCTGGGGTGCGGCCGGCCCGCTGGCCTTCGCGACCGCCGTGGTGCGTGCCGCGCCGAACCGCCGGGAGGTGCTGCACACCGTCCGGACCCGCACCGGGGTCGCTCTGAGCACCCTGCCGGGCGAGGTGGAGGCCGAGCTGTCCTTCCTCGGCGCCCGGCGCTGGATGGGCTGGCGGTCGGGACCGCTCGCCCTGCTGGACATCGGCGGCGGCTCGCTGGAGGTCGCCTTCGGCCGGGGCCGGCTGCCCGACTTCGTGGCCTCGCTGCCGCTGGGGGCGGGACGCCTGACCCACGAGTTCCTCGCCGGCGGCCAGGACGCGCCGCAGCCGGAGCAGCTACGGGCCCTGCGCCGCGCGGTCCGGCACCAGCTGCGGGACGTGGCTGCGCGGATCCGCTGGGAGGGACCGCGCACGGCGGTGGCGACCTCGCGGACGTTCCAGCAGCTCGGGAGGCTGTGCGGGGCTCTGCCCGGACGGCACGGCCCCTTCGTCGAACGGCACATGACGTGCGCGGACCTCAAGCAGGCGGTGGGCCGGCTGGCCGGCCTGCCCGCGGCCGAGCGGGCCCGTCTGCCCGGCATCTCCGCTCCGCGGGCCGCGCAGAGCCTTGCGGGCGCGGTGGTCGGGCACACGGTGATGAAACTGACCGGACTGGAGTCGGTGACGCTGTGCCCCTGGGCGATCCGTGAGGGCGTCCTGCTGCGGCACATCGAGGACGGGCCGTCCTGGTGGGCGGAGGTCGTCCGCCGCGACGAGGAGCCCGCCGCCCCCGGCCCCGTGCCGCTGCGCGTCGCGTCCGCGGCCGACTGACACCGCCGCGGGCCCCGGACGGGGCCGGCGGCACCGAACCGAACGAGAAGAGGAGCGCTTCGTGTCCCACGACCACGACCGCAGTCACCAGCAGCCCGAGACGGCCGTCGAGGAGGTCATGCGCGAGATCGAGGAGGCCGAGACCCGGGACCCGGAGTCCGCCGGGGAGCGGCGGCACCGGGGCGAGGCGGGCGACGCCACCTCCCCGAACGTCGAGGCGCAGGAGGAGTCCGGCGAGGAGTAGGGCGGCGGCACGGGTGCCCGGCGCGGCGCGGATGCGACGGCGCGTCCCGGGTACCCGCGACGCATGGAGAACGTCCGCCAAGAACCACAGCTGCCGACGGCCCGGGGCCCGCTCTCCGCGGCCGTCGGCTCGTATCTGCTCGGCACCGGCCCGCTGCCCCGCCCCGAGGACGTGACCGCCGCGTCACCGTACGGCGACGACCTGCAGCTCGCCCTGTACCAGTGCTACGAGCTGCACTACCGCGGTTTCGCCGGTGTGTCCCCCGACCTCGAGTGGGACCCCGGCCTGCTGCGCACCCGGGCGGCGCTCGAGGACCGCTTCCTGTCCGCGCTGCGCGCCGACACACCGGTCCACGACAGTGTGGCGGACGCGGTCGGGGCACTGCTGGTCGAGCCCGTCGACGGCAAGGGTGTCAGCCACTTCCTGCGGGACGAGGGCGAGCTGTGGCACCTGCGGGAGTACGCGGCCCAGCGCTCCCTGTACCACCTCAAGGAGGCCGACCCGCACGCGTGGGTGCTGCCGCGGCTGTGGGGCCGCGCGAAGGCGGCGATGGCGGCGGTGGAGTTCGACGAGTACGGCGGCGGCCGCGCCGACCGGGTGCACGCCCGGCTGTTCGCCGACCTGATGACGGACCTGGGGCTGGACACGACGTACGGGCGTCACCTCGACGCGGCCTCGGCCGAGTGCCTGGCCACCGTGAACATGATGTCCCTGTTCGGCCTGCACCGGGCGTTGCGCGGCGCCCTGGTCGGCCACTTCGCGGCGGTCGAGATCACCTCGTCGCCCGGTTCCCGGCGGCTCGCCGAGGCGATGCGCCGTACCGGTGCGGGGCCCGCCGCCGAGCACTTCTACGACGAGCACGTCGAGGCCGACGCGGTGCACGAGCAGATCGTCCGGCACGAGGTGATCGAGGGCCTGCTGGAGCAGGAACCCCAGCTCGCGGCGGACGTCGTCTTCGGTATCGACGCCACCGGCCACCTCGAGGACCGTTTCGCCGACCGGCTGCTCGCCGACTGGCGAGCCGGCCGGTCGTCGCTGCGCACTCCCCTGCCGGACGTGACCCGCGAGCCTGCCCGAACCTCCCATATTCCGTGACTGCGGGGGTACGTGGGTTTCGTGAATTTCATGGTGCTACCGGGCGTCTACGCCCCTCAGGAGGACACCGCCCTGCTGGTCGGGGCGCTGTCCGACGAGTCGCTGCCACCGGGCGCGGCCGTGCTCGACGTGGGGACCGGCTCGGGCGCCCTGGCGCTGGCGGCGGCCCGGCGGGGCGGTCGTGTCACGGCGGTGGACGTGTCACGGCGTGCGGTGTGGGCCGCCCGGCTGAACGCGGCGCGGGTGGGCGCCCGCGTCCGGGTCCTGCGCGGCAACCTCTTCACTCCGGTACGGGGCGAGACGTTCGACCTCGTCCTGGCCAATCCTCCGTACGTCCCGGCGCCGGGCGCCGGGCGCCGGCCCCGCGGGGCGGCCCGGGCCTGGGACGCGGGCCACGACGGGCGGCTGGTGCTGGACCGGATCTGCCGGGAGGCGCCCGCCCTGCTGCGGCCCGGCGGGGTGCTGCTGCTCGTGCAGTCCGCGCTCAGTGACCCCGGGCGGACGGTCGCACTTCTGCGGGACGCCGGCCTGAAGGCGGCGGTGACCAGGCGGCAGCGGATCGCCTTCGGCCCCGTGGTCCGCGGCCGGGAGCACTGGCTGCGGCAGCGGGGCCTGCTGTCCCAGGCCGACAACGAGGAGGAGCTGGTGGTCGTCCGTGCCGAACTCCCCGTCTGAACCGCCCCGCCGGATCACCGTCCAGCGCCGCGGGCCCATGCTCGTGGAGGGGCCGGTGGAGATCGAGCTGGAGGACGGCACGACGGTGTCCTCCGACCGCTTCCGGGTCGCCCTGTGCACCTGCCGTCGCAGCCGGCGCTACCCCTGGTGCGACACCAGCCACCGTGCGCGGTCGTCCGGGCGGGCCGACGGGCCGCCCGACGAGGGCCGAGTCACGGGTGACGGTGACGGTGACGGGTGAGGGTGCCGGGGAACGGCGGACGGCCCCACTCCGTCCGCCGTCCCCGGTGCGGGACCGGCACCGTCCACGCGGCGGTGCTCGCACTCCCCAGCAGCGAGCAGCCGGTCACGTCGCGTGGACCGCGCGGTCCCGGTCTCTCAGAACGTGAAGACGCTCGTACTGCCCGCGTTCTTCACGCACTCGTTCGCGTAGGCGCGCTCGTAGGACACGCGCCGTCCCTGCCAGACCCCGTCGACGGTGACGACGACCGGGGCGTACTGCCGGGTGCACAGCACGTCGGAGTCGCCCGCCAGCGCACCGAAGTCGCCACCCGCGGCGCGCAGTTCCGCGCAGGCGGGGCCGGCGGCCGGGTGGGTGCCGGAGGCCGTCGGCGTACAGGTCAGGGTGACGGCGCGCAGCGGTGCGGCGGTGGCAGCGCTCTCTCCCTGCCCCACGGTCAGCACCAGGGCCGACGGGGCGTAGAGCGACGCGGGGGCGGTGGCCGGGGAGGCGATCGAGGCCCCTGCGAGGGGCCCGCAGACGGCGGTGGCCGTCAGGCCCAGAGTCGCTGCCCAGCGCGCGGTGTTCCGCATTGTGTGCATCCTTCCGCTCGGTTGGAGGGTGGTGCCGTACGGCCCGGTCGGTGCCGGACGGCGAGCGCGAGTCTGCCGAGTCCGCCGCCGAAAGACACATCGACCCCACGGATTTCAGTAACCTTGCGTGTTGAATCAGTGGCGGGAAGTCACGGAATTAGAACGTTCCAAGTCCGGAACGGGGCGGTTCTTGATCATGTGTGCTGGCCGGATGACGTGATCCGCGCGTTCGCCAATAGGCCGGAAACACTCCCGAAACAGTCCCCCACCCGCCGGATCAGCCCTGTCCCACCCGCGCGTAGGGTGCTGGCGGCGCGCTGGCTGGACGACGAGAGGCGGGACGTACGGATGGCGAAGCACTGGGCGGACTTCCAGTACGAGATCTACCTGAACGGGATGACGGGCGCGGTGCCGCGGCTGCCCACCGACCTGACCCGGCTGGAGGAGCTGACCGGGCACCGGCTCGGCCCCGGCCCCGTGGGGTACGTCGCGGGCAGCGCGGGCGACGGCTCCACGGCCCGCGCCAACCGGCGGGCCCTCGAGCGACGCCGGATCGTGCCGCGGATGCTGCGGGACGTGCACGAGCGGGACCTCTCGGTCGAGGTGCTGGGGCGCGCCCTGCCGGCCCCGCTGGCCCTGGCGCCGGTGGGCGTGCTGTCGATCATGCATCCGGACGCGGAGCGGGCCGCCGCCCGGGCCGCCGCCGCGCAGGGCGTGCCGTTCGTGCTGTCCTCGGCGTCCAGTACGCCGATGGAGCAGGTCGCCGAGGCCATGGGGGACGCCGAACGCTGGTTCCAGCTGTACTGGCCGAAGGACCGCGAGGTGGCCCGCAGCTTCCTCGGCCGGGCGCGGGCGGCCGGGTTCACGGCCCTCTTCGTCACCCTGGACACCCCGCTGCTGTCGTGGCGCCCGCGCGACCTGGACCAGGCGTACCTGCCCTTCCTGCACGGCGTGGGCACCGCCAACTACTTCTCCGACCCGGCCTTCCGGGCGGGTCTGGCGAAGCCGGTGCACGAGGACCCGAACGCGGCGGTGATGCACTTCGTCGGCATGTTCTCCGACCCGGCCAAGACCTGGCCGGATCTGGCGTTCCTGCGGGAGAACTGGGACGGCCCCATCGTCCTCAAGGGCGTGCTGCACCCGGACGACGCCCGGCTCGCCGCCGACGCCGGGATGGACGGCGTGGTGGTCTCCAACCACGGCGGGCGTCAGGTGGCCGGTTCGATCGCGGCGGCCGACGCGCTGCCCGGCGTGGCGGAGGCGGTCGGCGACCGGCTCACCGTGCTGTTCGACAGCGGCGTCCGCACCGGCGACGACGTCTTCAAGGCGCTCGCGCTCGGCGCGCGGGCGGTGCTGCTGGGCCGCCCGTACGTCTACGGCCTCGGCCTGGACGGGCAGGCGGGCGTCGAGCACGTGATCCGCTGCCTGCTCGCCGAACTGGACCTGACGCTCGCCCTGTCAGGACACGCCTCCCCCACCACACCCGGTCCGGCCGACCTCGTCGAGGAGTCCGCCTGAGCGCCGGCCGGTGTGCGGGACCGCCCTCAGCGGCGATGGACGCTGACCGCGTATCCGCCGCCGTCGTAAGGGTCGGCGTCCCAGGTGGCGAAGCGGTCGGTGAGGGTGAGGAGGGCCGAGGCGCAGTGGGCGTCGTACTCCGCGAGGGTCAGGGTCGGCGGCACGGGAAGGTGGTCCCGGTCCAGGCCGAAGCCGGCGACGAGCAGGCCGCCCGCGCGCAGGGCCCGGGCCAGCGTGGCGACGACGGCGGCCTCGGTGCCCGGAGCGAGGAGGGGGAAGACGTTGCCCGCGGCGACGACGAGGTCGAAACCGGGGGTGACGCCCGCGGTGGCCGGGTCGAAGTCCGAGAGGTCGGCCTGCAGCCAGGTCAGCCGTGGCGCGTTCCGGCGTGCCACGGCCAGCATGGAGGCGTCGAGGTCCACCCCCACGCCGTCGTAGCCGAGGCCGGCGAGCTGGATCAGGACCCGCCCGGTGCCGCAGCCGGCGTCCAGCACGCGTGACCCGGGAGGCACGAGCGTGGCGCAGAAGCGCGCCTCGCCGTGCACGTCCCGTCCCTGTTCGGCGAGCTCCGCGAAACGAGCGGCGTACTGCTCGCCGGAACTGCCACCGGTCAGCTTCTCCCATCGGTTCATGGAGCAAGCCTAGGTTCTCCCGCACCGCCGGGACGGAACCCGGCCCTTCGGCCTTCCGCCCGGCTCCCCGGTTGCTGCCTCTGGCCTGCCGGTCCTCCAGGGCCGGCAGGCCAAAGGACGCAGGAGCAGCAGCCGGCGCGGCGGCCGGGCGAAGGCGGGGTGCGCCGCGCGTGGTGCTGAGGCCCCGTGGTGCTAAGGCAGGGTGAAACGGACGGAGCTGAAGGGGAAGGCTGCGGTGTTGCCGGGGTTGACCACGGTACCCAGCAGGGTGCAGTTGAGGTCGGTGTAGGTGGTGGCGCGAGCGTTGGTGTCGTTGAACCCGCTCAGGGCGACGCTCGTCACGTAGTAACAGGTGCCTTCGCTGGGGTTGATGATGCGGTTGTTGCCGCCCAGCAGGTCGCTGTACTCGAACTGTCCGGTGATCGGCGTCGCGGCCGAGGCGGGGACAGTGGTCGTCGCGACAAGGGTGACGCCGGCCGCAGCCGCGGTGACGCCGAGAGTGATACGACGCAATGTACGCATGGGGCTCCTTCGGTGAGGTGGAGGGGTACTCGTGAACGCTCGTGCGGGTCCCGCGGCGACACGTGTGCATGGCGGGGCTTACCCACGAGCACGGTGGCATCAGGGCAGGAACCTCAGGCCGACAACGCCTGTGACGATCAGACCGAGGCACAGAAGGCGGGCCGAGGTCGCGGGGTCGTGGTCGTGGACCATGCCGTACGCGGCGGTGCCGACGGCGCCTATGCCGACCCACACGGCATAGGAGGTACCGATCGGTACAGTCCGTATCGCGTAGGACAGACCGGTCATACTCAGGATGAGGGCGACGAGGAACAGCACTGCCGGCCACAACCGGGAAAGGTTGCGTGAGGCGTCCAGTGCCGTCGCCCACACGGTTTCCATGATCCCGGCCAGCACCAGAACCATCCATGCCATGACGACCTCCTGCACGACATTCGACGGGTGGACCACGTCCTGTCCGCGGGAAGCCCGCGAGGAACCACATCAATCGGGCCACGTCGTGGAAGGCGTGGTGAGCAGCCGCAGCCCCTGCTCCTCGACAGCGAAATTGTCCTCGACCTTCAGGACGTAGACGCGACCTTCCGACTCGACCGCCGTCTCCGGCTCCAGCGCGATGACGTGGCCGCTACGGAGAACGTCGTCGTGATCGGTGAGACTCGCGCTGTGGATCGTGGGCAGTTCGCAACAGCGCAGGCCGATACCGTGACCGGTGCCGTACGGGGTGGGCGGCAGCCCTTGCCGGACGAGGCAGTCGTTCATCGCTTCGTGAATCCGGGAGACGCGTACCCCGCAGCGAGCGGCTTCCTGGCCGGCTTCGTAAGCGGTCAGCAGGGACCGCCACGCGCGCCGGACCGCGGGGGCGGGCTCTCCCAGCCACCCGGTGCGGGCGGCGTCGGAGGCGTAGCCCCCGTGGCCGTGGCATCCCGTGTCGAGGAAGAACGGTTCTCCCTCCTGCAGCACTGCTCCGTCGGCGAACCAGCCCCCCGTCCCCTTGCGGACGTTGCACACCGAGTGAGTGACGAACTCGGCGCCCGAGTCGTGCTGGTGGGCGGCGGCCACCGCCAGCAGTTCGTGATCGGACATGCCCGGGCGCGCACCGTCCAGCGCCGCCTGCAGAGCCGCGGCGTTGATTCGGCAGGCCGCCTCGACGAGGCTGATCTCCAGCGGGTCCTTGACCGCACGAATGGCGAACAGTTCCGCGGCACATGGCGTGAACCGCACTTGAGGCAGTTCGGCCGCCAGATCGTGAAGGATCCCGGCGTCCAAGGAGTCGTAGGCCACGTGGTGGGCGTGCCTGGCACGCAGGACCGCTGCCACGGCCCGCACCCACTGCCGTGGGTGGCAGGCGGCAGGAGCCCACGAAGGCAGGGGGAAGATACCGCGCATCTTGTGCGGCAACGCCGGTCCGGGCGCCGCGGCGTCGACATAGGGGACGAAGATGTCCCCTTCGCCGTACGCGTCCACCACGGCGGCGTACCAGTCGGTGCTCTCGCTGACCAACTGCGCCCGGAAGTCGGTGGCATAGCGGATCTGGTCCGGCCCGGTGAGCAGCAGGTGATCCACGTCGCGCCGCGCCATCCACTGCGCCAGGCGGGCTGTGCGGCCGGCCTGCAACGCTTGCCGGTCGACGCGTGGCCATGGTCGCCGCGAAGCACCCGGGACCGGCGCGGGAGCCGTCTCGTGTCCGGGCCCGCTCACCGGGATGCACCTGGTTCGGTCGCACGAGGTGCCCGCTGCGCGCGTTCGGCCAGCTCTTCCTCCGCCTCTCCGGCGCTCACCACCTTGGCCAGCAGGTTCTCGACATCCTGACGGGTCGCCGAAGGATTGATCAACGTGAGCTTCAGGTGGATGCGCTTTGCGCCGCCCACCGCGCGCTCGGTGCGGCCGATGACGACGCTGCCCTCGGTCAGCAGCCGTCGGCGGAGGGCGGCATTGACCTGGTCGGCCAGTTCCGGGCGGCGCGGTAGGTACCGGAAGACCACCCGGATGAGGACGGCCGCGTAGTGCGTCTCCAGTTTGGGGTGCGCCTCGACGACCTGCCGGGCGTGCACGGCAAGGGCGTGGCAGTGGTCGACCAACGCGGCCATGCCGTCCTTGCCCAGGGCCCGGAAGGCGGCGGCAGCCTTGAGGGCGTCGGCACGGCGCGTGGTCTCCAGGGTGCGGCCCAGCCGGTTGGGGTAACCGGCTTCTTCGTCGTCGCCGGGATTGAGATACGCGACTTCGCGCTGCAGCGGTGCGAAGTGATCGGGGTTTCGCAGCAGGAGCACACTGGAGGAAGCCGGCTGCCAGGCCATCTTGTGCAGGTCCATGGTGACCGAGTCCGCGCGGTCGATACCGGCGAAGAGAGGCTTCAGGGTGGGAGAGAAGAGCATCCCGGCCCCGTATGCCGCGTCCACGTGCAACCACATGCCACGTTCTCGTGCCAAGTCGGCGAGTTCCGGCAGTGGATCGATGGCGCCGAGGTCGGTCGTCCCCGCGGTGGCCATCAGCAGGAACGCGGCGTCCCGGGGCGGCAGGTCCGCAAGTGCGGCCGCCACCGCGGACGCTGTCATCCGTCCGTCGGCGCAGGCGGGCACCACGCTCGCTGCTGCGTCTCCCAAACCCGCGGCGGCGAGAGCGCGGGTGACGCTGATGTGCGCCTCGCTCGAGCACACCACGCGCAGGCGGCGGGTGCCGGACTGCAGACCGAGGCGGGTCACATCGGCACCGGTCATCGCCGATCCCGTGGTGTCGCGGGCCACGATGACCGCCAGCAGGTTGGAGATGGAACCGCCGGGCGTCGTCACCCCCGACGCCCCTGCCGGCAGGCCGGCCAGCCGGCGAAGCTCCTCCAGGACCGCCTTCTCCAACTCGATGGCGAGCGGCCCGCTGTCCCAGACGTCGACGGACTGGTTCATCGCGCTGGCCACCAAGTCGGCGGCCGCGGCCACTGTCAACGCCGGGCATTGCAGGAAGGCCGCTGTCGCGGGGTGCCCCAGGGACACGCTTCCCCAGCTGAACAGGCGTGCCAGGGGCACCAGGGCCTCGGCGTCCCCCGTCCCGTGTTCCGGCAGTACCTCAGGCAGCAGGTGCCGGGTTCGCCGGGCCAGCGCCGCGGGACCGCCGGCGGGCAGCGGCCCCGCTTTGTTCCGTGCGCCCGCTTGCGCAGCGACCAGCGCTTGATCGGCCAGGCCCCTGAGTGCCTGAAGGCCCTCCGGCGTGGCGGCCAGCCTCTCGGGCTCGAGAATCGACACGGATGTTCCCCGTTCGTCGTCTGTACCGGACAGGTTCATGGCACTTCGACGGCCTCACGCGACGTGGGGAACCGACGCGTGAGGCCGTGACGCACTTCAGAGGACCCGGTAGGACTTGAAGAGGAAGGTGATGGTGCTGCCCGGGGAGACGGGGTTGGCCAGCAGAGCGCAGCTGGTGTCGGTGTAGAGGACGACGGTGGCGTCGGTCTGGTTGTCGACGCTGGTGCCGACGGTGGAGACGAGCTTGCAGGTGCCTCGTTCGGGGTTGGTGACCTGCTGGCTGCCACCGAGGAGGTCGGTGTAGTAGAAGGTGCCGCTGGCGTTGCCGGAGGCGGCCAGAGCCTGTCCGGTGGTCAGGAGTGCGGCAGCGGTGCCGGCGGCCAGGGCCAGTGCGGTGCGACGTAAGGCAGGCATGCTGTTTCCTCTTGTGGAAGGGGTGAGGACGTCCTCGACTGTGGTGGACATGGACGGTCGCGGACAGGGAGTGTGCGGCTTCGGAAGGGGCACGGGCAGCACACGGGGTGTGAGCGGGCGCATGGCGGTGACGTCGTGTCTGTGACGGCCCGGCGGCGGGCACCTCCGAGCGCTGTCCGGGGTGACGCGGCATCGGACCGTGGACGCCGGCTCGGCCAACCGTCCGGCAGGCGGCCGGCCCGCGTTCCGGCGGACGTCGGTTGGCGACTTCTCGCCTTGCCCCGTGTGCGTGGTGCGCCGACGCTGACAGGCAACGCGTCCTTCCCTCTCGTCAGGAGAGAATCCATGACCGCCTCGCCATCCGCCGGGACCACCGGCCTCCTCGACTCCGGACGAACCCGTCTTCGCCGCCGGCTGGGAACGTGGTCGACGCTGTTCTGCCTCGTCGGCGCGGGTGTGGTCATCGGCACGTCTCCCGCGTCCGCGGCCACTCTCGTAACGTGCACGGGTACGCAGAACATCTCGTACAGTCCCGGGCTGACGCTGGCACCCCGCACCGTGACCATCACCGGCACGAACAATCTCGGCCCGTGCGTCGCGCCCAACACCTCGATCACGTCGGGGACCATCGAGTTCTCCGCGACGGCAAGCAGCTCTTGCCTTGATCTGCTGGACAGCGGCAGCGCCGTCAACGTCGTCAAGTGGTCGGACGGCTCGACGAGCACCCTGCAAGTGACCCGGACCGTTTCCCAGGTGGCCGGACAGCAGGTGGACGCCTTCACAGGGTCGGTGGCCTCCGGAACGTTCCAGGGAGCGACGGTCACGTGGACCATAACCAACGTCTCCCTGGACCTCCTCGACTGTGCCACGCCCGCGGGACTGACCTCACAGGTCGGACTGGACGTGTTCACTCTGGCCTCGGTCTGAGCTCGGTGGCCAGACGCAGGGCCGCGGCCATGGCACCGAGGTGGACACCGTAGGAGGTGCCCGTCCTGTCGGTGCCGTCCAGGTCCGCCCGCAAGGCCCGCCGGGTGAACGTCTCGGCGGCGGGGTGCCCGAGATCGCTGAGTACGTGCGCGTGGACCGCGAGGCTCAGGGTGGAACCGTGGGTGGTCCGGGGCAGGTAGTAGTCGACGGTGCGCTGCCAGATGCCTTCGTCGACGCAGTACCCGAGTCGGCGGAGCAGGCCGGTCAGTTCGTCCGGCCTGAAGAGGTAGCCGAGCATCAGGGTGTCGGCCTGCTTGCTGAGTTTGTAGCGGTTGGGGTGATCACCCTCCCGCTCCAGTATGCGGTCAAGTCTTCGCAGGTCGGAATGGTGGGCACGGTAGCCCTCCCAGTCGAACTCGGCCAGCTGCCCGTATCCGTCGAACTGGCTGATGACGTCGTCGTGAAACGGTATGTACATCCGGCGGGAGATCGTCAGCCAGCGGTCCGGCTCGTCGGGCTCCATGGAGAGTTGCTCGGCCAACTGCTCACGCCGGGGTGGAGGCAGGCCGTTCCACAGCCGGTGGGCGTGGGAGAGGGCCCAGGCTGCCGTCATGTTGGTGTAGGCGTTGTCCCGCAGGCCCGGTGCGCTGTCGGGGTAGGCGTCGTGGTATTCGTCCGGTCCCATGATCCCGACGATGTGGTAGCGGTGACCATCGAAGTGGGGCGCTGCGGCGGACGCCCACATTCGGGCCATTTCGGTGATCATCTCGGCTCCCCTCCCGTGGAGGTACTCGTCGTCACCACTCAGCCGGGTGTACTGGTGGATGCTGTAGGCGATCGCGGAGTTGACGTGCCGTTGCAGGGCGCTGTGGTCGGCGATCCAGCGCTGACTGAGGGGATTGAGTACGGCAGGGACGGTGGCCTCGCTGCCGCTCGCTGCGCTCTGCCACGGGTAGAGCGCTCCGTCCAGGCCGGTTTCGGCGGCAGCCGCACGGGCCGCGGGGAGCCGGCGGTAGCGGTAGTCGAGAAGTGCGCGAGCTGTCGGGGGCCAGTGACGGGACAGCCAGGGCACGGTGAACAGTTCGTCCCAGAAGACCCTTCCCTGGTACTCCTCACCGTGCAGCCCGCGGGCGGGGAACCCGGCGTCGAGCCCTGCCCTATGGGGGGAGAGCGTTTGGAGGAGATGGAACAGGTGCAGGCGGTAGCCCTGCTTCGCCACGACGGGGGAAGGGCGAGGCGACCGGTGCCAGACTTCCCGCCACGCCGCTTCGTGCCGGGCGGTGAGCTCGACCGGATCGGGTGCCGACGCCACCCGTGTCACAGCTCGTTCCGTCAGCCGACCGGGAGGGCACGTCGACGAGGTCAGCAAGGCGACGGTCTTGGCCAGGTCCACAGTACGCCCGGGCTCTACGGGCACGTGGATCAGTGTGCTCGGGCGCCGAAGACCTGGGGCGACAGGATGTTCGGTACGGACAGATGCGAGGCCGGCGTCGCCCGGTCCGAGGAGACGGGTGGCAGCCGCCACGGCGATCGAGACACGGGAGCCCGCGGGCCGGCAGGCGACCACCACGATGCCGTCGCCGGGACGGTGACCGGAGCGGATGTCGGTCAAGTACTGGTTGCCGAAGGCCTCGTACCGATCCACTTGACTGTTCGTCACCGTTCCGTCCACGGACGACTCGACCTGCAGGCTTCCCCTCCAGTTCTCCGCAGTGATGCGCACCCTCACCAGGGCCAGGGCCGGATCGTCCATGCTGAGCAGAATGCGCTGCTCCACACGGGTGCGCCGTCGTCGCCGGTCCTGATAGCGGATCAGGCGGGACAGAACGCCCTTACGCAGATCGAGTGCTTGCCGGTACTGCAGGAGTTCGGTGGCGTCCACCGACAACCAGGGTTCCTCGGCTCCGTTCTCGCCGATCGGCCGCAGGCGCACCCACAGCCAGTCGGGAAGATTCACCATCGCCTCGCAGCGCACGGTCCGCCCTTCGACCCGCACCGAGGTACTGCTGTAGCACCCGGCAGCGTAGGTGCCTCGGTAGTGACCGGCACCGCTTCCCTCTCCCGGAACGGCCGCTCGGACACCGAACACCCCGTTGCCGAGAGCACACAAGGTCTCCCGCACACCCTCCTCATCGGCTCGGTAGCCCCGGTACTCCCAGACCCATTCGTCGTACGCGCCCAAGTGTCAGCCGTCGCTTCCCGGTCCTCGGTGCATCGGCTCGAGGAGTTCACCGAGCATCTCGTCGAGCATCGTGGTGTCCTGAGCGGCCCTGCCGATGGCCACTCCGTCCCAGGGCGCCAGGCGACGCAGGGAGGTGTAGACACCCGGGACGACGGCACCGCCGTAGATCATGCCGACGGCGTCATGTGCGCTCGCCGCCCGACGCAGGGCCTCCAGCACCGCGGCGGCCTGATGGGGATCGGCGCCCTGTGCCGAGCCGATGGCCCAGACCGGCTCGTAGAGAAGGATCGCGGTCGCGTCGGGCGCAAGGACGTCCAGGACCGCTGACGCCTGCCGCCGTACGTGAGCGACTGTTTCGGCCCGACCGAGGTGTTCGTCCTCCCCGACGCATATCACCGGGACGAGGCCGGCATGTACCGCGGCCCGTGCCTTGCGGCCGACGAGCCGGTCGTCCTCCGCGAACAGGTGACGTCGCTCCGCATGCCCGACCATGACGTGCGTACAGCCGACCTCGGCCAGCAGGCCGGCGGAGACTTCTCCGGTGAACGGACCCTCCTCGTACCAGACGTTCTGCGCACCGACGCTCATGCCGGTGCCTTCGAGGAGCTCGGCTCCCAGGGGCAGGAGCGGGTGGGGCAGGCAGGCGCAGAAGAGCAGCCGGGCGAGGGCGTCAGCTCGGGGAAGAAGGGCTTCGTTGATCCATTCCTCGGTCTGCCTCAGACCGAGGTTCATCTTTGTGCTGGTCAGTGAGACCGGCATGATCCCCTCCCCTATTCGAGGTTGGTGTGCCGGGCGAGCATCGCCTGTGGTTCGGTCTCCCACAGTTGCTCGCTTGCGAGGATCAGGGAGTCGAAGAACAGCAGGGCTCCCTGTTCGAAGAGGGTGCCGACGAACTGGCCGGACCGGCCGGGCTCGTGGTCCTGGCTGTATTCGCCGAGATGCACCAGCAGGTCGGCCCGTTGAGCCAGGCGCGAGTCGACGTCCGCCGTCACTGCGGCGATCCGGGCGCCCGAGCGGGCGGCGCTCTCCGCCATGACCAGGACGGTGGGGGTCTCGCCCGACCCACTGCATGCCAGCAGCACGTCACCCGGGCCGATGGCGGGAGTCGTGGAGTCACCCGCCACATGCACGGACAGTCCCATGTGCATCAATCGCATGGCGAAACCCTCGGCGGAGAGTTTGGAACGGCCGGCTCCTGCGACGAAGACGCGGTCGGCGTCCCGGAGCGCGGCCATCAGGTCGGCGCAGACGTCCTCCTCGACATGGCGGAGCAATGCGTCAAGTTCCCGCAGGACGACGCGTCGGGCAGAGGCGTAGGGCCCGTCGACACCCACGGGTGTGTCGGGCGAAACGACCTGGCTTTCTCGGGACTTGTTCTGGTCGACCACCGTCGTGGCACTCCTGTTCGGCTGACGATGCGGTGCGTGAGGGCTTTCGGGGAATGTGATGATCGCGTCACCAGACGTCTCGGTGCAGGACCTCACCGATGGCTCTGCGGGGTGCCGGCCTGAAGGAGCTGCCCTTGGGGTGCCCCACTGCCAGGAGGCCGGCCTGGGTGACGCCGTCCGGGAGCCGGAGCACTTCCGCGGCTTCCCCGGCGTATGCCAGGTGGAGGGCGGTCACCGCGGCGGCCAGACCACGCAGCCGCAGAGCGAGCATCAAGCTCCACATCGCGGGCCAGACCGAGCCGTAGTAGACGGAGTGCGCGACATGTCCTGCGGGAGGAGGGAGGCCCAACTCGGCGAACCGCGCCTCGAAATCGTCCGGCGAGGCGCTCAGACAGGGCACGACCAGTACGGGAACACGGTGCAGGTGCTCCGCCAGATGCGCGGACGCCTGCCATACACCCCTACGCTCCGGCTCCTCGGCCGCCTGCGCCGCCATGGCCTCCAGATAGGGACCGGCCGCCTTGCGGTAGCACTCGGCCAACCTGAACCTCTGAGCCGGATCCGTCACCACGATCCACTGCCACGGCTGGTCGTTGGAACCGTTCGGCGCCTGCAGCGCCATCGTCAACGCCTCATGCACCAGACGAACGTCCACGGGCCGTTCCAGATCCAGACGCCTGCGGACGGACCGTGTCGTCGTCAGCAACTCCTCCCCGGTCAGCGGCCCTGTCGCCGGTGCCGCTCGATGTCCTCGGTCCACAGGTTCCGTCCTGTCCTGCATGCACGTCACCCCTTCTCAGTACAACCGACCGATCAGACTCAGGAAGACGTGTTCAGCGCGTCCGCTCACTGAGTGTTCCGGTGCTCGGCACCCGTCGGGGGGGCACCGTTACTCGGCTTACCGCACCGGTGCACCCGACACCTCGACGCCAACGGTGGTGCGTGAACGCGTTGAACTGCACAGTCCACGCGGTACGGCGAGAGACCGAACGCCGCCTTACGGGCGCCCGCATCAGGAACCGCAAAGGGATCCTTCATGACAGAAATGCGGATTCACTGTGAAGTGGCAAGAAAGAGCCCTTTCAAAAATATGATAGTGGGGTAAATAGGTAATCCATGCTCGTGGGCGGTCTTTCGGCGCGGATCCTCGCTCACCCAGGCATCGCGCCGGATGTCGACGTCGTCGGAGGAGCCCGTGTCACGCCGTCACGGTCGCAACGCCATGCTCGCCGGATTACTGACCGAAGCGGACATGAGCGCGGCGGACCTCGCTCGAGACGTCAACCGCCTGGCCGCAGCCGAAGGCGTTTCCCTTCGGTACGACCGCACCACGGTGGCCCACTGGCTCACGGGTTCCCGGCCCAGGGGCCTGGTTCCCCAGCTTGTGGCCGAGGCGCTCACTCGCCGGATCGGCCGTCCCATCGATGCGACGGAGACGGGACTGACCGAAAGATCCGACGAAACCCGTGGCGGCGAAGCAGATGTGAGCCGAGATCTCGTCGTCCTGGCCAGAAGGGACGCCCACCCGGCAGGCCATGCGCAGTTGCTGCAGTCCGTATTCCGCCAGAGGGGAGTTCCGGCCGCCGAGGCCGTGCACACACCTCAGCCCGTGAGCCCGACCCGGCGCCACGGCGGGCTCACCGGCGCCGATGTGGGAAGAGTGCGGTTCATGGTGTCCCAGTTCGCCGCAGGCTGGTTTCGATACGGAGGCGGGCACGCCCGGACCGCGCTCGCCTCCTATCTCGGAGATGACGTCGGACGGTTGCTGGTGCTCGCGGCACGACCCGACGTGCGAGCGGATCTTCTGTCAGCGACAGCTCAACTCACGCACCTGTTGGGCGACATGTCGTCGGACGCGGGCCACCAGGGCCTCTCGCAGCGGTATTACTTCCTTGCCCTTGGCGCCGCCGCCGAAGCAGGGGACCTCCGAACGCGGACCATCACGTTGCGGGCGACAAGTGTTCAGGCGGTGCGGATGAACGCGTTCCGGTATGCGGCCGACCTCGCTGACGCCGCGGTCACGTCGGCGGGTGAGTCAGGCGATGGGGCTCTGCGGGCGTTCGTCCTCGCGCAGCGGGCCAACGCCCTGGCCCTGGTGGGCGAACACCGACGCGCCCACCAGGATCTCGAGGCTGCCGAGGGGTCGCTGGACGAGACCGCCCTCCGTCAGGACGTCTTCTCCCGTTACCCGAGAGCCGGCTTCGCCTATCGCAAGGGACAGACGCTCCACCTGCTCGGGGACGCACGATCGGCCCTGGACGCCCTGCGGTACGCGGCGGCCGAACGCCCCGCGCACGAACACCGTCTGAGGGCTCTGAGCCAGGCACGAGTGGCACTGGTGCTACTGGAACAGGGCATGGTGGAGGAAGCGTGCACGTACGGTCAGCTCTTCGCCGAGGTGTATCCCCTCCTGCGTTCTCGCCGGTCCTTGCTCGTAGCGCGCGAGCTGCGAGCACGTCTGACCCAGTTCCGGCGGGTTCCTGAGGCAGCCGCGCTGTTGGGCCGGATCTCGGCGATCACTCTCCCGAAGGGGCCAGCGTAGCCGCTTTCCGAAGCCCTGCCCTCTCACACGCGAGGGTGCGCGAAGGACAGCCCTCGACCCCCGGAACCGCACGGCGGTGGGCATAGTGATCACGTTCCGGCACCCCGGGCGAGCGACGGGTGAGAGCGGCGATGTGGTCGAAGAAGGGATCGTTCATGGGCTCATCGTCGAGTCGGGCACGTTCCAAGGCGATATCTGGACTGCCGTCCGGGTGAACGGCCTCCCGCACGGCTGCGCCGATGGGTTCACGACGGCCCAGGGCGGCAGTCGGCTGAACTCCGTCCGTCTCGCCGCGGCGGAAGGGAACTACGGCCTCACAGAATGGTGACGAGGAAGGGACCGGATGTGGAGGTGAGTCCGCCGGGCGTCGCACATGCCAGGAGGTCGAGACTGGTGATGACCACGGTGTTGACGATCGTGTGTCCCGCCAGGTCGCCCTGGGTGATGGGGCCGGTCGCGACGAGCACCGTCGTGCCGTCGGGCCGCAGCGCCAGAGAACTGGTGAAGGTGAACCGGGACGGATGCGTGCCCGGATCAGCCCATACGATGCTGCCCGTACCGGCGCTGCTGCCGCCGAGGCAGTTGAGCGTACCGCTGCCGTCGAAGGAATAGGTGCCTGCAGAGTGGCGGAGGTCGGTGGAGACACAGGGCCCCAGCGTCCCGCTTGATGTCACCTCGACCTCCGGAGCCGGCGTGGACAGGGTCAGGCCGGGAGAGTACGAGGTGTTCTGCACGCCCAGGGGACAGCTCACGACACTGATGTCGTTCGCATCCGCCGTCGCGGGCGTCGCGGGGAGAAGAGCCGCAGCGCCGAGGGCACAAGCGGTCAGGATTGAAGCGAGAGTTCTGCGCATCGGTCCGTCCTTCAGTGACCGGGCCTCGCGGACCCGAGGTGATGTCGGCCGCCTCGCGAGGCGTACGGGACGTGCCGCGGCGCACCGGACGAGGTGCGGACCGGCGACAGCACAGCGCGGGCGGCTTCGCAGATCACGGCGGTGGCGCGGATCGTCATGCCGGCCGTCAAGGCAGAATGGTGAGGGTGGCCGGGCCGGTGACGGCCGATACCCCGGTGGTGGCGCAGGCCGTCAGGCTGAGTTGCGGCATCACGGTGACCTTCACGGCGAGGCTGCCCTGCCCGAGCCCCGCCGTGACACTGCCGGTGCTGGTGACGACGGTGGTACCGTCCGCCGCCTTCACCGCTTCACTCAGACCGAACGTGATGGTGGACGTCTCGCCGGTGTTCCACTCATAGGTCCAGGTGGCAGAGAACGGCGACGACACCGTGAGAAGACAGTTCAGTGAGAGCGTCGAGGCGGACGTACCGCTGCCGCTCGACACTCCCGTCAGTACCGAGGTGCACGAGAAGTTCTCCGTGCTCGTCACAGTGGTCGTTCGCGGCGTATTGATCACTGGAGGGTTGTAGGCGCCGGTGTGGCTGCCTGCGGCGCACACGACGCCAACGGCTGACTGCTCCGTGGCGCCGGCATGGGAAGCCGTTCCGAGAACAGCGACGGCGAGAACTGGTAACACGCCAAGCACCGTGCGGTGGCTGGCCAGTGGTCTCATGACGGCCTCCGAGGCAGGTGCACTCGTCGCCTGCTTACGAGGCGGCTTCCGGCCTACCACAAACATCAGACCAGGGCCGCGCCTCCCTTGGCCATAGGCAGGAATGACTAGCGACAGAAGTATCCGGGGATCTCGCGGTGGCCGAAGCAGCCGGCCACGACGAGAAGGGACCGGCATGCACGTCGGGGCCTCATAGTGGCGAAAACGCTGCCGCCCCGGGCGTCGCGGCACCTGGTCGTGCCGGTGCACAGGGCGTTCCTCGACGACACCCGTCGCCCCCCCCGAAGTGACTATGGTCACTGGGGTGAGGGAGTGGCACGGTAAGGCGCTACACGGCAGGTAGTGCTTCGCCTTGCTGAGCTCTCCGTCACTGCCGTGACATCAGCGGGCTCCTGCCTTCTCAGCTTCTCCGACCAGGAGTTCCCATGTCCCTTCGCCTTTCGTTGTTGGGCTCAGCGCTGACGCTGTCATTGCTGGGTCTCTTCGCGCAGCCGGCGGCCGCAGCGTCCGCACCGGAGCCGACCGTCCGGGCGGCGGCACGCCAGACGCCAGCCCTCCTGACGTGCCCCGGTTACGAGACCAGCACCTATCAACCCGGTCTGACCCTCCTTCCACGCCAGACCGCCCTGTCCGCCTCGGGAGCGGTGGGCCCCTGTGTCGGACTCCCGCTCGACCACACGTCCGGCACCGTCAGCTTCACCGGCCAGGGCCTCCTGTCCTGTGTCCTGGAGGACGCGCAGGGCAGCGGTCGCATCGACTGGACGAACCCCCAGAACAGTTCCAGCGTCTTCGCTTTCACCACCGCCCTCAGTGTCCGCCCCGGCGGGGTGTCCGTCATCGTGATGACCGGTGAGGTCGTTTCCGGTGACTTCTCGGGGTCCACGGTCGTGGTCGAGTTCGTTCTGGCTCCCGGTCCGACCCAGCCCCTGGAGTGCCTCACCGAAAAGGGAATCACCACCTCCTCGGGGGCCCTCACTCTCGAGATCCTCTGACGTTCTCGATCAGCGCGACGGCTTGATACCGAACGGTCGAAAGGCCGATCGTCCCCACCACCGGCCGGGATCGCCACCGTAACGAGGCACTCCTAGGTGCCGGCGACCGACAGGGCCCCGTCCGCCGCCGGCGCCTTCTCGATCCGCCAGCGCTGATCGGTGGAGCCGTCGTGCACCTTGACGACGACGTCGGCGTCCGGGGCGCCGGTGGTGGCGGCGAGGGCGAGCTGGTTCTGCCAGCGCGGCAGCAGCGCGCCCTGTGCGGTGCGGTCGTAGCGCACGGCGTCGCCCCGCTCGGTGCCCTCGTCGGCGCAGACACCGAGAATGACGACTCCGGCGTCCGCCTGCGAGTCCAGGCACAGCCCGGGGTCCGCGACACTGCGCAGCAGCCCGTCCTCCTCCAGCGTCCACTGCTGCGTCCACGCCTCGGAACACGCCGCCAGCCGGGCCCCCGCGCCGGCCCTGGGCTCGCCCCGGACGTCGAGGCAGAGGCCGGCCGCGACGTTGCGCAGGCGGGCGGAATCCGCGGCCGTGGGCAGACCGGCGGCGCCGGGTGGTTTCGGGCGGGAGGTCGCCGACGCCGTACCCCGGCCGTCGGCGGCGCTGGTGGACGCGGCCGGATCGGCGCCGCCGCCGTCGTACGACCACACGTTCGTCACGAGGACGACCGCCAGTACTCCCGCCGAAGCGGCGCCGACTCCTCTGAGCGCCGAACGGACGGAGCGGGGCCGGCCCGGGAGCCGGCGTACGGACACGGGGATCCGGGCGAGCAGGTTGGAGCGTCCGCCGCGGTGCCGGGCGGCGGACCTGGCCGGGGTGCCCCGGTCCGCGCGGTCGGGACGGGAGTCGAGATAGCGCCGGGCACCCCAGCCGAGCACCGCCTCCGCGATCAGCGGCCCCAGTTCCCGTTCGAAGCAGGCGAGTTGTTCGGCAGCGTGCCGGCAGTGCCGGCACTCCCCCAGGTGCTTGCGCACCTCCGGCAGCAGGTCCCCGCCCCGGCGGATCGGGACGTCGAGGAGCCGGTTGTGGAAACGGCAGTCCTGGGTCGGCGCGAGCTGCCGGTGCGCGTGCAGGCATCCCTCACGGAATTGCTCACGCGCCTGTCCGTACGTGACCGACGCGGTGTCGGTGTCCATACCGAGGAGACCGGCCGGCACATCAATCGGTTCCCCCTCGACCTCCGTGTGCCACAGCAAACAGCGGGCCGGTCCGGGAAGGGAGGCGAATGCGCGCGCGGCCAGTGTGCGGTTTTCCGGGATCAGGGACTTCGCCGCCCGCATACCGCGCCCGCCGGCGGGTTTGAGCAACTGCGGCAGAACGCCGTTGATCGCGTCGTCGGCGGCCCACTGGCGGACGGTGTCGCGCACGGCCACCAGCAGCCGCGGGCGCAGGGCCGTGGCCGGTTCGCCCTGGGCGAGACGGTCCAGGACCCGGTGCTGGGCCGCGGCGGTGACCATGGCGCTGGTCCGCCCCGACGTGGCGAGGCAGATGGCCGCGTAGTCGTGGGCCGGTTGCCAGTGCCGGGCCGTCAGCAGCGCGACGGCCCGGGCCGCCTCGCTCTCCGGGCCGTCCCGGAGGCGGGCGGCCAGCCACTCGTCGGACTCCCCGGGACCCCCGCCGGAGGACGGGTGGACGGGACGAGGGGGGTGGGGGGTGGGCACTGAGCTGTTTCCTTCCCACGCGCGGGTGACGCGCAGTTCCGGTCACCGAAAGGGAATTGGTGTATACCTCTTGGGCGCGGCGTGGGGGCGTGAATGCGCCACGGCGAAATCGGGCCCGGTTTCCCACGATGCGTGCGAGACCCGGCCTTCACCCCCCGCACGAGTGCTTCACTCTCGCACAAAGCACTGATGGTCAACAAGGCGCGCCCGGACAATGCCGGACCTCCACGAAAGACACCCGGAATCCGCGTCAACCGATGTGCCCTACACGGGTTTTCGGATTTTCCGGCGTGTCCCGCGGGAACGGCCGGCGAGGGCCTCCGGGTCCGTTCCGCCCTCCCCCGGCCGGCGCCCCGGGGAGGGCGGCCGGGCGAGGGTCAGATCTGCCAGGAACGCAGCCGGTCGGCCGCGCCGAAGACATCGGCGTCACCGGTGAGCAGGTCGCGCGCGAGGTCGACCAGGGCACCGTAGGGCGGGTCGATGCCGACACCGCTGGCGAACATGTACGCCACGGCCGTCGCGCAGGCGAAGCGGGCGTTGGCCGACGGCAGGGGCCTGAGCACTGCGAGGGTGTGCAGCAGGGCGGCGGCCCGCCAGGCGGGGTCGGAGTCCACCCCGAGGCGGGGCGGATCGACACGGTGCCGGGCGACGGCGGCGACCAGCGCGGAGAAGTCGTTGATCGTGGGCTGCTCCGGCAGCACCTCCTCGTGACGCTGGAGCAGCCAGGGCACGTCGATGTGGAGAACGGGTGCCATGGGTCAGGCGGCCCGCCCCTCGCCCCGGGCGGGCGGTGGTTCGTCGTCGGGGAACGCGGCCGCGAACTCGTCGGCGTGGGCGGTGAAGAACCGGCGGAACGCCTCCGCGCCCTCCTGCAGCGCCCGGTGCCGGGCTATGTCGGCGGCGGCGGCCTCCCGCACGAGCGCCTTCATCGACGTACCGCGTTCCTTGGCGATCTGCCTCAGGTCCTCGAGCTCGCGGTCGCTGAACTCCACGTTCAGGGCTGGCATGCCTCCCACGGTACCGCGTGGGTACTGGCCCGTAAATACCCCCAGGTCAGAGCAGGAGTACGACGGTACCGCGGGAAGCGAACGGGTGAGCGGACCCTCAGCCCTGGTCCGCCACGAAGGACGCCATGCGGGCCAGTGCCGCGTTCCAGTTGACGGTGTGCTCGTTGGTCGACCAGGACTGGATGTCGTCGATGTAGCAGAACTGTCCGACGCAGCCCTGGAGCTTGCTCTGCGCGTAGGGGTCCTGGATGGCCGAGTTGGGTCCGCCGGAGAGGGTGCCGGCCGGCGGGTCGGGCAGGGCGGGGTCGAGCTGGTGGGCGTACCAGCGGCTGTGCTGGTGGTGGGCGTTGGCCTCGCCGTAGCCGGTGACGTAGGAGATGTTCAGCGCGTTGCGGCCCAGGATGTAGTCCATGGTCTGGAGGGCGCCGTCACGGTAGGCGGAGCCGCCGGTGATGTCGTAGGCGGAGGCGAGGACGACCGCGTTGTTGAGGACCTGGGCGCTGGATCCCCAGTCGTAGACGTTGCCGTCGGGGGCGTACGGCATCCCGTAGGGGTGCGCCTTCAGCGTGGCGAGATAGCGGTCGGCGCCCTTCACCACGGAGCGGCGCACGGCGTCCCGCCCGGGAAGCCGGTTCGGCACGAGGGCCAGGTCGAGGCGGCCGGCCGCCGCGGTGCGCGCCCAGTCGAAGCCGAGCGGGACGAAGATGTCCGCGGTGTGGACGGGGGACGCCAGCAGGTACTTCTCGAACGTCCGCTCCCCCGTGGTCAGGTACAGCTCGGCGGCCGCCCAGTAGAACTCGTCGTCCACCCGGCTGTCGGGGTAGGCGCCGCCGCCGACTCCGTCGCTCTCGTCGGCCAGCACGTCCGGGTGGGCGAGGGCCGCGGCCCAGGCCGTGCGTGCGGCGTCGAGCGCCTTCGCCGCGAAGGCGCGGTCGTAGGGCAGGTAGAGGCGGGCCGCCTGAGCGGCCGTCGCCGCCAGGTTGAGGGTGGCCGCGGTGGTCGGGGCGTGCAGTTCGCGTTTCTGCGGGTCGTCGCTCGGCAGCAGCGGCAGCCCGGTCCACTGGGCGTCGTGGATCTTGTGATGGGCCATTCCGGCCAGCGGCTGCCCGGCCGGGACCTGCATCCTCAGCAGGAACTCCAGTTCCCAGCGGGCCTCGTCGAGGATGTCCGGCACCTTGTTGCCGCTCTCCGGGATCGCGAGCGTGCCGTCACCGAGGCCCGACGGCTTCCCGGTCCGGGCGTGCAGCGAACGCTCGTAGGTGCTCAGCAGCTCCCAGGCGGAGATGCCGCCGTTGACCACGTACTTGCCGTGGTCGCCCGCGTCGTACCAGCCGCCGGAGACGTCGAGGGTGTAGTCGCACTCGCCGGGCCGGCAGGGCACCTCGGTGTCGCCCTGGTTGGGTGCCACGCCCACGTGTCCGGCGGGGCGGGCGTAGCCGGGGCGCAGCCGGTCGCTGATGGCGATGCCGCTGCGCTGGGTGTAGTAGTACTTCGCGGAGTCGACGCGCAGCCGCTCGTAGGCGGCGGTGCCGATGTCGAACGGGCGGCTGGTCTCCCCGTCGGCGACCAGGGTGTAGCCGTCGCCGCGCCGCGTGTGGCGGCCGAAGTCGATCGAGTGGACGTTCTGCCCGGAGGAGGCGTCGACGCCGCGCGGCACGCTCCAGCCGTGGGCCACGACCCGGCCGCCGGCGTCCTTGAGCTGCCAGGGCAGGCGCGCGGTCGCGTCGGTGACCAGCGTCGCGTTCTTCGGTCCGGACGGCAGGTAGCCGACCTGGTTGACCCGCACCCTCGGTCCGGTGTCGGGGACGTACGGCTCCGGTGCCACGCCGCCCAGCAGGGACACGTCGTCCACGCAGAACCGCCAGGCGTCGGGGGTCCCGCCGAGCTGGAAGCCGACCTGGCCCTGGGTGGTGTCGACGGGCGAGGTGAAGGTGTACGAGTAGGTGTCGCCGGAGACGCTCAGCTGCGGACTGACCTCGTAGTAGGTGTCGTACGGGGACACCGACAGGCCCACGATCGCCCGGACCACGTGGCCGGCGGGAGCGCCGGTCGCGGTGAAGGAGAACCTGTACGACTCCCCCGCGACCAGGGTGATGTCGTTCTGGCCGACGGTGGCGTCCCAGCGGTTGGCGGTGCCGCCGGGGACGTCGGCGCACAGCCGGCCGTCGGACACGGCCGCGGTGACGCCGCTGCTCGCCCACCATGAGTCGGTGCCGGTGTCGAAGGTGCCGTTCCTGACCTGCTCGGTCTCGTCCGCGCCGGCCGGGGCGGCGGGCAGCGCGGTGACGGCCGCCGCGAGCAGGGCCGTCAGGGAGACGAGCGCGGTTCTGCGTCTTTTCACGTCCGGGCTCCTCGGGGGTGGGGGACGGGCAGCGCAACCGAAGAACTTGTGGGAGCGCTCCCAATGGTGGTCGAGGGCCATGGTTGTGGCAGACATGACAGCGCGTCAACGGTCCGGACGGGAGCGGTTCCCGTCCGGACCGGGGCGCTGCCGGTCAGACGGCGGGCGCCTCCAGCCGGCTGACGCGGACCGCTCCCCTCGCCTCGCCCGGGTGACGGCTCGTGAGCGTGAGCCGGACGCGGGACCCGCGCACCGGGTCGAAGGTGATCACCGTGGGAGCGTCGGACGCGGTCGCCCACTCGGTGCGCGCGCCCTCGGCCGTCCGCCACGCGCGGCCGTCCCAGACGGCGACCTCCACCGCTGCGGGCAGGCTGTGCGCGGCGTCCACGGTGAAGGAGACCTCGACCCGGCCGAAACGGCGGGTCCGACCGTGGTCGACCGAGATCCAGTCCGCGGCGCGGGCCCCGTCGAAGGCGGGCAGCAGGGCGGTGGCCTCCTTGCGGAAGCCGTTGGACCAGCCCGTGGCCGGGTCGCCGTCGAGCACCGCGGCGGGCAGCGTGTCGGGGCGTCCGGAGTAGCTCGCGTCCGCGTGCGGATGGACCACGGGTTCCGGCTGCCCGGGCGCGAACCGCGGGGCCGGCGTGGTCGCGGCGGACGCGGCCCGCCGGGCGCGCACGACCGCCGTGCCCGCCCGCAGC
Organism: Streptomyces sp. NPDC127100; assembly: GCF_042724095.1. NCBI lineage: Bacteria > Bacillati > Actinomycetota > Actinomycetes > Kitasatosporales > Streptomycetaceae > Streptomyces > Streptomyces sp. NPDC127100. Next base: position 67,543 of record NZ_JBHXFL010000004.1, read on the forward strand.
CCGTCCGCGCGGGCGGTCACCCGCACCGTCCCCGGGCGGGTGCCGGACCGCACGATGGCCAGGGCCTTGCCGTGGAAGGCGGTGCGGGTACTGGCCTGGTAGCGCTCGGCGCTCTCCTGGCGGCCGTTGTCCACTCCGGCGAGGGAGCCGCCCGCGACCTCGAAGGAGATCAGGTGCTCGGCGCCGGGCACCACCGTTCCGTCGCGGTCCACCACCTCGGCGGTCACGAAGGCCAGGGAACGGCCGTCGGCGGCGACGGCCTCCCGGTCCGGGGTGAGACGTACGGCGTGCGGTGCCCCGGCGGTGCGCAGGACGTCGGTGGCGACGGTCCTGCCGCCGCGCCGGGCGACGGCCTTCAGCTCGCCGGGCGCGAAGGGGACCCGCCAGGTCAGGTGGAGCTTGCCCGCGCTGCCGGTGGGGCTGGTGTAACTGCCCGGGTAGGGGCCGTCGGTGAAGGTCTTGTCGTCGCCGGTGGCCTCGGTGGTCTCCAGGTAGACCCGGCCGTCCGCCGTCCTCTTGGTGTCGAACGAGCGGACGCCCAGGGATTTCCCGTTCAGGAACAGCTCGACGGTGTCGGCGTTGGAGTACGCCCAGACCTCGACGGTGTCGCCCGCGCGGTGGTTCCAGGTCATCGGCAGCAGGTGGACCATCGGGGCGTCCGTCCACTGGCTGCGGAACAGGTGGTACATGTCCTTCGGGAAGCCGGCGGTGTCGACCGCGCCGAAGAAGGACGCCTTCACGGGGAAGACGTCGTAGGGCGTGGGCTCCCCGATGTAGTCGATGCCCGACCACAGGAACTGCCCGGCGAACCACCTGCGGTCCCGGTCCTTCTTGAGCCCGTACTCGCCGCTCATGGTCCAGGAGGCGAGGTTGTTGTCGTACGAGGAGGTGGCCCGCGCGCCGGGCGTGTGGTTCTCACCGGTGTTGAGGTGCTCGGGCTCCTGGTAGGTGCCGCGTGTGGAGGTCTCGGAGGACGACTCGGACTCGAACAGGAACAGGTGGGGATAGGCGGCGTGCAGGGCGTCCACGGACTTGGCGGTGTTGTAGTTGAGCCCCAGTCCGTCGAGCTTGGCCAGCATCAGGTCGGCCGCCGAACCCTTGGCGGGGAGCCGGCGGTACTTGTCGGAGCCGATGACGAGCGGCCGGGTGGCGTCGGCGGCCCGGATCGCGGCGATGATCCGGTCGGCCATCGCGAGGCCGGCGGTGGAGGTGGAGTCGGGGATCTCGTTGCCGATCGACCACATGACGACGGCGGGCGAGTTGCGGGCCGCGAGCACCATCTCGGTGGCGTCCCGCTCGCACCACTCGTCGAAGAACCGGCCGTAGTCGTACCGGTTCTTGCCGGTGCGCCAGCAGTCGAAGGCCTCCACCAGCATCACGATGCCCAGTTCCTCGCAGATCTCGATCATCTCGGGCGAGGGCGGGTTGTGGGAGGTGCGGAAGGCGTTGGCGCCCATCGACTTCATGAGGGTCATCTGGCGGCGGACCGCGTCGACGCTGACGGCCGCGCCCAGCGCGCCGAGGTCGTGGTGCAGGTCGACGCCCCTGATCTTGGCGTGGGCTCCGTTGAGGTGGAAGCCCTCGTCGGGGTCGATGCGGAACGTGCGGACGCCGAAGGGGGTGCGGTAGGTGTCGACCGTGCGTCCGCCGACCCGGAGTTCGGTGTGCAGGGTGTAGCGGTACGGGTCCGCGAAGTCCCACAACCGGGGGCGGGGAAGCACCAGTTCGTGGGTCTCGCTCGTGTCGTCCGCCACGGTGACCGTCGACGCGGCCCGCGCCACCGTGCGCCCCTCGGCGTCCTGGACCGCCGACCTGATCTCGACCTCGCGCGCGGTGCCCGTGGCGTTGACGACGGAGGTCTCGACCCGGACGAGGGCACGCTCGCCGCTCACCTCGGGCGTGGTGACGTACGTGCCCCAGCGCCGCACGTGCACCGGTTCGGTGACGACCAGCCGGGCCTCCCGGTAGATGCCGCTGCCCGAGTACCAGCGGCTGCTGGGCAGTTGGTTGCGCACCTCGACCGCGAGGACGTTCTCCGTGCGGCCGTCCGTGTGCACCAGGCCGGTGAGGTCGAGGGCGAAGCCGGTGTAACCGTAGGGGTGGTGGCCGGCCTCCCGGCCGTTGCAGTAGACGTGGGAGTCCATGTAGACGCCGTCGAACTCGACCGAGATCCGCTTCCCGGCCGCGGTGGACGGCAGGGTGAAGGCGAGGCGGTACCAGCCGAGGCCGCCCGGCAGGAAGCCGGTGCCGCTGGTGGTGCCGTGCTCGGTGGTGGGCGTCTGCTCGATGCTCCAGTCGTGCGGGATCGCCACCTCGCGCCACGCCGAGTCGTCGAAGTCCGGTTCGGCGGCTCCGGCGTACTCCCCGGCCGGGTCGGCGCTCCCGTCCGGATCGACCAGGGCGAAGCGCCAGCCGTCGCGCAGGGCGACCGTACGGCGGCCCGCGCCCTCCCCCGCCGCGTCCGCGGCCCACGCCGGCGGGGCGCCCAGCAGCGCACCCGCCGCGGGCGTCGCCGCCGAGGCGATCAGGACCGATCTGCGCGTGACCGTCATGCCGGATCTCCCTCATCAGGAATCAGAAGTACTCACAAGTGATCGTGAACAAACAGATTCTGACGTCGGTCCATACGCCGTCGTCAAGGGCACGGAAAGCTCTTTCTGTCTTGAGTGCCCCGGCGGTCCCGTGTCCCGTGCGCCGGGGCGGCTCCGCGAGCCGGACGGTTCGGGTCCGCGCGTGGCCCGGACGCACTACGCTGGGACCCAGGTGACGCGCTGTTCACTGTGGGTGTGCGCAATGGAGTGGCGAGGATGAGTCCGGTCAACCCGCACGACGATGCCGCCGCGGCCCGCGTCGTCGTCGACGACTCCGGCACGTTGCGGGAGTGGAGCGAGGGCGCGCGCCTGCTGCTGGGGCACCCCGCCGCGGACGTCGTGGGGCGCCCCGCCGCCGAACTGCTGGCCGACGGGACCGACGGCCCGGCGCTCGAGCCCGGCGCCGAACGCTGGAACGGGACGCTGGCCCTGCGGCACCGCGACGGGCACACGGTGACGGTGTGGGTGCTCGCCCGCCACAGACCGTCCGAGGACGACGGTCCGGGCACGTGGCTGGCCGTCACACCGCTGGTCGACGGGCCCGAACAGCCGGACGACCCACTGGTCAGAGCCGCACTGACGCAGTCCCCGTGCGCCATGATGATCTTCGACGACCTGCTCCGGATCCGCGGCCTCAACGACGCCATGGCGCGCCTCTTCGAACTCCCCCCGGACCGCCTGCGCGGCCTGCGGGCCACCGACCTCGGAGGCCGTCCGCAGGCCGCGGAACTCGAGGAGCACATGCGGCACGCGCTCGCCACCGGCCAGGGCCACGACATGCACACCTACCTCAAGGCCCCCGGCGAGAGCCGCGCCCACGCCTGGCTGGCCCGGATCGCCCCGCTCACCGCTCCGGACGGCGAGGTGCGGGGCGTCTGCGTGACCGCCCACGACTTCACCGAGCAGCACCTCGCCCGGGAGCGGCTCCAGCTGGTCAACGAGGCCAGCGTGCGCATCGGCACCACCCTCGACGTGACCCGCACCGCGCAGGAACTGGCCGACGTGTCCGTCCCGGCGCTCGCCGACTTCGTCAGCGTCGACCTGCTGGACCCGCCGGAGCACGGCGGCGATCCCGTCGGCCCGCCGACGCCGCCGGTCGCCCTGCGCCGGGCCGCCCACCAGTCGGTCAACCCGGGATGCCCCGAGGCGGTGGCCGAACCGGGCCGCCTCGACGTCTATCCGGCGGCCTCACCGCAGGCCCGGTGCCTGGTCGCGGGGCACGCGATCGTCGCCGCGGTGCCCCCCGGCGACATCGAGCAGTGGCGTGAGTGGGACCCGGTCCGCGTCGGGCGGGTCGAGGAGTACGGCATCCACTCCACGATGTCCGTCCCCTTGCAGGCACGCGGGACCACCCTGGGGATCGCGGTCTTCACCCGATTCCGCACCCCCTACGCGTTCACGCACGACGACGTGCTGCTGGCCGAGGAGGTCAGCGCCCGGGCCGCCGTCTGCATCGACAACGCCCGCCGCTACTCCCGCGAGCGCGAGACCACCCTCATGCTGCAGCGCAGCCTGCTCCCCCGGTGGCTGCCGCCCACCGCCGCGCTGGAGGCCGCCTCCCGGTACCTCCCGGCGGCCCGTTCCGGAGTGGGCGGCGACTGGTTCGACATCATCCCCCTGTCCGGGATGCGGGTCGCGCTGGTCGTCGGGGACGTCGTCGGGCACGGCATCCAGGCCTCGGCCACCATGGGCCGGCTGCGCACCGCCGTGCGCACCCTCGCCGACATCGACCTGACCCCCGAGGAACTGCTCACCCACCTGGACGACCTGGTCGTCCGGCTGTCGGAGGAGTCCGGCGGCGACGGCGCGGGCGAGGTCGGTGCCACCTGCCTGTACGCGGTGTACGACCCGGTGTCCCGGCAGTGCGCCCTGGCCCGGGCCGGGCATCCGCCGCCGGTGGTGATCCCGCCGGACGGCTCGCCCCGGCAGCTCGACCTGCCCTCCGGTCCGCCGCTCGGCGTGGGCGGCCTGCCGTTCGAGTCCACCGAGCTGGAACTGCGCGAGGGGAGCGTGCTCGCGTTCTACACCGACGGCCTGGTCGCGGGCCGCGACCGGAGCCCCGACGACGGTCAGGTGCTGCTGCGGGAGGCCCTGGACGCCACCGCCGGCTCGCTGGACGCCGCCTGCGACCGCGTGCTGCACGCCCTGCTGCCGGACGGCGGCGCCACCGACGACGTGGCGCTGCTGCTGGCCCGCACCCGGGGGTTGCCCGCCGGCCAGGTCGCCACCTGGGACATCCCCGCGGACCCGTCGCTGGTCGCCCCCATCCGCAAACAGGTCGTCGAGCAGTTGTCCGCCTGGGCGTTGCTGGAGGCCACCTTCACCGCCGAACTGGTGGTGAGCGAGCTGGTCACCAACGCCATCCGGTACGGCTCACCGCCCATCCGGCTGCGGTTGATCCACGACGCCACCACGCTGATCTGCGAGGTCTCCGACACCAGCCACACCGCGCCGCATCTGCGCCGGGCCAAGACCTGGGACGAGGGCGGGCGCGGTCTGCTGCTGGTGGCCCAGCTCACCCAGCGCTGGGGCAGCCGCCACACCACCGAGGGCAAGACGATCTGGGCGGAGCTGGCCCTGCTCGAGGAGGAGTGACCCGCGGTTTCCGCACCGCCCCGCGGGACACTCGAACGCAGGACGTGCCGTCCGGCACCCGCGCCGGGCCGCGCGCGACGAACCTCACGGGAGTGTGGAGAAGCGATGGCGAAGACGTCCCAGCCCCTCGGCCGGACGGCCCTGCTGGCGAGCGCGGTCGCGGTGCTCGGCATGCTGACCGCCTGCGGCACCGACAGCGGCACGCCGAGCACGACGCAGACCGGCCGCGCCGAGCAGTCGGCAGGCGCCAGCAGCGGCACACCGGCGGACCGCGCCACCGACGGCGGGCCGACGGCCGGCACCGTGCCGAGCGACACGGCCGGTTCCGCGTCCGCGTCCGCCCGCACCGACGGCCGTTGTCACACCTCCGGGCTGCGGGCCTCGATCGGCCGCGTCGACCCGGGAGCCGGACAGCGCAACTTCCCGGTCGTGCTGACCAACACCTCCGCCCACACCTGCAGCCTGTACGGCTACCCGGGCGCGGCGTTCGTGGACGCGTCCGGCAGGCAGCTCGGCCCCGACCCCGAGCGCGCCCCCGAGTCTCCGCGGAAGGTCACGCTGGCGCCGGGCGGCAGCGCGTGGGCCGGGCTGTCGTTCTCCAGCCCGGAGATCAGCGGTGCCCGCACGGCGACCCCGGCGGCGCTGCTCGTCACCCCGCCGGACGAGCGGGAGCCGGTCAAGGTGACCTGGCAGGCCGGTGAGGTCCCGGTGGGCGGCAACGAGTCGTCGGTGTCCGTCACCGCCCTGGCCCCCGGCACGGGCCCCTGAGCACCCGGCGGCCTCGCTGTCAGTGACCGGCGACCGGGTGCGGCGCGTACGGCCGCTCCAGCTCCTCGATCTCCTTGTCGCCGAGGGTGAGTTCGACGGCCGCCACCGCGTCCTCGAGGTGTCCCGGCCTGGCGGCGCCGACGATCGGCGCGGTCACCGTGTCCTGGTGCAGCAGCCAGGCGAGGGCCACCTGGGCACGCGGTACGCCGCGCTCCGCCGCGATGCGGGTGACGGCCTCGACGACGGCCCGGTCGCCCTCCTGGTAGAGCGTGCTGCCGAAGGCGTCGGTGGCGCTGCGCCCGGTGGCGGCACCCCAGTCGCGGGTGAGGCGGCCGCGGGCCAGCGGGCTCCAGGGCAGCACACCGACGCCCTGGTCCGCGCAGAGCGGCAGCATCTCGCGCTCCTCCTCGCGGTAGAGGAGGTTGTAGTGGTTCTGCATGGAGACGAACCTCGTCCAGCCGTGCCGCTCGGCGGTGTACTGCATCTTGGAGAACTGCCAGGCGTACATCGAACTGGCCCCGATGTAGCGCACCTTGCCCGCCTTCACCAGGTCGTGCAGCGCCTCCATCGTCTCCTCGACCGGTGTGTGCGGGTCGAAGCGGTGGATCTGGTACAGGTCGACGTAGTCGGTGCCCAGGCGCCGCAGGCTGTGGTCGATCTCGGTCATGATCGCTTTCCGGGACAGTCCGGCGCCGTTGGGTCCGGGCCGCATCCGGCCGTGCACCTTGGTCGCGAGCACGATCTCGTCCCGGCGGGCGAAGTCCGCGAGCGCCTTGCCGACGATCTCCTCGCTGGTGCCGTCGGAGTAGACGTTGGCCGTGTCGAAGAAGGTGACGCCGGCCTCCAGCGCCTGCCGGATCAACGGACGCGAGGCCTCCTCGTCGAGGGTCCACTCGTGCGTGCCGCGGTCGGGTACGCCGTAGGTCATGCACCCCAGACAGACGCGGGACACGTCCAGGCCCGTCGAACCGAGCTTCACGTACTGCATCGTTGCTGCTCCTGCCTTCCGGATCGGTACCCGGCGAGCGTACGTCCTCGTCCGGGGCCGCGCCCCGCTCCGGTCAGCTCCCCTCGATCAGGTCGAGGGCCCGGTCCCAGCCGAAGTCGGGGCGCCCGCCGTCCGCCTCCTCCTCGCCCGTGTACGGGTCGCCGAAGCGCACTCCCATGCCGCGCAACCGTTCAAGGCTCTCCCGGTAGGCGGGATGAGCGGCGAGCGCGTCGGCCACGCAGGGCAGGACGGCGACGGGAACGCCGAGGCCGCAGGCCTCGCACAGGGTGGCCACGGCGAGGGTGTCGGCGAGGCCGGCGGCCCACTTGTTGACGGTGTTGAAGGTGGCGGGCGCGGCCACGACGGCGTCGGGTGCCGGGAAGGGACGCGCGTCGCCCGGCCGCCGCCAGTCCGACCGGATCGGGCGGCCGGTCTGCGCCTCGACGGCGGCGGCGTCGAAGAAGCCGCCCATGGCGGCCGGGGTCGCGAGGACGCCGACCTCCCAGTCGCGTTCCTGTGCGGCGGTGATCAGCTCGCCGACGCCGGCGGCCACGCCGGCGGCGCAGACGACGACGTAGAGGAAGGGCTTCTCGGTGCTCGGGGCCGGTCGGGTCACGCCGGAACCCTACTCAACGCCGGCGCCACCGGGCCCGGGGGGACGGGCCGTCCCGCTCCGCCGGGACCGTGTCGCGCGGCCGTCGGCGGTCCGCGGCCGGGATGCGGTAAGGATGGACCGTGCACCGGCCGGTGCCGGTCAGCCGTACGACGCGACGATGGGACGGAAACCATGCCTCTTGAGGGCGAGTACGAACCCAGCCCGACGCAGTGGGTTCGTGAGCAGGTGGAGCTGTACGAGAGCTCCGGCGGAACGCAGGGGACGACCCTGCTGGACACGGGCCTGCCCGTGATCGTGCTGACCACGCGGGGCGCCCGCAGCGGCAAGATCCGCAAGACGCCGCTGATGCGCGTCGAGCACGACGGCCGCTACGCGGTGGTCGCGTCCCTGGGCGGGGCGCCCCAGCACCCGGTCTGGTACCACAACGTCAAGGCCGATCCCCGCGTGGAGCTCCAGGACGGCCCCGTGAAGCAGGACATGACGGCCCGTGAGGTCACCGGCGCGGAGAAGGCCGAGTGGTGGGAGCGGGCCGTCGCGGCGTTCCCGACGTACGCCGACTACCAGGAGAAGACGGACCGGGAGATCCCGGTCTTCGTCCTGGAACCGGCCGGCGGCAACTGATCGCGGGCCGGGCGAAGAAGTCCCGGGTCCGTGGGCATGGCCCGGCCGCGGCCGGGCACACGAGGGTCAGGCCCCGCCGCGCTCCCCCGTCGCGGCGGGGCCTTCCGCTGCCTCCCGCGCGGGCCGGTCGGTGACGTCGAGGAAGATCTGGCGGGCCTCGGGGACGGTCCGCGCGATGGACCTCTTGATGCGCATGGACACCTCCTCCACCCGCTCGCTGTCCAGGCCGGGCACCAGGTCGATGCGGGCGGCCACCAGCGCGGAGTCGAGGCCCGTCTTCATCGTGAACAGCGCCTCGACACTGTCGATCTCCGGCTGTGCCCGGAGCAGTGCGCGGATGCGGCCGCTCGCCTCCGGATCCGCGGCCTCGCCGATCAGCTGGTCGCGGGCCTCGCGGCCCAGCCGGTAGGCCACGAAGACGAGCAGCGCACCGATGGCGAGCGAGGCGCAGGCCTCCCACACGACCTGTCCGGTGACCATGTGCAGGGCCATGCCGATCATGGCGAGGGTGACGCCGAGCACGGCGGTGCCGTCCTCGGCGACGACCGTGCGCAGGGCCGGGTCGCGCAGCCCGGCGGCGGCCCCGCCCTGCGCGCGTACCTGGTGCAGTGCCCGCAGCAGCGAGGCGCCCTCGGCGAGCAGGGCCACGCCGAGCACGATCAGCCCGGCCACGTAGCCGCTGAGCGTCTCCTCCGCGCCCGTCCGGAGGGCCTCGACGCCCTGGAAGAACGAGAAGCAGCCGCCCATGACGAAGATGCCCACGGCGGCCAGCAGGGACCAGAAGAAGCGTTCCTTGCCGTACCCGAAGGGGTGGCGGCTGTCGGCGGGACGGCGGCTGCGGCGCAGTGCGGCGAGGAGGAAGACCTCGTTCAGGCTGTCCGCCACCGAATGCGCCGCCTCCGACAGCAGCGCGGGGGACCCCGCGAGGAATCCGCCGACCGCCTTGGCCACCGCGATCACCAGGTTGGCCGCCAGGGCCACCAGCACGGTGATCCGCGTCCTGCGGTCCTCCTTGCCGGCGGCCTTGCCTCCGGTCCCGTCGTCCGCCTCTCCGTCGGTCCGCCCGTTCGCTGTCGTGTTCGAGGTTGTCCGGCTCACGTTTCGCCGACTGCCCCCTGCCGGCCCGGCTCACACCCGCCTAGTGGGTGGCTCACCAGTGCCGACGGCGGAAAACGGGGAACGCGTTACCAGGGTCCACCGACGACAGGGAGGTACGTCCCATGAGCGGCGACGACGGGACGCCCGGCAACAGCGGTTACGGCAGGAAGGCGTTCAAGCGGTCCAGGAGCCATTTCGCCGACCGGATCACGGCGGACGGCCGGGACGGCTGGCCGGTGGAGGCCGGCCGGTACCGGCTGGTGGTCAGCCGCGCCTGTCCGTGGGCGAGCCGGGCCCTGGTGTCCCGGCGGCTGCTCGGTCTGGAGGACGCCCTGTCCCTGGCGGTCGCCGATCCGGTCCAGGACGACCGCAGCTGGCGGTTCACCCTGGACCCGGACGGCCGTGATCCGGTCCTCGGCATCCGCTTCCTCAGCGAGGCGTACGACAGGCGGGAGACCGGCTATCCGGGCGGGGTGAGTGTGCCGGCGGTCGTCGACGTGCCCAGCGGGAGGCTGGTGACCAACGACTACCAGCAGATCACCCTGGACTTCGCCACCGAGTGGACGTCCCTGCACCGGCCGGGTGCGCCCGACCTGTATCCGCACGCGCTGCGCGACGAGATCGACGAGGTGATGGCCGGCGTCTACCAGGACGTCAACAACGGCGTGTACCGGGCGGGCTTCGCCACCGGCCAGGACGAGTACGAGGCCGCGTGCTCGGGCGTGTTCCGCCGGCTGGAGCAGTTGGTCCCCCGGCTGGAGCGGCAGCGCTACCTGGTCGGGGAAACGATCACGGAGGCGGACATCCGGCTGTTCACCACGCTGGTACGTTTCGACGCCGTCTATCACGGCCACTTCAAGTGCAACCGCTGGAAGCTGACGGAGAGCCCGGTGCTGTGGGCCTACGTCCGCGACCTGTTCCAGACGCCCGGCTTCGGCGACACCGTGGACTTCGACCACATCAAGCGCCACTACTACCAGGTCCACACCGGCATCAATCCGACCGGGATCGTGCCGCTGGGCCCGGACCTGTCCGGCTGGCTCACGCCGCACCACCGGCAGGAGCTGGGCGGCCGCCCGTTCGGCGACGGCACGCCGCCCGGGCCGGTGCCCGCCGGCGAGGAGGTACCGGCGCGCGGCAGGCCCTGACCCGCGGGCCGTGCTCGTCACGTCCCTATGTCACAAGCGAAACGAGAAGGAGACCCACGTGGGCAAGAAGAAGAAGCAGAAGCTTCCCCTCGCGTACAAGCCCGTCGGCTTCGTGCTGGGCTGGGCGGGCGGCGCGCTGGCCGGCATGGCCTTCCAGAAGACGTGGAAGGTGATCCGGCACGAGGACGACGCGCCCGACGCCCTGGACCCGGACCGGGGCTGGGGTGAGATCCTCCTGGCCGCGGCGGTCCAGGGCGCCATCTTCGCCGTGGTGCGCAGTGCCGTGGACCGGACGGGCGCCAAGGCGATCGAGCGCTCGACGGGTGTCTGGCCCGTGGGCGACAAGGGCGGACGGGACTGACCGGACGGGAGTCCGGCCGCCGCGCCGCACCCGCCGCGCCGACGGCACCCGGGCCGTGGGGCCTCAGCCCTGCTTGGGTGCCGTCGGCTGCGTACTGCGGCGCAGGGTGAAGGAGTGGCCCGCCGGGTCGGAGAAGCCGCGTTCCTCGTGCGGGCCCGCCGCGTCCTTCGCCTCCAGCGGACGCCCGCCGAGCCCCACGACCCCGCGCTCGGCCTCGTCCAGGTCCTCCACCACGAAGTCCAGGTGGGCCTGGAGGGAGTTCTCGGGGCGGGGCCAGCTCGGCGGGGTCGCGTTGACGTCCCGCCGGAAGCCCATGCGGAAGCCGCCGGGTGCCTCGATGTCGATGCGGTTGGCGGACACGTCGGTCTCCTCCGCGCCCAGCAGCCCCTTGTAGAACTCGGCGAGCTTCTCGGGTTCCGCGCAGTCGAGCACCACGACGCCCGCGTTGACCAGTGCCATGTCTCCTCCGAAGGATCCCGGGCACGGGACGCCGTGTCCCGCGGCCCTCTTCCTTGCGCATATCCCGGCCCGGCGGAATCAGTCGGCCGCGGGCAACGCCGGTGCCGCGGCCGTCTTCTGACGAAGCGTCACAACGCGCGCCTTCCGCCGCCCCACCCGGCAGAGACCTCGTCCGCTCAGCGCGTGGACTGGAACGTCCGGCGGTACACCTGGGGCGAGACCCCGATCGCCGCGTGCAGGTGCTGACGCAGCGAGGCTCCCGTGGCGAAGCCGACCTGGCCGGCGATCCGGTCCACCGGAAGGTCGCTGGACTCGAGCAGATGCCGGGCCCGGGCGACGCGCTGCTGGGTCAGCCAGCGGCCGGGGCTCACGCCCACCTCGTCGTGGAAGCGCCGGGCGAAGGTGCGCAGGCTCATCCGGGCGTGCGCGGCCAGGCGGGCCAGCGTCAGGGGCTCGCCGAGGTGGTCCAGGGCCCAGGCCCGGGTCGCCGCCGTGCTCGCGGCGCCCTGCTCGGGTACCGGCTGTTCGATGTACTGCGCCTGTCCGCCGTCCCGGAAGGGCGGGACCACACAGCGGCGGGCGACCGCGTTGGCCAGTTCGCTGCCGTGGTCCTCGCGCACGAGGTGGAGGCAGACGTCGACGCCGGAGGCCGCGCCCGCCGAGGTGATGACGCGTCCGTCGGCCACGAAGAGGACGTCCGGGTCGAGGGGGATGTGCGGGAACAGGTGCCGGAACCGGTCGGCGAGCTGCCAGTGGGTGGTCGCCCGCCGACCGTCCAGGAGCCCGGCGGCGGCCAGCACGAAGGCCCCGGTGCAGATGGAGACGATGCGGGCGTCGGGGCGGATGCGCGCGAGGGCGGCGGTGACCTCGAGGGCCGGTTCAGCGGTGACCAGGGAGGGCGAGACGGCGGGGACGACCACCGTGTCGGCCGAGTCCAGGATCTCGGGTCCGTGGTCGGCGGTGACGGTGAAGTCCGCGTCGGTGCGCACCGGACGGCCGTCCACGGTGCAGGTGAGCACCTCGTAGCGGCCGTCGGCGGCGCCGAGGATCCTGCTGGGGATGCCCAGCTCGAAGGGGTACGCGCCGTCGAGGGCCAGCACCACGACCCGTTCCGTCCGCCCGGCCGGGCGGTTCCTCTGCCTCATGGCACGATTCTATCGGAGCGTGGCAATCATGCCATTTCCCTGGAGGGCGGCGAGCGGCAGGCTGGGTCACCATGAGCGATGTGAAAACGATGCGAGCCATCAGCCAGGACACCCTCGGCGGTCCCGACGTGCTGCGCGAGGTACGGCTGGAACGTCCCGAACCGCGCCCCAACGAGGTGCTGGTGCGGGTGCGGGCCGCCGGAGTGAATCCGACCGACTGGAAGCACCGGGCGAACGGCGGCTTCCTCGGCGAGCCCCCGTTCGTCCTGGGCTGGGACGTCTCGGGCGTGGTGGAGGCGGTGGGGATCGGCGTCGCCGCGTTCCGGCCCGGCGACGAGGTCTTCGGCATGCTGTCGTACCCGTTCGGCCACGGCTCCCACGCCGAGTACGTCACCGCCCCGGCCCGTACCTTCACCCACAAGCCCGCAGGGATCGACCACGTCCAGGCCGGCGCCCTGCCCCTGGTGTCGCTGACGGCGTGGCAGGCCCTGGTGGAGCGGGCCGGCCTGCGGCAGGGGCAGCGGGTGCTGATCCACGCGGCGGCCGGCGGCGTGGGCCACGTGGCGGTGCAGATCGCCAAGGCCCGGGGCGCGTACGTGATCGGCACGGCGAGCGCGGGCAAGCACGAGTTCCTGCGTTCCCTGGGCGCGGACGAGACGGTGGACTACCGGGAGACGGACATCACCGAGGCCGTGAAGGACGTCGACGTCGTGCTGGACACGATCGGCGGCGAGACCTCGCTGCGGTCCCTGCGCGTGCTGCGGCCGGGCGGGATCGTGGTGTCGATCCTGCCGGTCGGTTCGGACGAGTTCCACCAGGAGGCCGAGCGGCTCGGTGTGCGGGCGGTGCGGATGCTCGTCGACGCGGACCGGGCCGACATGCGGGAGATCGCCGGGCTGGTCGAGTCGGGCGCACTGCGGGCCTCGGTCGAGCGGACGTTCCCGCTGGCCGACGCGGCTCGGGCCCACGAGCTCGGTGAGACGGGCCGTACGACGGGCAAGCTGGTCCTCGTGGTCGACTGACGGGCCGCGCTGTGAGAGTTCGCTGACATATGTCAATTGAACATGCTCAAACTCGCTCGTTCGGGGTAACTTTCGATTGAGCTTGGGCAGTTGGGCCCCCGGAGCAGGCTGGAGGCGTTGTCGTCGTGCGACAGGATTCCGCGTCGCTCACCAGGCATCTGCGCGTCCGCCGCGACCGGGGGCACACGGTGCTGGAGTTCCTCGGCGAGATCGACATCGCGTCGGCCGCCGAGATCCTCCCGCACCTGGACCGGGAGACGGGGCGCCCGGGCGCCCGGATCGTGCTCGATCTCGGCGGGGTCGAGTTCTTCGACTGCTCGGGGCTGCGGCTGCTGTACCGGGCCAGGCACCGGGTGCTCGACCGGGACGGCCAGGTGCACCTGGTGTGCGCCCATCCCCTGACGCTGCGCATGCTGCGGATCACCGGACTCGCCCGGTTGCTGCCCCCGCGGCCGACCCTGGCGGAGGTGCTCGGCGTCAGTCCGATGCCGGGGCGTCGAACAGGGCGCTGACCGACTCGCCGTTGTGGATGCGGCGCACGGCCTCGGCCAGCGCCGGGGCGATGGACAGGATCCGCAGCTTCTCCGTGCGGTCGCCGGCCGGCACCGGCACCGTGTTGGTGCACACGATCTCCAGCACGTCGGGCTGCTCACTGAGCCGGCCGAGCGCACCGGCCGCGAACAGCCCGTGCGTGCAGGCGAGGCGGATCGTGCGCGGCCCCTGCTCCCGCAGCCGGCCGAGGAGCTCGAGCACGGTGCTCCCGCCCGCGATCTCGTCGTCGAGCACGATGACGTCGCGCCCGGTGACGTCCCCGATCACGGTGCTGACGGTGACCCGGTCGTCGGCGTGCCGCTGCTTGGCGCCCGCCGCGACCCGGGCACCGAGCATGCGCGCGAACGCGGCGGCCTCCTTGGCGTTGCCGAGGTCAGGCGAGACCACCGTCGTGCGGGTCAGGTCGTACCGGCGGAAGTGCGCGGCCAGTTCGCGCAGCGCGTGCAGATGGTCGACCGGGACCGTGAAGAAGCCGTGCACCTGGGGCGCGTGCAGGGTCATGGTGAGGACCCGGCCGGCGCCCGCCGCCACCAGCAGGTCGGCGACCAGGCGTCCGCCGAGCGAGATGCGCGGCGCGTCCTTCTTGTCGGAGCGGGCGTAGGAGTAGTGCGGCAGGACGACGGTGATGCGCCCGGCCGACGCCCCGCGGGCCGCGTCGCACATCAGCAGCAGCTCGACCAGGTGCTCCTGCACCGGCTTGACCAGCGGCTGGACCAGGAAGACGTCCCGCTCCCGGCAGTTGGCCCGCAGCTGCACCTCCAGGCAGTCGTTGGCGAACCGGCTGACCCGGACGGGGCTGAGGGGCACACCCAGATGCGCGCAGACCTCCTCGGCCAGCTCGGGGTGGGCACTACCGCTGAACACGGCGACGTCTCGCACGGACCGCTCCTCGCGTGATCCTGTCCGGCCGGAACCTCAGCTTACGGAAATCCGGTTGCGGCGTACCCGGGGGCGGGCGTCATGATGACGCCCGTCCGTGTTCCCTCAGGTCAGGATCCCTCGCATGCGCCGACTCCTCGACATCGCCCAGCGCCCCTTCCGGCCCACGGTTCTCGAGGACTCATCCCCGCATGCGCACTTTGAACATCGGAATTCTGGCCCACGTCGACGCCGGTAAGACCAGCCTCACCGAACGGCTGCTCTTCGACCACGGGGCCGTCGACCGGCTCGGCAGCGTCGACGCCGGCGACACCCGTACGGACGACGGCGAGATCGAGCGCCGGCGCGGCATCACCATCCGCTCCGCGGTCGCCGCGTTCACCGTCGGCGACACCCAGGTCAACCTGATCGACACCCCCGGCCACTCCGACTTCGTGGCCGAGGTCGAGCGCGCCCTGGAGGTCCTCGACGGCGCGGTGCTGCTGCTGTCCGCCGTGGAGGGCGTCCAGGCGCGGACGCGGGTGCTGATGCGCACCCTGCGGCGGCTGCGGCTGCCCACGCTCCTCTTCGTCAACAAGATCGACCGGTCCGGTGCCCGCGCCGAGGAGCTGCTCGACGGCATCCGGCACCGGCTGACTCCGCACGTCGTGCCCCTGACGGAGGTGGCCGCCGGGCTCGGCGGTGCCGGTGCCCGCGTCCGGCCCTGCCGCCTGACGGACCCGCCGGTGCGCGCCCGTGCCGCCGAGGTGCTCGCCGAGGTGGACCCCGGCATGCTGGCGGCCTTCGTGGACGGCCCGGAGCCGACCGCCGGCGAGGTGCGCGCCGCGCTCGCCGCCCGGACCGCCGACGGCTCGTGCCATCCGCTGTACTTCGGCTCGGCGCTCGGCGGCCAGGGCGTCGCGGAGCTGGCCGAGGGCCTGGTCCGGCTGGTCCCCGCCCGTTCACCGGCGGCCGGCCCGGTGCCACCGCGCGGCACGGTGTTCGCCGTCCGCCCCGGACCGGGCGGCGAGCGGACGGCGTATCTGCGGCTGTACGACGGCGAGGTGCGCCCGCGCCAGCGGCTGACCTTCCTGCGGCGCGAGTCCGACGGCCGGACCGGCGAGGTCCACGGCCGGGTGACGCGCCTGGAGGTGATCGGCGGGTCCGGGACGCTCACCGCCGGGAACATCGCCGCCCTGTCGGGTCCGGCCGCCCTGCGCGTCGGCGACCGGCTCGGCCCCGTCACCGGCCGTGCGCCGCAGTTCGCGCCGCCGACCCTGGAGACCCTCGTCCGGGCCCGGCGTCCCGAGCAGGCGGCGCGGCTGCGGTCGGCGCTGCTCGCCCTCGCCGACCAGGACCCGCTGCTGCATGCCCGCCCGGCGGAGTCCGGAGCCACCGCTCTGCTGCTGTACGGCGAGGTGCAGATGGAGGTCCTCGCGGCGACCCTGGCCGGGGAGTTCGGCATCGAGGCGGAGTTCTCACCGGGGCGCGTCCGGTTCCTGGAGCGCCCGGCCGGCACCGGTGAGGCCGTCGACGAGATGCCGTGGCACGACCACACCCGCTACTGGGCGACGATCGGGCTGCGCGTCGAGCCGGGGCCGCGCGGCTCGGGCGGGGTCTTCGGGTACGAGACGGAACTCGGCGCCCTCCCCCGCGCCTTCCACCAGGCCGTGGAGGAGACGGTCCACGCCACGCTGCTGACCGGACCGGCCGGCGTGGCGGTGACCGACTACCGGGTGACGCTGATCCGCTCCGGTTTCAGCTCCCCGCTCAGCACGGCCGCCGACTTCCGCGGACTGACCCCGATCGTCCTGCGGAGGGCCCTGCGGCAGGCGGGAACGCGCCTCTACGAGCCGTACCACGCGTTCGAGGCCGAGGTGCCGCCGGACGCGCTGGCGCCCGTGACCGCGCAGCTCGCCGCGCTGGGGGCGGACTTCACCGGGACGACGGGGGGCGACACCGCCTGGCTGATCTCCGGCGAACTGCCGGCCCGGCGGGTGCGGGAGGCCGAACTGCGCCTGCCGGGGCTCACGCGCGGGGAGGCGGTGTGGTCCTCCCGCCCCTCGCAGGACCGGCCGCTGAAACCACCGCGCTGACCGCCGGCCGCGTCTCCCGTCCGCCCGCACGCCGCCGTCTCATCTCCAACTGCCCCGTCTGGCACGGGAGATGAGGGGCAGGCGGACAGTAGGAAGGAGGGCCTTCACCATGACGACTCCCATCAGGCACCTCCCCGGGCGGATGCCCGGCTGGGCCAAGGCACTGAGCGCGATCGTGCTGGTGCTCGTCGTGCTGTTCGCGGGACTGCGGCTGAGCATCGTGCCGGGCCTCAAGGACCTGTTCGGTTCCGAGACCCACGACCGTTCGGGACCCGCGCTGCTGAAGTCCATCCAGGACATCAGCCGTTACGAGGCCGCCTCCGGTTCCTTCCAGGTCGTCGTGGACCTGGAGAAGGACACCAGGTTCCTGCCCGACGCGATCCGCGGCAGCCGCACCCTGTACGTCGGGGCCGGCACCGTCGACGCCTACGTCGACCTCGGCCAGGTGGGCGAGAACGACGTGACGGTGAACGACGAGCGCACGTCGGCCACGCTGCGGCTGCCGCACGCCGCGCTCGGCAAGCCGGCCCTCGACCCCGAGCACTCGTACGCCGTCTCCAAGCAGCGCGGCCTCCTCGACCGTCTCGGCGACCTGTTCTCGGACAACCCGAACGGTGAGCAGACGGTGCAGAAGCTCGCCGCCCGGCACATCGGCGAGGCCGCGAAGGACAGCGAGCTGACCGCGCGCGCCGAGGGCAACACCACGGCGATGCTCCAGGGCCTGCTGCGTTCCCTCGGCTTCGAGGAGGTACGGGTGACCTACGGCTCCTGAACGCTTCCGGCGGGGCCGGGGCGGCCCCCGGCCGGGCCGGAAAACGCCCCGGCATCCACGGCGACATCGCGGGTAACCGCCCCATCACGCGGGGACGTTGACTACTGGAGGACCTCATGGCTCGCGCCGTATCACGACCGAGTTTCCTGACACGCCCCCGCACCGCCAAGGCGCGGGACACCGACCGGAGCGAACGGCGCCCGCTCGCCCTCCCGCTGCGCCTGCTGGCGATGACGCTGGCGTTCCTGTTCATGGTGGCGTTCGCGGCCGTACTGGCCCGGCTGACCCTGAACCCCTCCCCCGCCTCGGAGGCGCTGACCCACACCAACATGCATCCGGGGCGCTCCCTGCGGGCCTACCTCGACCAGCCCGCGCTGCGCGACGCCGTCAAGCAGATCGGCGGCAACCTGCTGCTGGGCGTGCCCTTCGGCGTCCTGGTTCCGGTGATCGCCCCGCGCACACGCGGGGTGCTGCGAGTGCTGCTGCTGACCGCCTTCGTGATGCTGCTGGTGGAGTTCGCGCAGGGTGCCCTGATCACCGGGCGGGCCTTCGACATCGACGACGTGATCCTCAACAGCACGGGCGCGCTGATCGGTTATCTGCTGCTGGGGCGGCGGACCAGCCGCGCCGTGCACGCGCGCCGGCCCCGTGACTGAGCGGGGCGGGCTTCTCCCGGAACGGGTTCAGGTGGTCCGTACCAAAGTATTGACGGACCCTTACCTCAATCCTTAAATCAAGAGGCGACACCCTTACCCCCCACCTCTGCCGGCGCCCCCCGTGACGGGGCGCCGCACGAAAGGGAGAGCCGTGGCCCGCCCACCCCTGCTCCGCAGATGTCTCCTCGCCGCAGCCCTGTCCGCCGGACTGGCCGCCTCGCTCGTCACCGGCTCCGCCGAGGCCCGGCCCGACAGGCCCGCGGCCGCCGGCAGCGCGGCCGCCGCCGTGACCTTCTCCGACACCTTCGACGGCCCGGCCGGTGCGGCCGTCGACTCCTCCAAGTGGCAGACCGAGACCGGCGACAACGTCAACAACCACGAACGGCAGTACTACACCTCCGGCACCAGGAACGCGGCCCTGGACGGCCAGGGGCACCTGGTCATCACGGCCCGCAAGGAGAACCCGGCCAACTACCAGTGCTGGTACGGCACCTGCCAGTACACCTCGGCCCGGCTGAACACCTCCGGGAAGTTCACCGCGCAGTACGGGCACGTCGAGGCGCGGATGAAGGTGCCGCGCGGGCAGGGCATGTGGCCGGCCTTCTGGATGCTCGGCACACCGGTCAACTGGCCCGATTCGGGCGAGATCGACATCATGGAGAACGTCGGCTTCGAGCCCTCCACCGTGCACGGCACCATCCACGGCCCCGGCTACTCCGGTTCGGGCGGTATCGGCGCCGGCTACACCCTGCCGGGCGGCCAGGCCTTCGCGGACGGCTTCCACACCTTCGCCGTCGACTGGGCCCCCGACTCGATCACCTGGTCCGTGGACGGCAACGTCTACCAGCGGCGCACGCCGGCCGATCTCGGCGGCAGGCAGTGGGTGTTCAACAAGCCCTTCTTCCTGATCCTCAACCTGGCGGTCGGCGGTTACTGGCCCGGCGACCCGGACGGCTCCACGGCCTTCCCGCAGACCCTCGTGGTGGACCACGTGTCGGTGACCACGAGCGACTCGGCGAACGGCGGCGCGATCCGCGGCCTGGCCGGCAAGTGCGTGGACGTCGCCGCCGCGAACACCGCCAACGGCACCCCGGTGCAGCTCTACGACTGCAACGGCACCGCCGCCCAGCGGTGGACGGTGGGATCCGACGGCACGGTCCGGGCGCTCGGCAAGTGCCTGGACGTCAACGGCGGCGGCACCGCGGACGGCACGGTCGTCCAGCTGTGGGACTGCAACGGCAGCGCCGCCCAGCGGTGGGTCGTCACCGGCGCGCGCGACATCGTCAACCCGCAGGCCGACAAGTGCCTCGACGTCACCGGCAACAGCTCGGCCAACGGCACCCGGCTGCAGATCTGGACCTGCACGGGCGGCGCCAACCAGAAGTGGACGGTCGGCTGACCCGGAGCCGGGGGCCCGCACGCGGGTCCCCGGCGCTCTCAGCCGGCGTGGAGGATCCTGAAGCGGCCGGGTTCCTCCGGATCCCGGTCGACGACCTGGACGGGCGGCCACGTCCACTGCCAGACGCCGATGCCCGGCGTGCGGGAGAACCGGATCGGCCCTCGGGTGCCCTCGACCGCGACCCGCGGCCAGGCCGCCGCCGTGCCCGCCCGGTCCGCGCCGTGGGCGCGCAGCGCTTCGGCGAGGACGACGACCGCGTCGTACCCCTCCAGGGCGACGAACGAGGGTGCCTCGGCCAGCCGTTCGCGCAGCGCCGACTCGACGCGTGCCCCGAGCGGGCCGAGGCGCTCGGGCAGGTAGCGCAGGAACGGGACCGCGGCGCCGTCCTGGCCCAGCGACGCCGTCCACTCGGCGAACTCCGGCTGCCCGGCGGGAGCTCCGACGAGGACCCCGGCGAGGCGCCGGTCGCGACGGACGGCCCGGACGACCGACACCGCGGGCTCCGGGTGACCGGCCAGCAGCAGGAGAGCCGTCGCGCGGTGTGCGGCGATCTCGTCGCACACGTCCGCGGGGTCCAGCGCGCTCAGGTCGAGTTCGACGACCGTGCCGCCGCTCGGGGCGAGGTGGTCCCGCAGGATGCGGGTCCCCGACGCCCAGTAGACGCTCGGCTGGGCCGCGACGGCGATGCGGTCGTGCCCCGCCCCGCGGAGGAAGTCCGCGTAGAGCCGCCAGCCGCGGGACTGTGCCGGGGCGAGGCGCGCGACCCGGTCCGTCGGCCGGTCGGTGAGCGCGTCGAGGACCGCCGACGAGCACAGGAACGGCACACCGAGGGCGTCGGCCCTGCCGGCCGCGGCACGGGCGGCGACGCTGTGGTACTCCCCCGCCAGGGCGGCCACGCCCAGCTCCGCCAGTTCCTCCACGGCCGCCGCGGCCCTGTCCGGATCGGCCGCGGTGTCCCGGACGAGCAGCTCGAGCGGTCGTCCGAGGATCCCGCCGGCCTCGTTGACCTCGCCCACGGCCAGTTCGAGTCCGGCGAGCAGGTGCCGGCCCGCCTCGGTCCAGCCGGGCGGAGTGAGCGGGACGAGAGCCCCGATCCGTACGTTCTCCTGGAGCCGCCGCGACGGGCGCGCCTGGGTGACCATGCGGCACATTGCATCCGCCGGTGTCACCGGCGGGCAACCGATTATCCGTCCGCCGTCCGGTCCGGCGCGGGCTACCGCGGCGTCCAGGTGAACTTGTCCCCGCCCACCCAGCGGACCACGTCGGGGTCGTCGAGGTCGTGGACCCTGATGCCGAAGGCGGCGGCGGCCTCCAGGACGTCGATGACGGTCGTCGCCTCTCCGACCACCTGTCCGTCGATCTCCACGATCCGGAACGGCGGCGTGCCCGGCTGCACCCCGAGCACGAGGATCCGCGGACTGCCGATGTGCGGGCTCGCGATTTCGGTCATGCATCGAGGGTAGGCCGCAACCCGGGAAGCGGCGCCTCGTGACCCCGTCCGCGAGGGCCCGTGCCGGCGGGGACCGCCCGCGGCCGTCACCTCCCGTTCAGGGGCGGCGCCAGTCGTCGCCCGTCAGGTGCGATCCGGCCATCGGGCCCATGCGGAGCATGCCGCCGTCCACGCTCCAGGACGCGCCGGTGACGTACGAGGCCTCGGGTCCGGCGAGGAAGGCGATGACGGCGGCGACCTCGCGGGCGTCTCCGGGCCGGCCGAGCGGCACGCCGGGGCGGCGTTCGGCCCGCGGATCGGTGTCCTCCTGGCCGGTCATCGGGGTGGCGATCTCGCCCGGGGCCACCGCGTTCACGGTGATGCCGTGTTCGGCGAGCTCGATCGCCATGACCTGGGTGAGCAGGCCGAGGCCGCCCTTGGCCGCGCAGTACGGTGCCGCGCCCACCCGCGGCTGGTGCTCGTGCACGGACGTCACGTTGACGATCCGGCCGCCGTCGCCCTGACGGATCATGCGCCGGGCCGCGTTCTGCCCGCACAGGAAGGGCCCGGCCAGGTCGACGTCGAGGACGTGGCGCAGGTCGTCGAGTCCCAGGTCGAGGAAGGGCGTGGCGGTGCCCGTACCGGCGTTGTTGACCAGGACGTCGATCCGGCCGAGCCGTTCGCACAGCGCGTCCACCGTGTCCGCGGCCCCGGGCAGCCGGGTCAGGTCCACGTGGGCGACCTCGGCGCGGCGGCCCAGCGCCCGGACCTCCTCGGCCGTCCGCTCGGCGCCCTTCTCGTCGGTGTGCCAGGTGATGCCGATGTCCATGCCCGCCTCGGCCAGGCGTACGGCGGTGGCGCGGCCGATCCCCGAGTCGGAACCGGTGACGACGGCCACCCTGGTGTCGGTCGGCGTGGGACGGGGCACGACGGGCCTCCTCGTCGGTGCGGACGGTGTACCGGGGCATCGCAGTACCCGGGGGCCGTGCGGGCAAACCGCCGGAGCCGCCGTGCGGTCCCCGGCCCGCCGGGGAACCCTGGAGGTACCCGAGGAGGAGGTGCCGATGGACCCCGTCGAGGCGCTGGACCGGATCGCCTTCCTGCTGGAGCGGTCGCAGGAGCCGACCTACCGCGTCCGGGCCTTCCGCACCGCGGCCCGGGTGCTCGGCGGGCTGCCCGCCGCCGAGCTGCGCGAGCGGGCGGAGGCCGGTTCGCTGGAGTCCCTCAAGGGGGTCGGGCCGAAGACGGCGCAGGTGGCGCGGGAGGCGCTGGCCGGGCAGGTGCCCGGCTACCTGGAGAAGCTGGAGGGCGAGGCGCGGTCCCCGCTCGCGGAAGGGGGCGAGGAGCTGCTGGCCCGGCTGCGCGGCGACTGCCATCTGCACTCCGACTGGTCGGACGGCGGCAGCCCGATCGAGGAGATGGGGCGGGCCGCGGCGGCACTCGGACACGAGTGGGCGGCGCTGACCGACCACTCGCCCCGGCTGACGGTGGCCCGCGGCCTGTCCCCGGAGCGGCTGCGCGAGCAGCTCGACGTGGTGGCGGAGCTGAACGGGACGTGGGCGCCGTTCCGGCTGCTGACCGGCATCGAGTGCGACATCCTCGACGACGGCTCGCTGGACCAGGAACCGGAGCTGCTGGAGCGGCTGGACGTCGTGGTGGTGTCCGTGCACTCCAAGCTGCGGATGGACGCCCGCGCGATGACCCGCCGCATGGTGGCCGCCGTCCGCGACCCGCACGCGGACGTCCTCGGGCACTGCACCGGGCGGCTGGTGACCGGGCGGGGGCGGCCGGAGTCGCAGTTCGACGCGGACGCCGTGTTCGCCGCCTGTGCGGAGTCCGGCACCGCCGTGGAGATCAACAGCAGGCCGGAGCGGCTCGATCCGCCGCGGCGGCTGCTGCGCCGGGCGGTGGAGGCGGGCGTGCTGTTCTCGGTCGACACCGACGCGCACGCGCCCGGACAGCTGGACTGGCAGGTCCACGGATGCGCGCGGGCCGAGGAGTGCGGGGTGCCCGCCGAGCGGGTGGTGACGACCTGGTCGCTGGACGAGCTGCTGGCCTGGACGCGGGAGGGCAGGGTACCGGCCGGAGTGGCGGGCGGCTGACGTGGTACCCGCCGGGCGCACGCAGCGAGAAGAAGGGAACGGTGCATGGAACGGGCGGCCGTGTTCGACGTCGACGGAACCCTCGTCGACACCAACCATCTGCACGTGGTCACCTGGTGGGAGGCCTTTCGGCAGGCGGGCCACCGGGTGCCGATGCACGCCGTCCACCGGGCGGTGGGCCTGGCCTCCACCGACCTCATCGGCCACCTGCTGGGCGACGACCGGGACAAGGACCGGGACGCGGAGCTGAGCGCCGCCCACAAGGCGCTGTACGGGCAGTACTTCGACCGGCTGCCGGCGCTGCCGGGGGCGGGGGAACTGCTGCGACGGCTGGCGGGCGACGGCTGGACGGTCGTCCTCGCCACCTCGGCGGGCGGCGCGGAGCTGGGCGCGCTGCGGCGGGCCATCGACGCGGACGACGCGATCACCGCCACGGCGAGCGCAGACGACGTCGACGCGGGCAAGCCGGCGCCCGAACCCGTGGAGCACGCCCTGGAGCTCGCCGGGGTGCCGGCCGAGCGGGCGGTGTTCGTCGGCGACACGGTGTGGGACATGCGCGCGGGCAGCCGCGCCGGAGTGCGGTGCGTGGGCGTGCTGTGCGGCGGGCTGCCGCGCGCCGACCTGGAGGAGGCGGGCGCGGGAGCGGTGTACGCGGACCCGGCCCACCTGCTGTCCTCGCTCGCGAACAGCCCGCTGGCATGAGCCGCCCGGTCATGAGGACGCACGGCACCGTACGACGCGTATGACGGACGTGGAACGCGACACCCGGCGAACGACCGGGGACGACGACGGAAAGGGCGGCACGGGACGCCGGGGACAGTGGCGGACCGCCCTGGCGCAGGCGCTCCGCGGAGCGCGGCCGGTGGACCGGGTACGGCGCGAGGCCGCTGCGGTCGGGCAGGCCGTCCTGGCCGCCGGGCGGGGCCCCGGCCGGGAACGCGACCTGGTGGTCCAGTCGCTGAAGGCGGCGGGAGCGGGCCTGCTCGCCTGGGCCGTGGCGGGCGTCTGGCTCGACGACCCGATGGCGCTGATGGCCCCCTGGGTGGCGGTGGTGCTCGTCCAGGCCACCGTCTACAGCTCCGTACGCCAGGCCGGGCAGCAGTTCGGGGCGATCTGCCTCGGGTCGCTGGTGGCCTCCGTGGCCCAGGCGGTCACCGATGACAACACGGGGGCGCTGGCGCTGTCCCTGCCGTTGCTGATGCTGCTCGGGAACTGGCCGCGCTTCGGTCAGCAGGGCGTCTACGCGGCCACCACGGCGGTGTTCGTCCTGGCCGCGGGAACCCCGGTCTCCGCGTCGGCGGTCGGGCACCGGGTGGGGCAGGCGGCGCTCGGCGCGATCGTGGGCATCGCGGTGAACGCGTTCGTGCTGCCGCCGATCCATCTGCGGGACGTCCGCGAGAACCTCGCGGCGCTGGCCCGGGAGGCGGGCGACGTCCTGCACACCGTCGCGGCCGATCTGCGGGAGAACGAGTGGGACGCGCAGACCGCGGCCGGCTGGACCGGCGAGGCCGCCCGGCTGCAGCGGCGTGTGCAGGCGCTCGCGTCGGCCCGGTCCTGGAGTCAGGAGAGCCTGCGGCTGACCCACGGCCCGCTGCGGGTGCTGCACCGGGCACCGCCCCCGGCGCCGCCCGAGGAGGAGGACCAGCGGTGGACCCGGGTCACCGGCAACATCACGTCGCTCACCCGGACGCTGGCCGTGGCGGCCGACGAGAACCGCACCCCCGCCCCGCCCGAGGGCCCGGTCCTCGGCCTGTACGCGCGCCTGCTGAAGCTGATCGGCGACTCCTGCCACGTGGAGGCCGACCGGCTGGCCGGTCTCACGGGCCATCGCCCGGGGGACGCACGGGGCGGGCGGGACACGCCGGACGCGACGGACGCCGGGGAGGCGACCGAGGAGACGGAGGAGACGATGGAGGAGCTGCACCGGCAGTTGCAGGACGGACTGCGGGAGCACGCCGGCCAGGGCGCCGCGCAGGCGTCGGTGCTGGGCGCGCTGCTGCTCCAGGCCGAGAACCTGTGGGCCGAGATCGATCCCGAGCCCGTGGACCAGTGACGCGGATCACCCCAAAACACGACAGACGGTGGAACACCGGGAGGGTGTGCGCCGTTGAACAGTGCGTGGGTACGGATGGGACAGTGTCCCCGGGCCTCACCTACAGCCCACAGGGACGATTGTTCGGCTGAAGCCCTGTGGAGCCCCTCGCCGAGAGGCGACCGCCGTCCGTGCCCCACATACCGCCCCGACCGTGATCCCCCCGTCCGGTCGGGGCTCTTCTTTGCCCGCGGCAGGGCGGGGTACCCGTGGCCCCCGACCTCGCAGGCGGACGGGAGGAGCGGAAGGTGAGCAGTACGACGGGCAGCAGGATCGTGGTCACGGGCGCCACCGGCAACGTGGGCACCAGCGTGGTGGGACTCCTCTCGGAGGACCCACGGGTCGGGTCAGTCCTGGGACTGGCCCGGCGGATCCCCGAGTGGTCGCCGCCGAAGACGGAGTGGGCCGCCGTCGACCTGGCCTCCGAGCGGGCCGACGCGGCCGGTCTCCTCGCCGGCGCCGACGCCGTGATCCATCTGGCGTGGGCGTTCCAGCCGACGCACGATCCCGCGACGACCTGGCGCACGAACGTCCTCGGCTCCCTGCGGGTCTTCGAGGCGGTGGCCGCGGCCGGAGTGCCGACGCTGGTGCACGCCTCGTCGGTCGGCGCGTACTCGCCGGGGCCGAAGGAGCACGCCGTGGACGAGTCGTGGCCGACACACGGCTGGCCGGACGCGGCGTACTGCCGGGAGAAGGCCTACCTGGAGCGGGTCCTGGACACCTTCGAACGCGACCACCCGGGCATCCGGGTGGTACGGATGCGGCCGGCCTTCCTCTTCAAGCGGGAGTCGGCGAGCGAGCAGCGCCGGATCTTCGGCGGCAAGTACCTGCCGGGTCCGCTGGCCCGTCCGGAGCTGCTGCCGTTCCTGCCGGACGTCCCGGGACTGCGGATGCAGGCACTGCACACCGACGACGCGGCGGGCGCCTACCGGCTGGCGGTGTTCACACAGGACGCCCGGGGCCCGTACAACCTGGCCGCCGACCCGCCGGTCGACGCGGAACTGCTGGGCGGGATGACCGGCGCCCGACCGGTGCGGCTGCCCCGCACGGCCGCCCGCACGGCGATCGCCACCGCGTGGGGGCTGCGTCTGCTGCCGGCGTCCCCGCACCTGTTCGACGCGGTGCTGCGGCTCCCGCTCATGGACTGCACGCGGGCGCGGGCGGAACTCGGCTGGCGCCCCGTGCGCACCGCGACAGAGGTCCTGGAGGAGTTCCTGCGTGGCTTCCAGCAGGGCGCGGGGGCGGCTACGGAGCCGTTGCGGGGGCGTAGGGCCGGCTGACGGCAGGGCGCGGAAAGGCCGGCCGGGCGGATCGGATCCGTCCCGGCCGGCCGTCTGTCGCCGGGGTGCCGTCAGCCGGAGGACTCGTCGGGTACGGGGTGCTCGGGGTGCACGTTGCCCGAGTGCGGCGCGCCCTGGCGGCCGGTCCCGGCCTCGTCCGTGTCGGGGACGTCCGTGTCGCCGGACTCCGCGGACCCGTCGCCGCCTTCCCCGGCGTCGTCCGTGTCCTCGGGGTCCTCCGGCTTCTCCGGGTTCTCCCGCGTCTTCCGGGAGGGCGCGGCCTCCCAGGGGTCCTCCCCGGTGCCGGCCTGCTGGTCCGGCAGGTCCCGCGGCACGGGGACACCGTTCTCGCCCGGTCCCTCGAGGCGGTGGTCGGTCACGGCGCTCTCCCTTCCGGTGGCTCCACCGGGTCGTACGGCCGACGTCGGGTGCCCCCGTGGCGGCCGGCGAAACCTCAGTGCGGCGCCCGTTCCTCCAGGGCCGTACGCCAGGCTGGGAGGGGGTTCTCGGGCGCCGGCTCGGGGCGCCTGCCGCCACGGGCGAAGAAGTCGGCCAGCGGCAGGATCGCGGCGCCGACGGTGACCGCGTCGGGGCCGAGCCGTCCCAGGTCGACCGTCACCTGCTGCGCGGGATGGCGCAGCGCGTAGGACACCGCGTGGCGCCGTACGGCGGGCAGGAAGCGGGTGCCGAGCTGGAGGCCGGCCCAGCCGCCGATCAGGATGCGCTCGGGCTGGAAGAGGTTGATCAGGTCGGACAGGCCGGCGCCCAGGTACTCGGCGGTCTCCTCCAGGACGGCGAGCGCGACCGGGTCGGCGGCGGCGCCGCCGGGTGGATGGGCGGCGGCCAGCATCGAGGTCAGGGCCGTCTCCTCGTCGGTGCCCTCGGGCACCCGGCCGCCCTCCTCGCGCCAGCGGGCCAGCAGGGACTCGGCGCCCGCGTAGGCCTCCAGGCAGCCGAGCGCGCCGCAGCGGCAGCGGCGCCCCCTGACCCGGACCGTCAGGTGTCCCCATTCGACGGCGCGGCCGTGTTCCACCTCGGGGGTGACGAGGCAGGCGCCGACGCCGGAGCCGAAGAGCACCACGATCGCGTTGCGGGCACCGCGTCCGGCGCCGAACCACATCTCGGCCTGGCCGAGGGTCTTGGCGCCGTTGTCGATGAAGTACGGGACGGTGTCGGGCAGCGGGGAACCGGCGCGGAGCAGGGACTCCAGCGGCACGGCGTCCCAGCCGATGGTCTGGCCGTGGACGACGGCGCCGCGGTCCGGGGTGTGCTCGACGATGCCGGGGACGCCGATGCCCACGCCGAGCAGCCGCTCGGGCGCGAGGCGGGCGGCGGTCAGCACCTCGGCGATGCCCTCGCGGATGTGGTCGACGATCACCTCGACCTCGTAGCGCTGCTGGGTCAGCGGGCGTTCCGCGCGGGCGAGCTCGGTGAGGGTCAGGTCGAAGAGCTCGACGCGCACTCTGGTCTCGCCGACGTCCACGCCGATCATGTGACCGCTCGCGGGGGCCACCCGCAGCAGTGTGCGGGGCCTGCCGCCGTCGGAGTCGACGCTGCCGGCCTCCTCCACCAGGCCGTCGCCGACCAGGTCCGCGACGACGTTGCTGACCGAGCCGGAGCTCAGCCCGGTCGCGGGGCCCAGCTCGAAGCGGCTGAGCGGCCCGTCGAAGTAGAGCCGCTGCAGTACGGCCGTACGGTTGGCCCGCCTGAGGTCGCGCACCGTGCGCCCGTTCCGCCCCGCCATGTGGCTCCTCCCGCCGTCCCGACCTGCAACATACCTCCGCCGACCCGCCGCCCGCGACTTTCCTCTCCCCTTAATTCAGGCTCTGAACTGCCGTTCGGCGGCTGGTGCGGCCGCCGCTCCCGGTAAATCCGTTGGCTCCTTCGCCGCCCGGCTATTTACCCTAGGCGGAAACCTAGGCCCCCTAGGTTCTCTTCCCCGACCGACGATCGCACTCCGGGACCTCCCATGAGAACACTCACCGAGCGGGACATCCGCGCCTGTTTCATCAATTGCTCGAAGGGCGAGGCGAAGCGCCTGGCCGTCCCGCGCGATCTCGACGAGCGCCCGTGGGAGGACCTCGACTTCCTCGGCTGGCGGGACCCCGGAGCGCCCGACCGCAGCTATCTGGTCACCGAGCACGGCGGGCGCCTGGTCGGTGTCGCCCTGCGCTTCCAGCCGGTCCGGCCGGGCTTCTTCCACCGCAGCATGTGCTCGCTCTGCCTGACCACCCATCCCCGCGGGGGCGTGTCGCTGATGACCGCGCGCAAGGCGGGCCCGGCCGGCCGCGAGGGCAACTCGGTCGGCCTGTACATGTGCACCGACCTCGCCTGTTCGCTGTACCTGCGCGGGAAGAAGACGCCGGAGACCGGCGCCCGTTTCGAGGAGAGCCTCACCCTGGAGGAGCAGATCGCCCGCACCACGGGCAATCTGTCGGCCTTTCTGGCGAAGATCACCGACTGATCCCCCGACCCCCGGCCCATCGAGCGGAACCAGGCGCGTGGAAACCGTTTTGACCGCGTGCGTCCGGTTACCGTCTGTCCGGATACGTTCGTTGCGCCGGGGGAAGGGGAACAGCCCGAGGATGCCTGATGTTCGTGAGACCTTGGCGTCCGCCGCGCGTGAGGTGAAGCGCCTGGCCAAGTGGCACCGGGACCCGGTGGTGGTTCAGGCGCTGCGCTCCGCCGCGGCGGCGTCGATCGCCTATGTCATCGCGGTGCGGCTGAGCCCCGACAAGTCGGCGGCGCCGCTCACCGCGCCCCTGACCGCGCTGCTGGTCGTCCAGGTCACCCTCTACGCCACGCTGAAGATGAGCGTCCGACGGGTGAACGCGGTGGTGGCCGGTGTCCTGGTCGCCATCGTCTTCAGCGCGGTGGTGGGACTGAGCTGGTGGAGCCTCGCGCTGGTGATCGTGGCGGCGCTCGGCATCGGGCATCTGGTGCGGGCGGACGAGTTCGTGGCCGAGGTGGCGATCAGCGCGATGCTGGTGCTCGGGGTGACCGCGCACGGCTCCCTGGCCTGGGCCCGGGTGGTGGAGACGCTGATCGGGGCGGTCGTCGGACTGGCCTTCAACCTGCTCTTCGCCCCTCCGGTGTGGGTGGAGCAGGCCGGGGAGTCGATCGAGGGCCTGGCCCGGCGGGTGCGGCAGCTGATGCTGCGGATGGGCGAGGAGGCCGCGGGCACCACGCCGTTCCACGAGGCGGCGGCCCGGCTGCACGAGGCCCGCCGCCTCGACCACGACATCGCCGAGGTGGACGAGGACCTGCGACAGGCCGAGGACAGCCTGCGGCTCAATCCGCGCGTCCGGGAAGGACTGCTGCACCGGGTGGTGTTGCGCACCGGCCTGGACACCCTGGAGATCTGCACGGTGGTGCTGCGGGTCCTGGCGCGCACCCTCACCGATCTCGCCAAGGAACGCGAGCCCGAGCCCCTGTTCCCGCCGGAGACGGGCGCGACCATCCAGCAGCTGCTGTCCGAGATCGCCGACGCCGTGGTCAGCTTCTCGGTCCTGGTCACCACCAGCGTCAGCGAGAACGCCGAGTCGGCGGAGGAACGCCTGACCGCCGAGCTGCGGCAGGCGGCGGTCACCCGGGACAAGCTGGACCAGCTGCTGCTGGCCGAGGTCCAGGGCGGCGCCCGCCACTGGCAGCTGCAGGGGGCGGTGCTGACCGAGGTCAACCGCATCATCGACGAGATGGACACCGAGCACCGCTCGCGCAGGCTGCTGGAGGAGCTGGACCGCCACACGCGTGAGCAGCGCGAGCGCCGCCCGCGGCTGACCAGGATGTGGGACCGTGCGCGCAAGGTGACGCGGCTGCGGCGGAACCGGGGCGCCGCCGGGCATCGTTCTTCATGACAGACACGGGCGGCCGGGCGAGGGCCCGGCGGGAAGTGGGGCGATCGGATGACCGGAACCGGGGTGCGGATCGACGGGAACACGCTGCGGCTGCCGGGCGGTGCGGCGGTGCGGTTCATCCGCACGCTGCGGCTGCCCGAGACGGGCACGCATCCGCTGCCGCCGGGGCTCGGTGAGTTCCCGGTCCGGCGGATCGCCGACTACGCCGACACCGTGCCCGAGGCGTGGCGGGCGCGCGGTGGCGTGATGCTGCCGGTGTACCTGCGCGAGGCCATGTGGCTGAGTTTCGCCGGCACCAGGGAGCCGGCGGCCCTGCAGGTCGGCGTGGGCAAGGTGTGCGCGGTGTCGGGCCGGCCGTGGAGCGACCGGCTCTCCCGCGATCCGCAGAACTACGTGGTGCTTCCCCGGCAGCCCTGGCTGGACGGCATCAACTCCGGGACGGGCACGGTCCGCCAGTTCGTGGCGGTTCCGCTGGGCATGGGCGCGACCGTCGAGGGCCAGGTGACCGGCGAGGAGGTGTGGGGCGGCGTGCAGTTGCAGGCGTTCGCCCTCAACGACCGGGAGCTGGCCCGCTGGCGCGAGGAGGAGCGACGCCGGGCCGAGGCGCTGCGTGACCGGGGCACCCGCCGGCGCAGCGCCTTCGGGACCGCGCTGCCGATGTCGGCGCCGGCCGCCCCCGGCGCGGCCCCGGCACCCGCGGGCGGGGCACGGGCGCGGTCCGCCCCCGCCATGGGGCTGGGCGTCGGCGGTTCCATGCGGCAGGAGGTCTACCGGGACGAACGGCCCCTGACGGACTGGGCGGAGCGGCCGGCGGGCCGGGTCTTCGTGCACCTGGTGACGCCTCCGGAGTGGCAGCGCATCACCGGCGAGGCCCCGCCGCCGTCCCCCGTGGACCGGGCGGCCTACACCAGGGCGGGTCTGCCCTGGTTCGACTACTACGACGAGGACGCGCACGACCTGTCGCCGGCCGAGCCGCTCCAGGAGGTCAAGCCGGTCGGCGACTGGATCGGCGACGACCACGAGAGCTGGCAGCAGCCCGGCCCACAGCAGATCCAGCCCCTCAAGGACGCCCCCGGGGCGCCCGTGCAGGACGGCGACTGGTAGACACGGGGGCGGACCTGACGGGCCGGCGGACGGGAGCGCGCATGAGGGACGGTGGCTGGAGCAGGCGCCGGTTCACCGCCGCCCTCGCCCGGACGGCCGCCGCGGCGCTCCCGGCGGCCACGGCCTGCGGCGACGCGCCGAGGCCCGGGTCGGCGGCCACCCCCGCGGCCTCCTCGGCGGGCGGCGGCGCGCCGGGCCGGGAGCACGCCCCGCCGGGTCCGCGCCCGCTCCACCTGGGGACGTTCACCTCGGCCGAGGGCGGCGGCCGGGGCATCGGGGAGCCGTTCTCCTCACCCGTCGCCGTCTGCGCGCTGCCGCTGTAGCGCGCGGGGGCAGGAGGCCGCGCTCGCCTGCGCGAGCAGCACGTGCACGCGTTCGGTGAGCTGCGTGACGTCGTCCGCGGGGGCGTGGAACGGCAGCCGTACGTCGCCGTGGGTTCGGGCGCGCTCGATGCGCAGCGTCAGTCCGTGCCGGTCGACGGCGAGGGGGCGGACCCGGACCGCGCCGTACAGGCTGCCGGCGTCGACGAGCCGGGTGAGGCGTTCCACCGCGTCGGCGTGGCAGTCGGCGAGATGGGTCAGCAGCCGGGCCTCGGCGCCGGCCAGCGGGTCGGGCGCGGCGGCGGCGAACTTTTCAAGGCCCACCACCACGGCACCGGACGACTGCCGCAGCACCACGCGCGCCGGCCGGAACGCCAGGCGGCCGTCCTCCGCGGCGAACCGGCCCGCGAGCCAGAGCCGGGCGCGGATCCGGCTGCGCAGCGGGACGGGCGCCACGTCGGCGAACTCCAGGACGGCGGACGGTTCGCCGCGGGGCGCGCAGACCGCCGCCGCGGCCAGGACGCTGTCGTCGGGCACGCGCAGCAGCACCCGGCCGTCCTCGGCGACGGTGTGCGCGCCGGCGAACTCCTCGCGGCCGCCCTCCGCGGTCACCGCGCAGGACCATGCGGCGGCGAGCACGGAACGGGCCTGCTCCGCCGCGGCGGGCGCGGCCGTCCAGGTGTGGTGGTGACCCATCCCAACCTCCGACATCTCATTAGGTAAGCCTTGCCTAACCTATCGGAGATCGGGGCGCGCGCCAACCGGCACACGTGATCCACGTGTGGCCCTCCCGGCGCGGGACGGGTGCCTACGGCGCGATCGCACCCAGCAGGGCCCGCGCGCACAGGTCGCGCACCTGCTCCCGGGCCGGCCGCGGGTCCCGCAGCCACTCGAGGCAGACCGCGGTGGTGAACGCCAGCCAGCCGCGCACCGCGAGCCGCGCGTCGGCCCGCTCCTCGACGGCGGGGCCGAACTCCGGGTCGGCGGCCAGGGCGGCGAGGATCTGCCGTTCCTGCGCGGCCAGCGCCCGTCGGTAGACCCGGCGCACGACCTGGTCCCCCGTCGCGTCGGCGCGGTGGAAGGCGCGGTAGCCGTGCGCGTGTTCCCGGACGTACTCCAGATACGCGTCGAGACCCGCGGCGAGCTGCTCGCGCACCGGGACGCCGGGCACGGCCGCCGTCATCCGCAGCATGCGCTCGCTCTCGCGCTCCACGACCGCCGCGAAGAAGTCCCGCTTGCCCGGGAAGTAGTGGTACAGCAGGCCCCGCGAAACTCCGGCGATCTCGGCGACCCGCTCGATCCACACCTCGTCGTAGGGGCTCTCGGAGAACAACCGCGCGCCCACCGACAGCAGTTGCTCCCGGCGCTCCTCGGTGCTGAGCCGGCGGCGCGTGCGCCCGCCCTGGTTCGCGGCCATGCCCGCACTTTACTTGACGTCGGTTCAGCAACGGGACGACACTGGGGCCGCTATTGAATCGACGTACAACACACTCGGGACACGGCGCCGCGTCGAGGGAGATCGGGTCATGGCTCAGACGAGGACGGAAGCGGCCGCGGACGGGCTGCCCAAGGGACTGCGCAGCGCCGAGCTGGGCTGGCCCGAACTGGACCGCATCCCGCACCCGCCGCACCGCCTCCCGCTGGTCGGGGACGTGCTCGGGGCGAGCCGGAGCACGCCGATGCAGGACTCGCTGCGCTACGCACGGCAGTTGGGACCGATCTTCCGGCGGCGGGTCTTCGGCAAGGAGTTCGTGTTCGTGTGGGGCGCCCGGCTCGCCGCCGACCTGGCGGACGAGTCCCGCTTCGCCAAGCACGTGGGGCTCGGCGTGGCCAACCTGCGTCCGGTCGCCGGGGACGGGCTGTTCACGGCGTACAACCACGAACCCAACTGGCAGCTCGCGCACGACGTCCTGGCGCCCGGTTTCAGCCGGGAGGCCATGGCCGGCTACCACCTCACGATGCTGGACGTGGCCGGACGGCTGACGGCCCAGTGGGACCGTGCCGAGGCCGCCGGACACACCGTGGACGTTCCCGGCGACATGACGAAGCTGACCCTGGAGACGATCGCGCGCACCGGGTTCGGGCACGACTTCGGGTCGTTCGAACGCCCCCGGCTCCACCCGTTCGTGACCGCGATGGTGGGCACCCTCGGCTACGCGCAGCGCCTGAACACCGTGCCCGTGCCGCTCGCGCGCCGGCTGCTGCGCGGTGCGAGCCGCCGCAACGCGGCCGACATCGCCTACCTGAACCGCACGGTCGACGACCTGGTCCGGGCCCGCCGTTCCTCGGACGGCGGCGACGGCGACCTGCTCGACCGGATGCTGGAGACGGTCCACCCGGACACCGGTGAGCGCCTGTCGGCGGAGAACGTCCGGCGGCAGGTCATCACCTTCCTGGTGGCGGGCCACGAGACCACCTCGGGCGCGCTCTCCTTCGCCCTGCACTACCTCGCCCGGCACCCGGAGGTCGCGGCCCGGGCCCGCGCCGAGGTGGACCGGGTCTGGGGCGCCGTCGAGACGCCCGGCTACGAGCAGGTGGCCAGGCTGCGGTACGTGCGCCGGGTGCTGGACGAGACGCTGCGGCTGTGGCCGACCGCGCCCGCCTTCTCGCGGGAGGCGCGCCGGGACACGGTGCTGGACGGCGCGTATCCCATGCGGCGGGGCGCGTGGGCGCTCGTCCTCACCGGGATGCTGCACCGCGATCCCGACGTGTGGGGGCCGGACGCCGAGCGGTTCGACCCCGACCGCTTCGAGGCGAAGGCCGTCCGGGCGCGTGCCCCGCACACGTTCAAGCCGTTCGGTACGGGCGCGCGGGCGTGCATCGGGCGGCAGTTCGCGCTGCACGAGGCCACGCTGGTGCTCGGGCTGCTGCTGCGCCGCTACGAGCTGCGGCCCGAGCCGGACTACCGGCTGCGGGTGACGGAGCGGCTGACGCTGATGCCGGAGGGGCTGCGGCTGCGGCTGGACCGCCGCGGGGCGCTGCCGGAGCCCGGCGGCGAGAGGACCGACGCCGCCGCGCGGCAGGCGGGCGCGGAGCAGGGCGGCACGGAGCGGGCCGGCACGGAGCCGGACGGTTCAGCGGCCCGCTGTCCAGTGCGCCGGCCGGGCCAGTGACTCCGGCAGCTTCGTGCCGGCGCTGCCCCGGGCCGCGGTGAGCTGCGGCTGGGTGAGGAAGAAGGCGCCCGTGAGATCCGCGTCCGTCAGGTCGGCGTCGCGCAGGTCGGCGCCGATCAGGTCCGCGCCCCGCAGGTCGGCGCCGGTGAGGTCGGCGGCGATGAGGTAGGCGCCGCGCAGGTCGGCCCCACTCAGGTCGGCACCCTTCAGACGGGCGCCCATCAGGTCGGCGTTGCGGCGGTTCTTCTTCTTGCCGCGCGTCCCGGCCCGCATCAGTTCGCTGGTGCGCAGCAGGAGCACGTTGACCCGCTGCCGGTGCGCCGCCACGTCCAGCGCGGCCAGTTCCGCGGGGGCCGAGGCGGTGAGCCGTTCCGTCTCGGCCAGCATGCGGCGCACGTCGGCGTGGACGGGCCGGGCGGCGGGCAGGGTCAGTGCCTCGGTCAGGTACCAGAGCAGCTCGTGCAGGTGGCGGACCACCGGGAACACCTCGAACATGCCGCGGGCGTGCCCGGGCGGGCCGGTGCGCCAGTCCTGTCCGCCGAAGGTGACCTGGGAGACCTGCTGCCCGGCGCCGAAGCAGTCGTAGACCGTGCAGCCGGTGAAGCCCTCCGGCCGCAGCCGCGCGTGGATCCCGCACCGGCTGTCCTCGCGCAGGTTGCCGCAGGGGGTGCCGGCGTCCTTGTCCACCGCGAAGTCGGCCGAGCGCGTGAACGGCAGCGCCACGCAGCACAGCCCGAAGCACCGTTCGCAGTCCCCGCGCAGCTCGGCCCGGCCGGTCTCTCGTTCTCGCATGGCGTTCAGCTTACGGAACGCGGGCCGGGTCCCCGGCGGTGGCGGGCCCCCCGGCGGGGCCGAAAGAGCCGTCGGCCGGGTCCGTCACCGTGCGAACACCTCGAAGGCGACCGCGGGCCGGTTCCCGAAGCGCCGGCCCGTCTGCTCCGCGGTGCGGGTCAGGAACCCGCGCGCGTACGCCTCCGGTTCCTCGTCGGTCAACGCCTCGATGTAGGTGCGGTGTTCGAGCAGCGAGCGGACGGCCCGCTCCAGCCCGGCCGTCGCGTCCACGGCGTGCGTGGGCGTGGCGGAGCCCGCGACGGCGACCCAGCGGACGCCGTCCCAGGGCTCGAGGCCCCGCTCGGTCAGCTCCGGGAAGATCCACCGGTTGCCGGCGTCGCCCGCCGCGTCGAGCGTGGCCCGGCCGACGGCCACGTGGTCCGGGGTGTTCCAGGCCACTTGGCCCCAGGTGTCGCGGTGGTTGAGGGTGATGACCAGCTCGGGCCGGTGCCGGCGGATCGCGGCGGCGATGTCCCGGCGCAGGGCGACGCCGTACTCGACGACGCCGTCCCGGTGGTCGAGGAACTCCACCTCGCTCACCCCGGCCACGGCCGCGCTCGCCCGCTGCTCCCGCTCCCGCAGCGGACCGCACTCGGCGGGCGGCAGGGTGTCGATGCCCGCCTCGCCGCGGGTCGCGAGGACGTAGGCGACCTCGCGGCCCTCGTCGGTCCAGGCGGCGACCGCCGCCGCGCAGCCGTACTCCAGGTCGTCCGGGTGGGCGACGACGGCGAGGGCGCGCCGCCAGTCGCCGGGCATGGGCTCCAGTTGCGTGATCGTCGGCTCCGTCATGCCCGCACCCTAGCCCGCGGCACGGCCTCGCCCACGGCGACGGCACGGGCGGGACGCGCGCGCCGCCCGCGGGGCCGTGGCGCGGGACCGCCGGTCAGGCCTCGTCGCGGGCCAGCGCCAGCAGGCGGTCCAGGACGCGGGGGCCGCCGGCCCGCACGCCGTCGTGCTCGAACTCGTCGGTGACCCAGGTGCGCAGGCCCCGGATGTTCCGGGCGGTGGTGAGCGCGTGGGCGGTGTCGACGTACATGTCGTCGTGGTAGACGGCCGCGGCGGCCGGCACCTCGTTGGCGGCGAGCCGCGCGGGGTCGTAGAGGGGCGTCCAGTCGGTGCGGGCGGCGAGCAGGTCGGCGGTCTCGCGCAGCGGGCGCAGCGCCGGGTCGCAGTCGAACGTCCAGGGGTGGATCGTCTCGCCGGTGAACAGCAGCGGTTCGTCGCCCGCGAGAGTCTTGGCGGCGTCGAAGCGCGGGAACTCGGCGCGGACCCGCTCGGCGGACCAGTTCGTCGGGCGCGCGTCCTGCCCGTAGATCGCCTCGTGGACGAGGGCGTACAACGGGTGGCCGGCGAACGACAGCAGGCCCTGGACCTCCTCCTGGAAGGCGTCGGACAGCTCCACGCCCCGCGGAGTGCGCACGAAGGCGTCCTCCAGCAGGAAGTGCAGACGGTGGCTGCCCTCGCTGCCGCCGAGGACGATACCGAGCGACTGGAAGGCCTCGACGGTGAGGCGGTAGCCGTTCGGCAGGACGACGTCGTGGGTGAGCAGGTGGTCGGCGATGCGGCGGGCGCGTTCCACGTCCTGCGGGTAGCGCGCGTAGTGCGCCTCGACCTTGCGCTCGATGCGGGGGTAGGCGGCCCGGTAGACGTCGTCGACGTGGGCGTCGAGGGACGGCAGGCCGCCCGTGATCAGGGCGGTGTGCAGGCCCTCGGGCGCCAGGGAGAGGTAGGCGACGGTGCAGAAGCCGCCGAAGCTCTGGCCCAGCACGGTCCAGGGGGCGCCGCCGGTGACCTGGGCGCGGACGATCTCGCAGTCGCGGACGATGGAGTCGGTGCGGAAGTGCGTGAGGTAGTCGGCCTGCTCGGCGGGGCCGCCGCGCAGCGGCAGCGTCTGGCGGTTGGCCGGCGTGGAGGCACCGGTGCCGCGCTGGTCGAGGAGCAGGACGCGGTACTCCTCCAGGGCGCGGCCGAGCCAGGAGGGGCGGCCGACGAAGCGGTGCGCCCCGAAGCCGGGGCCGCCCTGGAGGTACACCAGCCACGGCAGGTCGTCCTGCGCCTTGTCGCTCGCGACGACCTCGCGGGCGTACAGCTCGATCGTCTCCCCCGCGGGGTCGGCGTGGTCGAGGGGCACGGTGAATCGGCGGTCGGTGAGGACGACGCCGGGCTGGCGGTAACTGGCGCTCAACGGGGCTCCCGGGGCGGATGGGTCGTACGGTCGGATCTTTCGGCCGTGTCCCAGTTCAGCACATGGTCCTGCGGCCGCCGCCCCCCGGGACCGGGACAATGTGCTGAACGGCCGGTCAGCGGACGGACAGGCTCGAGCGGCGCACCACCAGTTCGGGCTGGAGCACGACCCGCCGGTGGACGTGGGTCCGCTCGTCGTCGCCGTGGCGTTCGGTCTCCTCCAGGAGCAGTTCGGCGGCCATGGCGCCCATGGTGACGGCGGGCTGGCGCACCGAGGTGAGCGGGACCGCGGCGGCCGCGGCGAACTCGATGTCGTCGTAGCCGACGATGGCGAGGTCGTCGGGGACGCCGACCCCCGCGGCGTACATGGCCTGGAGGACCCCCAGGGCGAGCAGGTCGTTGGCGCAGAAGACGGCGGTGGGCCGGTCGGCCAGGCCGAGCAGGCGGGCGCCGGCGTCGCGGCCCGCGGCGACGTCGAGGCGTTCGGTGGGCAGTTCACGCAGGGTCTCGGCGGCGAGTCCCGCCTCGGCGAGCGCGTTCAGGGCGCCGGTGCGGCGGTCGCGGACCTGGTTGAGGCCGGGCGGGCCGCTGACGTAGGCGAGGGAGCGGTGTCCGGCGTCGACGAGGTGGCGCACCGCCAGGGCGCCGCCGGCGACGTCGTCGACGGAGACCGAGCACTCGGTGGTGCCCTCGGCGACTCGGTCGACCAGTACGAAGGGGATGTTGTGGCGCCGGAAGCCCTCGATGTTGCGGCCGGTGGCGTCGGCCGGGGTCAGGAGCACGCCCCGCACCCGCTGTTCGGCGAAGAGCGAGAGGTACTCGGCCTCCTCGCCGGGGCTCTGGGCGCTGTTGCAGACCATCACGCCGAGCCCCGCCTCGCGGGCGGCCCGCTCGGCGCCGCGCGCGACGTCCACGAAGAAGGGGTTGCCCATGTCGAGGACGAGCAGCCCCATGATGCGGCTGCGGCCCGCGCGCAACTGGCGCGCGGACTCGCTGCGGACGTAGCCGAGCCGGTCGATCGCGGACAGCACCCGTGCGCGGGTCTCGGCCGCGACGCTGTCCGGGCGGTTGATGACGTTGGAGACCGTGCCCACGGATACTCCGGCGGCGCGGGCGACGTCCTTGATACCCACCGAATGGGCCATCGGGCAGGGACCTCCAGGGTCGGTCTGGGGAGGGGGCGGGAAAACCTTCACATTACCCGCGCCGTCGCGGGGCGGCCTCCGCCCGGCCGGGCGCCGGTGGTGACGGGACGCGGAACGACGCGCCACCGGACGACCGCACCCTGCCGCGGGAGCGGACGCGACGACTACCCTGCTTTCGTCCGATGATCGCAACGATCGCCCGAGGAGCCGCGATGCGTGTCGCCCTGTTCCTGACCTGCGTCAACGACACGCTCTATCCGGACACCGGCCGTGCCGTGGTGAGACTGCTGACCCGGCTGGGCGTCGAGGTCGACTTCCCGGCGGGCCAGACCTGTTGCGGCCAGGCCCACTACAACACGGGCTACCGGCACGAGACGGAGCCGCTGGCCCGGCGCTTCGCCGAGGTCTTCACGGACTACGACGCGATCGTGACGCCGTCGGGGTCGTGCGGCGCGATGGTGCGGGAGCTGTATCCGCGCCTGGGCGAGCGGGCGCGGGCCGAGGGCCGCGGGGACGCCCTGGCCGCCACCCTGGCACCGGTGGTGCCGAAGACGTACGAGCTGACCGAGTTCCTCGTGGACGTGCTGGGGGTGACGGACGTGGGGGCCTACTACCCGCACACGGTGACGTACCACCCGACCTGCCACGGGCTGCGCGCCCTCGGCCTCGGGGACCGGCCGCTCAGGCTGTTGCGGGCGGTGCGGGGGCTGGAGCTGGTGGAGCTGCCGGGCGCCGAGGAGTGCTGCGGCTTCGGCGGCACCTTCGCGGTGAAGAACGCCGACGTGTCCGTCGCGATGGGCACGGACAAGGTGCGCAACGCCGAGGCGACGGGCGCCGAGGTGCTGTGCGCGGCCGACAACTCCTGTCTCATGCACATCGGCGGGACCATGGCGCGGCTGCGGACGGGCATGCGGCCGGTGCACATCGCGGAGATCCTGGCGAGCACGGAGGAGGCGGCCGCATGAGCGGGACGTTCGTGGGGATGCCGGCCTTTCCCGAGGCGGCGCGTGCGGCCGTGCGCGACACGACGCTGCGCGGGAATCTGCGGCACGCGACGCACACCATCCGCGACAAGCGGGCGCGGGCGGTGGCGGAGCTGGACGACTGGGCGCTGCTGCGCGAGGCCGGCAAGCGGATCAAGGACCACACGCTGCGCCACCTCGACCGCTACCTGGTGCGGGTCGAGGAGGCGGTCACGGCGGCGGGCGGCACCGTCCACTGGGCCGCCGACGCGGCCGAGGCCAACGAGATCGTGGCCCGGCTGGTGGCGGAGACCGGCGAGTCCGAGGTCGTCAAGGTCAAGTCGATGGCGACGCAGGAGATCGGCCTCAACGAGGCGCTCGAGGCACGGGGCATCCGGGCCTACGAGACCGATCTCGCCGAGCTCATCGTGCAGTTGGGCAGGGATCGGCCCTCGCACATCCTGGTGCCGGCGATCCACCGCAACCGCGGCGAGATCCGCGACATCTTCCGTTCAGAGATGGGCGGGTGGGGCCGCCCGGCGCCCGAGGGCCTGACGGACACTCCGGCCGAGCTCGCCGAGGCGGCCCGGCTGCATCTGCGGGAGAAGTTCCTGCGCGCCAAGGTCGGCATCTCCGGCGCCAACTTCGTGGTCGCCGAGACCGGCACGCTGGTCGTCGTGGAGTCCGAGGGCAACGGCCGCATGTGCCTGACCCTGCCCGAGACACTGATCTCCGTGGTCGGCATCGAGAAGGTCGTGCCGACCTGGCGGGACCTGGAGGTCTTCCTGCAGACCCTGCCCCGCTCCTCCACCGCCGAGCGCATGAACCCGTACACGTCGATGTGGACGGGGACGACCGACGGCGACGGCCCGCGGAACTTCCACCTGGTCCTGCTCGACAACGGCCGCACCGACACCCTCGCCGACGAGGTCGGCCGCCAGGCACTGCGCTGCATCCGCTGCTCGGCCTGCCTGAACGTCTGCCCGGTCTACGAGCGGGCGGGCGGCCACGCCTACGGCTCGGTGTACCCGGGCCCGATCGGCGCCATCCTGAGCCCCCAACTGCGGGGCACGGGCAGCGAGATCGACGCCTCCCTGCCGTACGCGTCCTCGCTGTGCGGTGCCTGCTACGAGGTGTGCCCGGTCGCCATCGACATCCCCGAGGTCCTGGTGCACCTGCGGGAACGGGTCGTGCAGGGCGGGCCGGCCGTCCGGGAGGGCAACCGGGTCGTGCTGAAGCCGGCGAAGGGACATGCCGCCGAGCGGGCGGCGATGCGCGCGGCGCAGTGGGTGTTCACGCACCCGGGCGCGCTGCGGGCCGGGCAGCGGCTGGCGTCGCGCACCCGCCGCCTGCATCCGCGCACGCTTCCGGGGCCGGGCCGGGCGTGGAGCGGCACCCGGGATCTGCCGGCGGTGCCCGCCGAGCCGTTCCGGGACTGGTGGCAGCGCACACGCGGCGGGAAGGACGGAGCGAAGTGAGCAGCCGGGAACGCATCCTGGGGCGCGTGCGGCGCGCCCTCGCGGACGTGCCGCACGACGACACCCCCTACGAGGACGCGGTCGCCCGGGACTACCTGCGCGAACACGGGCACCGGACCGTCGCGGAGACGGTGGAGCTGCTCGCCGCGAACCTGGCGGAGTACCGGGCCATCGTGCACCGCTGCACGGCCGGTGAGGTGGCGGCGACGGTCACCGGGCTGCTCGCCGCCCGCGGGACGAGGACGGTGCTCGTGCCACCGGGCCTGGACCCGGACTGGCTCGCGGACGGCGGTCCGGAGCGGGTCCGGGACCGGCCGGAGAGCACGCCGGGGGAACTGGACCGCGTCGACAGTGTGATCACGGGGTGCGCGGTCGCGATCGCCGAGACCGGCACGATCGTCCTGGACGGCTCCCCCGACCAGGGCCGCCGCCGGATCACGCTCGTCCCGGACCACCACATCTGCGTCGTCCGGGTCCCCGGCCAGGTGGTCGCCTCCGTCCCCCAGGCCCTCGGACGCCTGGACCCGGCCCGCCCGTCGACGTGGATCTCCGGCCCCTCGGCGACCAGCGACATCGAGCTCGACCGGGTCGAGGGGGTGCACGGCCCGCGCACCCTGGAGGTGGTGCTGGCGACCGGCTGACGGCGCGGTGCGTCGCGGGCCGTGCGGCGGATCGTCGCGGACCGGGGGTGTCGCTGGGTACACCCCCCGATACGGGCTCTGCGCCCCGTGTGGCCGGGCCGTGCGCTCCGTAGCGTCGTGGGCGAGGCAGCGCACCGGGCGTGCCGCACGGAGGGTGATCACGATGTTCCGCAACCGAGCACGAGGCCGGCACGACCCCGGACCGTCCCCCGAGGCGCTGCGGCTGGTCAAGGTCACCAAGACCTACGGCACCGCCGGGAACACCGTGACCGCGCTGGACGGGGTGACGCTGAGCCTGGGGCGGGGCACGTTCACCGCGGTGATGGGACCGTCGGGCTCGGGCAAGTCCACGCTGCTCCAGTGCGCGGCGGGCCTGGACCGGCCCGACAGCGGGATCGTGAGCGTGGACGGCGAGGAGCTGACGGGCGGCAGCGAGACGGAGCTGACGAAGTTCCGGCGGGGGCGGGTCGGGTTCGTGTTCCAGCAGTACAACCTGCTGGAGACGCTGACCGTCGCGCAGAACACGGTGCTGCCGCTGAAGCTCGCCGGGCGGCGGGTCGACCGCGGGCGGGCCCGGGAGATCCTGGTCGCGGTCGGACTCGGCGACCGGCTGGGGCACCGCCCCGACCAGCTCTCCGGCGGTCAGCGGCAGCGGGTGGCGATCGCCCGCGCGCTGGTGACCGAGCCCCGGGTGATCTTCGCGGACGAGCCGACGGGCGCACTGGACACGCGCAGCGCCCGACAGGTGCTGCTGCTGTTGCGGGAAGCGGTGCGGGTGCACGGGCGGACCGTGGTGATGGTGACGCACGACCCGGTCGCCGCCTCCTACGCGGACTCCGTCGTCTTCCTCGCCGACGGGCGTCCGGCCGGCCGGATGGACGCCCCGACCCCGGACGCGGTCGCTGAGCGGCTCGCGCACCTGGGCGACGACGTGCCGGCGGGGGTGTGAGCGATGTTCGCACTGTCCCTGCGGTCGGTCCGGCGACGCCCCGGACAGTTCATCGCGACGCTGTTGTCCACCTTCCTGGGCGCGGCGGTCGTCATGACGTTCAACTCGATGCACGACACGGCGGCGGGGGCCGGCGTCGACCCGGTGAGCGCGGACACGCTCGGTCTGACGGCGGGCGTCGTCGGCGGGTACGGGACGCTGCTGGTGTTCTTCGCGGTGGCCTCCACACTGACCGTCAACGTGCGCCGGCGCATCGCCGAGTTGGAGCTGCTGCGGTGCTCGGGAGCGACTCCGGCGCAGATCGGGCGGATGGTCGTGGGCGAGGCGGTGGCCGTGGCCCTGGCGGGCACGGCCCTGGCGGTCGGGCCGGCCGTGCTGGGCGGCCGGGCGCTGCTGGGCATGTTCCAGGACAGCGGGCAGGTGGCGGACTCGGTCGACGCGGCCTTCGGCCCGGTCGCGCTCGGCAGCGGTGTCGCCATCACCCTCCTCGCGTCGGCCGGCGCCGCGTTCCTGGCGGTGCGCCGGGTCACCCGGGGCGGCCGGGAACGGCCGGGCGCACGGCGGTTCCTGGCCTGCGCCGCGCTGGTCACCGGGGCGGCGGGCGCGGCCTCCACCTTCCTGTTCTCGGCGACCGACGAGGCACTGATGGCGGCACCGGCCTACGGGGCGATCCTGCTGTCCGTCGGGTTCGCGCTGCTGTCGCCCGCCCTGCTGACGGGCGTGCTCGACCGGCTGCCGCTCGCCGGCGCCAGCGGCTGGCTGGCGGTGCGCAACCTGCGCGTACGGGCCGCTCACCTCGCCGGGATCCTGGTGCCGCTGATCCTGTTCACCGCCGTGTCCACGGCGACCCTCACCCTGCAGTCCGTGGAGAGCGACGCCGTGCGGGCCTCCGGACTGGTCAAGTCGGTCGACGCCAAGAACCTGGAGACGCTCAACCTCACGGTCGTCGGCATCATCGCGGTCTTCGTCTGCGTCATGCTGGTCAACTCCCTGTACGCGGCGACGGCCT
The DNA here is from genome assembly GCF_042724095.1 of Streptomyces sp. NPDC127100. Lineage (NCBI taxonomy): Bacteria > Bacillati > Actinomycetota > Actinomycetes > Kitasatosporales > Streptomycetaceae > Streptomyces > Streptomyces sp. NPDC127100. The sequence goes on from NZ_JBHXFL010000004.1 coordinate 111,784, forward strand.
TCCGCTCGCGCGAGTTCGGGCAGCAGCGGCTGGCGGGGGCGACGCCCGGGCAGGTGCTGGGCACGGTCGGCACCGAGGCCGTGATCCTGACGGTCACGGGGGTGCTGTTCGGCACGGCGGCCGCGCTGGCGGGGATCGTGCCGTTCACGGTGGTGCGCACCGACACGGTGCTGCCGGACCCGTTCCTCGGCACCTGGCTCGCGATGGCGGCGGTGAGCACGGCGGTGACGCTGGGCACGAGCCTGGTGACGGCCCGACGGGTGCTGCGGGTCCCGGCGGTAGGGGCGGTCGCGCCGGCCGCGTGAACCCCGGGCGGTGCGGGGGGGGTGTCCGTCATCGGGCATTCCCTCGCACCGTCCCCGTGCGTGACAGCGGCGCTGAACAAGCGCTTAGATAGGAGGCCGCAGAAACCGTTCCCCGCTGGAGGCCCCCGGTGTTCACTTCCGTCGACGATGTCTCCGCCCGCCTCGCCGCGACCGGTTACCTGGCCTCGCCCGCGGTCGCCACCACCGTGTTCCTCGCCGACCGCCTCGGCAAGCCGCTGCTCGTGGAGGGTCCGGCCGGGGTCGGCAAGACCGAGCTGGCCAAGGCCGTCGCCGCGGTCACCGACGCCCGGCTGGTGCGGCTGCAGTGCTACGAGGGCGTGGACGAGTCCCGGGCGCTGTACGAGTGGAACCACGCCAAGCAGCTGCTGCGCATCAGCGCGGGCCGCGACGAGACCTGGGACGAGACCCGCACCGACATCTTCGGCGAGGAGTTCCTGCTCACCCGCCCGCTGCTGACCGCGATCCGCGGCGACGAGCCCAAGGTGCTGCTGATCGACGAGACCGACAAGGCGGACGTCGAGGTGGAGGGCCTGCTCCTGGAGGTCCTCAGCGACTTCCAGGTCACCGTCCCGGAGCTGGGCACGATCACCGCGACCCGCAGGCCCTTCGTCGTCCTCACCTCGAACGCCAGCCGGGAACTGTCCGAGGCGCTGCGCCGGCGCTGCCTGTTCCTCCACATCGGCTTCCCCGAGGAGGAGCTGGAGCGGCGCATCGTCCGGCTGAAGGTGCCGGGGCTCGACGAGGCACTGGCGGCGTCCCTGGTGCGGGTGGTGGGCGCCCTGCGCGCCATGGACCTGCGGAAGCTCCCCTCGGTCGCCGAGACGATCGACTGGGCCCGCACCCTGCTGGCGCTCGGTGCCGGCACGCTCGACGAGGGGATCGTACGGGACACCCTGGGGGTCGTCCTCAAGCACCACGACGACGTGCAGAAGGCGGCCGCCAAGCTCGACCTGGACACGCTGTGACCACCGGCGCGGGCGTCACCGAGCGGCTGACCTCCCTGGTCACCGCGCTGCGCGCGCACGGCGTCCGGATCGGCACCGGCGAGAGCGTGGACGCTGCGCGGGCGGTCGAGGCGCTCGGTCTCGCGGACCGTGAACTGCTGCGCGAGGGCCTGGCGGCCACCCTGCTGCACACGCCCGGCCAGCGCCAGGTGTTCGACCCGGTCTTCGACCTGTACTTCCCGCGCCGGTCCGGCGGCCCCGGGTCCGGACCGGTCGGACGGGACGAGCTGCGGGACCGGATCGCCGCCGCGCTCGCGGCCGACGACCGGACGCTGCTGGAGCGGCTCGCCGCGGAGGCGGTCGAGGGCTTCGGCGGCTACGGCCCGGCCGGCTCGGACGGCTGGTCGTCGCATCAGACGCTCGACCGGCTGCGACCGCAGACCCTGCTCGCCCGGGTCCGCGACGACGTCCGGGCACGCGGTGGCGGCACGGGCTTCGCCGGCAGGCTGCTGGAGGACGAGATCCGGCGCCGTATCGAGGACTTCCGGGGCATGGTGGCGTCCGAGGCGCGGCGCCGGGTCGCGGAGCGCCGGGGCCGGGACGAGATCGCCCGGCGGGCGGTGGCCACGACACCCGACCGCGTCGACTTCCTGCTCCTGAGCCGGGACCGGCTGGCCGAGCTGCGCCGGACCGTGCAGCCGCTCGCACGGAAGCTGGCCACCCGGCTCGCGGCCCGCCGGCGGCGGGCCTCCCGGGGCAGCATCGATCTGCGGCGCACCCTGCGCGGTTCGCTGTCGACGGGTGGGGTCCCGATGCGGCCGGTGCTGCGCAGGCGCCGTCCGGTGCGGCCCGAACTGGTGCTGCTGTGCGACGTGTCGGGCTCGGTGGCGGGCTTCTCGGACTTCACGATGCTGCTGGTGCAGGCGCTGCACGACCAGTTCGGCCGCGTGCGTGTCTTCGCGTTCGTCAATCGTGTCGACGAGGTGACCGGACTGCTCGTGCACGGCGCCGCCGACCCGGAGGGGCTCGGCGTCCGCATCGCGGAGCGGGCGACGCTCACCGGCTGGCACGGCAGCAGCGACTACGGGGTCGCCCTCGGCGAGTTCGCGGAGCGCTACGGTGCCGCGGTGGGCCCGCGTACGACCGTGTTCGTGCTGGGGGACGCCCGGACGAACATGGGCGACCCGAACCTCGCCGCGGTCCGGGACATCGCCGCGCGGGCCCGCCGGGTGTACTGGCTCAACCCCGAGCAGCGCTCACGGTGGGGCACCGGCGACTCCGCGGCGCCGGAGTACGCCGGGCTGGTGGAGATGCACGAGTGCCGCAACGCCCGCCAGCTCGGCGCACTGGTGACGCGACTGCTGCCGGTCTGACTAGTCGGCCTTGGCGTACTCCTTCGCCATGGCTCCGGCGAAGTCGTACACCACGCACTGCTCGTCGCCCACCACCCAGGCCTCGTGCCCGGGCGTGCAGACGAAGACATCGCCGGGGCCCACCTCGCTCTCGGTGCCGTCGTCGTCCATGCGGACGCACATGCGGCCCTGCACCACGTAGCAGTTGTGGTGGATCATGCAGCTGTCGGTGCCCGCGATGGGTCCCACCGACTCCGACCAGCGCCAGCCCGGTTCGAAGGTGGCCACGGCGAAGTCGAGCCCTTCCATGTGGACGGCCTCGAGGTGTCCCCGGGGGAAATCACGCCGCTCGTCCGGCTTGTCGAGCGTCTTGGCCTCGAACATGACGCTCCTCCTTCCCTGCACCACCCCTCCATCGTCCGCCTGTCAAGTCGGGGCCGCCATTCGGGGGAGCCCGGCCACCGGGCGGTACGGCACGGAGCGGGCGAGCCGTCAGGTCCTACGGCCGTGGGTTGGTACGCCGCCACGCGGGCCGGGCGTCCGTACCGCGGCGCCCGGCCGCGGCGGCGCAGCGGGGGCAGACCCGGCGCACCGCGTCGGCCGCGCCCCCGGACTCGGGCAGCACGTCGCCCCAGCCCACGGACGGGAAACGGGACAGCTGCGACCGGTGGAGGGACAGCCCGCACACGGTCTGGTTCATGCCCTGCTCCCAGGCGTGCACCTCGCCGGCCGGCAGCCAGCGGTTGTCCTCCGCGTCCCACCAGCGACCGGAGGCCGCCACCTCGTAGCGCCGTGTCCTGGCCATCGTCCCGGCCCGCCGCCTTCCTCCGCCTCGTACGTGCTGCTTCGCCGCCGCGAGTGCCCCGGGCCGACGCCGGGCACACGCGCGTACCGCCTCCTGTGTGATCACTCCGCACGCCCTGCCCGTTTCGTCCATTTCGTCTGCATAGCATGCGGGGTCCGCGTACCGCGGGTCGGCGTGCGCGGGGCGGCCGCCCGGGGCCCACCCGGCTTCCCGCACGCCCGCCCACGGACCGCCCGCCCCGTACGAGAGGACACCAGATGGCGCCCACGGGCCGTCACAGCGCACCGGCCGAGCCGGCCTCCTCCCCGCACGACGCCGTATGGGGCGCCGCCGCCCGGCACCTCGGCCGCCGGCGCTTCCTCACCGTCACCGCGGCCGCCGCCGCGCTCGCCTTCTCCGTCGATCTGCCGGCCCGGGGCGCGGTCGCCGCCCGTGAGCGCACCGCCCGCATCACCAAGGACCCCTTCACCCTCGGCGTCGCCTCCGGCGACCCCCTGCCGGACTCGGTGCTGCTCTGGACGCGGCTGGCGCCCGAGCCGTTCCTGGAGGACGGCGGCATGGGCACGGAACGGGTCGCGGTCGAGTGGGAGGTGGCCCTCGACGACCGCTTCGCGGGCGTCCTGTTCCGCGGCACCGCCGACGCCCACGCCGAGTACACCCACAGCGTGCACGTCGACGTCACGGGTCTGACGCCGGGCACCGAGTACTACTACCGCTTCCGGACCGGGTCCTGGATCAGCCCGACCGGCCGCACCCGCACCGCCCCCGCGCCGGGCAGCGCCACGTCCGGCCTGAGACTGGCCGCCGTCGCCTGCCAGGCCTACCAGGACGGCTACTACACGGTGCACCGGCACCTCGCCGAGGACGACGTCGACATGGTCCTCCACCTCGGCGACTACCTCTACGAGTACGCGGTGAACCCGGCGGGGGGCGAGCGCCGCTACACGGACCTCACGCTGCCCGACGTGTTCAACCGCGAGACCATGACCCTCGCCGACTACCGGCTGCGCTACTCGCTCTACAAGAGCGACCAGGACCTCCGGGCCGCGCACGCCGCCCACCCCTTCGTCGTCACCTGGGACGACCACGAGACGGAGAACAACTACGCCGGGAGCGTCCCGGAGAACGCCGTGCCGCCGGCCGAGTTCCTGCTGCGCCGCGCCGCCGCCTACCGCGCGTACTGGGAGAACCAGCCGTTGCGCGCCGCACAGCTGCCCCAGGGCCCCGACGCGCAGCTGTACCGCCGGCTGCACTGGGGCACGCTGGCCCAGTTCGACCTCCTGGACACCCGTCAGTACCGCTCCGACCAGGCCTACGACGACCGTCCGCACGCCCCCGGCGCCGAGTCGGACGACCCGGCGCGCACCCTCACCGGTGCCGCGCAGGAGAAGTGGCTGATCGACGGCTGGCGTGACTCGACGGCGCTGTGGAACGTCATGCCGCAGCAGGTCTGCTTCTCCCAGCGCAAGTTCGACGTGACCGCCGACGCCGCGCTCTCCATGGACGCCTGGGACGGCTACCGGGCCTCCCGCGGCCGGGTCGTCGCCGGGGCGAAGTCGGCCGGGGTGGACAACTGGCTGATCCTCACCGGCGACGTGCACGTGGCCTACGCCTTCGACGTCAAGGACGACTTCGACGACCCCGCGTCCGCGACCCTCGGCACGGAGGTCACCTGCACCTCCGTCTCCAGCGGCCGGGACGGCGTGGAGCGGCCCGCCAACTGGGACACGTACATGCGGGCCAACCCGCACCTGAGGTTCTACGACGGCAGGCGCGGCTACGTCCGGATCCGGCTCGACCGCCAGGCGGCCCGCATGGACTTCCGGACGGTCTCCGCCGTCACCACGCCCGGCGCCGCCGTCACCACGGCCGCGTCCTTCGTCACCGAGGCGGGGTCCCCGGGGCTGAAGCCGGCCTGACCCGGACGCGGTGCGCACGCGCGTGTACTGCACTTGCACCCCACCGCGTCCCCCATCGCGCGAAAGACGCCCGCGTCCGGCGTCGCCGCGGGGATTTCGGGCAAGGCCTGTGATCCGCCCCAGTCGCAGCGTGACCCACCGTCACCCACTGTTCTCCGCTGTCTCGCACAGCACTCGAAGGAGGCACATCGCATGGTCGGCAGACATGCCGCGCGCACCCGCCGCGCCGCCCTGACCGCACTCGGCGCGCTCGCCCTGACCGCGCTCCCCCAGGCCGCGTCGGCCGCGCCGCCACCCGCACCGGGGCCGTCGCCCACCGCCGCCCGGACACTCGGCGCCGACACACCGTCGACGCAGGTGCTGCACGCGATGGAGCGCGACCTGCGGCTGACGCCGGATCAGGCGACGGCCCGGCTGGTCAACGAGGCGGAGGCCGGCACCCGTGCGGGCCGGCTGCGCAACACGCTGGGCGACCGCTTCGCCGGCGCCTGGGTGAGCGGCGCGACCTCGGCCGAACTGACCGTCGCCACCACCGACGCCGCCGACACCGGCGCGATCCGGGCCGAGGGCGCCACGGCGGCGGTCGTCGAGAAGCCCCTGGCCCGGCTCACGGCGGTCAAGGAGAAGCTGGACGCCGCCGCCGTGCGGACGCGGACCGCCGAGACGCCGGTCTGGTACGTCGACGTGCGCACCAACCGGGTCATGGTCCAGGCGCGCAGCGAGGCGGCCGCGACGGCCTTCGTCAGGAGCGCCGGCGTCGAGGCCGAGAACGTGGGCGTCGAGGTGTCCCCGAACCGGCCCCGGCTGCTGAAGGACCTCGTCGGGGGCGACGCCTACTACATCGACGCCCGGGCCCGCTGCTCCATCGGCTTCTCCGTCACCAAGGGACAGCAGCAGGGCTTCGCCACGGCCGGCCACTGCGGCAGGCCCGGCGCGAGGACCACCGGGTACGACCAGAGCGACCAGGGCACGTTCCAGAACTCCACCTTCCCCGGCAAGGACATGGCCTGGGTGGCCGTCAACTCCGACTGGACGGCCACGCCCGACGTCAAGGCGCAGGACGGGCAGAAGGTGCAGGTCGCCGGCTCGGTGGAGGCACTGGTCGGGGCGTCGGTGTGCCGCTCCGGGTCCACCACCGGCTGGCACTGCGGCACCGTCCGCCGGCACGACACGAGCGTCAGCTACGCCGAGGGCACCGTCGACGGTCTGACCGAGACCTCGGTGTGCGCCGAGCCGGGCGACTCCGGCGGCCCCTTCGTCGCGGGCGCCCAGGCGCAGGGCACCACGTCGGGCGGTTCCGGCGACTGCACCAACGGCGGCACCACCTTCTACCAGCCGGTCAATCCGCTGCTCAGCGACTTCGGTCTCACCCTGAGGACCACGGCCGCCCAGTCCCAGACGCCCGCGCCGCAGGACGACGCGGCCGCGGACGCGTGGGCCGCCGGCCGGGTCTACCAGGTCGGGGCCACGGTGACCTACGCGGGTGTGCGGTACCGGTGCCTGCAGAACCACCAGGCGCAGGGCGCCTGGTCGCCGGAGGGCACGCCGGCCCTGTGGCAGCCCGTGTGACGGCCCGCCACGGGCTCGGGGGACGCGCCTTCGGCGCGGGGTGACCGCCCCGCGCCGGAGGCGTGTCCGTCATCCCTCGGCGAGGAACGCGTAGGCGGTGGCGACGAACGGGTCGCGGGCGCGGAAGCGGCGGGTGCAGACCGCGGCCAGGGCCGTGCCGGTGTCGGGCCGGAAGCCGAGGAACGCCTGCTGGCCGAGGGTGGCCCCGCCGTGGAAGTACATCGGCCCGCCGTCGGTGGGGTGCCGGAACCAGGCCACGGTGTGCACGTGACGGTGCCCGGGGCCCCGCCGGAGCACCGGCACCCGCACCGCGCCCAGGGCGCCGGCCGCCGGGGAGCCGGCCGGGGCGAGGTGGGCCTCGAGGAAGGCGAGCAGGTCGTGCGGGGTGGAGCGGACGGCCCCGGCGGCCTGGAAGCCGCCCGCGTCGAACGGCGGTACCGGGGTGCGGCCGTCCTTGCCGTGCCCGGCGGCGTCGGTCTTGGGGTCCTCGGCCGACAGCGCCGTACCGCTCAGGCCGAAGGGGCGCAGGACGTGCTCGGTGAGCAGGTCCGGCCAGGCCGTGCCGGTGGCGGCCGCGACGGCGTGGCCGAGGACGGAGACGCCGAAGTTGGAGTAGTGCCAGCGCGTGCCGGGCCGGTGCCTCGGGCGGTGGCGCAGGAAGGCGTCGACGATACGGGCGGCCGGGTAGCGGGCGTAGGGGTTGGTGCGCCGGGCGGGCAGGGTGCGCGGGAGGAAGTCGCGCGGCAGCGCGGGCAGTCCCGCGGTGTGGGTGACGAGGTGGGCCAGGGTCACGGGGTCGGGTCCGGCGGGCCGGCCGGGGTCCAGGCAGGCCGCGGCCGGCTCGCCGCCGGTCAGGGCCCCGCACCGGATGAGCCGGGCCAGCAGCAGTCCGGTGAAGGTTTTGGAGGCGGAGCCGATCTCGTACCGCAGGTCCTCGCGGGGGGTGTCGGGGGGCGTACCGGTGCCGCCGCCGTGGAGGGTGCGCCGGCCGTGGTGGGACACGGCGAAGACGACGTCGGGTGCGTCGCAGGCGTCGACGGCGGCGGCCAGCCGCTCGCGCAGGGCGTCGTCGGCGGGGGCGACGGGCTCCGGCACGAGGTCCTCGTCGGCGGCGGGGTCGCCCGGCCAGGGGTGGGGGGCCGTCATGAGGCGTGCGCCAGCTCGGTGAGGGCGCGGGAGGTGGCCAGCAGGGACGCGAAGGCGGCGACGAGCGTCGGGTGGTAGACGATGTCGAACACCTCTTCGGGGTCGCCCTCGGGCATCGTGCGGATCGCGGGCATGGCGCCGTCGGGCTGCTGCGCCGCGGCGAAGCCCTCCCAGGCCGCCCGGTCGAGGGTCGGGCGGGGCAGGCAGGCGTCGACGACGAGGAGTTCGCCGAGCAGGTCCCAGCGCCTCAGGTCCAGCCAGTCGTCGAGCCAGACGGGCAGCCAGGTGGTGAGGTACTCGGCGACGCCGGGTGGCAGGCCGCCGGGGTTCTCGCCCCAGTCGGTGAGGTGGAAGACGGTGTGGGTGATGTCGTAGGCGGTGTGGCCCTCGACCGTCCAGGGTTCGGGGGTGGCGGCCAGCCAGGTGGTGCCGACGAGGCCGGCCTCGGGCGGCCGGGCCGTCAGGCCGAAGCGGCGCTGGAAGGCGGACAGACCCAGCCGGCGGGTGGGCGTCACGGGGAACCTCGCCCAGCTGTCGAGGCGGTGATTCAGCACGGTGGCGGCTTCCACCTCGGGCTGGCTGTAGCCCAGCTCCCTGAACGGCAGGTACACCTCGAACGGTATGGGCGAGAACGGCTCGACGCGCTGCCCGCGCGCCAGCATGCGACCGCCGTCCAGGGTCTCCCGCCAGGCGTGGTCGAGCAGTTGGCGGGCCAGTTGCGCCTGCCGCGTGCCGGCCACACCCTCGCGGAACAGCACCGCGCAGATCAGGGCGAGTTCGCCGACCGGTTTGAAGCGTTCCAGGAAGCCCACCTCGGGGTCGGCGTCCGGCTCCAGCCGGAATCCGTCGCGGTGGGCCCAGAGCCACTCCAGGGCGCCGGCTCCGACGTTGTGGATCAGCCGGGTGTCCGTCATGCCGGCGCTCCTCGTCCGCTGTGCCCTTGTCCGGTGCCGTTCGTCCGTGCCCTCGTCAGGGCCGCCGCGAACACCGCCATCAGGGTGGAGTGGTAGCAGTCGGTGAAGTCGTAGGGGTCCTCGGGGCCGGGGCGGGCGGCGTCCTGCAGGGCACCCTCCTCCGGGATCGCGCCCGAGGGGTGCTGGGCCGACGCCACACGGTGCCAGGCGTCCCGCAGCACCGCCGGTGCGGGCGGGCACGGCACACTGGCCGCCACCGCCAGCAGCTCGCAGCTCAGGTCCCACATCCGGGCATCGAGGCAGGTGTCGAGCCACGGCGGCAGCCAGTGGTCCAGATACGTCACCAGTTCCGGCGGCACGCCCCGGGCGGTGCGTCCCCAGTCGGTGAGGTGGAAGACGACGTGCGTGAGGGCGTAGCCGGCCGCGCGCTCGAAGGTCCAGGGCTCGGGCAGGCCGCCCAGCCAGGTGCGGTCGAGCGTCTGCGGCACCCGGCCGTGCGGGGGGATGCCGCTGTGCCGCTCGGCCTCGATGACGCCGAGCCGCCGGGTGGGGTACTGCTCGGTGAGCCGCCAGCCGCGGGTCCGGGCGACGAGCGCGGCGGACGCCTCGTAGCCGGGGTGCCGGTGGCCGGCCGAGGCGAAGGCCGCGTAGACCTCCAGCGGATAGGTGGCGAAGGGCTCCAGTGACTGCATCAGCAGGAACAGCTCGCCGCCGCGGGTCTGTTGCCAGGCGAAATCCAGCAGGCCGGAGACGCGTGCGTGCAGCGGGTCCGACGGCGGGGTGCACAGCGACACGGACGCGCAGACCCGGGCGAGTTCGCCGAGCGGTTTCCAGGTGCGGTTCACCTGGCCGTCGGCGGCCAGGGCGTCCTCGCCGAGCGCGAAGCGGTCGCGGTGGGCGTGCACCCAGGCGAGCGCGGTCTCCTCGACCCGGCGCACGTGCCGTGTGTCCCGCTCGTCCCACGCGCCGCCGTCGTGCGCCGTGTTCGTGGCACCGGCCGTGTGCGTCGCGGGTGCCGCGGTCACAGCAGGACTCCGGCCGGCATCAGCCGCGCCGCCTCCAGCTGGAGGGCCACGCGCGGGTCGCCGCCGCCCATGAGCCGGACGAAGTCGAGGCCCGCCTCGAGACCGAGGGTGTCCGGCACGCCGTCCAGGAGGGTGAGCCAGCGTCCGGCTCCGGCCGCCTGCTGCCAGTCCCGGCGGCGCACCGCCCGTACGAAGCCCCGGGCGACGTCCACCGGGCGGCGCCGGGCCGCGCGGGCCACCGCGCTGTCCTCGCCGGGGAGGGCGAGCGGGGCGAGCACGGCGAGCTGATGGGTCAGCTGCTGCCAGCCGGCGTCGTCGAGCCAGCCGGCGTCGGGCTCGGCGCCCCCGTCGGGTCCGGCCACAGGTCCTTCGAGGCGTCGCAGGGCGCGGGCCATCGCCCAGTGGCTCCACACGACGGTGGGGGCCGCGTCGGACCGCGGCGGGTGGGCCGCCACGGCGTCCTCGAACACGGCGAGCAGGCCGGGGTCGGGCGGAACGCCCTTGAGTTCGGTGGGCAGCAGTGTGTCGGCGCCCAGGATGCGTATCGCGGCACGTGCGATGCCCGCGCCGTCCGTCGTCGGGGTGCCGCCCGCTCGCGCGTGGTCTCCGCTCCGAAGAGCGGAGACCACGTCCGAAGCGAGGTCCAGCACCGTGCCCTGGAGAAGGGCCGATGTGCTCGACTGCTCCATCTCACTGCTCCCGTCGGTCCGTCAGCCCTTCTTCGGGCGCGGGGTCGGGGGCGAGAGCAGCAGATTCCCGCCGCCGTGCTGCAGGGCGAGACCGGCGCACTCGCGGCTGTCCCGGAAGACTCCGTCGGGCTCGGCGGGGTCGAGTGCCGCTTCGATGTCGATGTCCTCGGTGACTTCCGCGAGCATCCTGTCGTTGGAAGGCATCTCACCATCTCCTCTGGTAGCCAATGGCCTTCGCACCACAGGTGTCCGACACGCCACAAAGCATGCCTATCTTCTCAAAATTCACAGAAGATAACTTCTTCAACAATTCGGACAGTCAGGACACCGTGCGGACCACGCGCAGCGTCCGCAGCGACGAGTCGGCGGCGTCCGGGATCAGGACGCCGTGCTCGGCGCCGCTGCGCAGGTAGTCGAGGACCTCGTCGGTGATGACCTCGCCGGGGGCGATCACCGGCACGCCCGGCGGATAGGGGCTGATCGTCTCCGCGCAGACACGCCCCGCGGCCCGTTCGGCCGGCACGTGCTCCACCTCGGCGAAGAACGCGGCGCGCGGCGACATGGCCTGCTCCAGCTCCAGTACCGGGGGTTCGGGCAGGCGGACGGACGGCCGGCGCTCGATGGACCCGGCCCCCTCGACGAGGGCGCGCAGGGCACCCAGCAGGACCTCCTCCGTGTGGACGTCGTCGGCGTGGGTCACCGATGCGCTGATGCGGCAGGTGTCGGAGCCGCCGAGGTCCACATGGCAGTGGTCCCGCACCCACTCGGTCGCCTGCATGCCGCTGACGCCCAGTTCCCGCACGTCGATCACGATCTTGAGCGGGTCGAAGGAGGCGGCGAGCCCCGCGTCGACGACTTCCCGGCCCATGGGCCGCAGACCCGGCATGTCCGCGGCCGCCGCCCGGATCCGCTCCGCACGGCGCAGGGCGGCGTCCAGCAGGTCGTGGCCCTGCTCGACCATCTGCCGCCGCCAGCCGTCGAGCGTGGCGTACACCAGCGACGAGGCGCTCGTCGTGCCCAGCAGGTCCTCGCGCTGCGCCAGCACCTCGGGCGACACCCGGTCGTACTGGAGGTGGAAGACGGAGCTCTGCTCGATCGCGCCGCCCATCTTGTGGACGCTGGTCACCACCAGGTCGGCCTCGGCGTCCATTCCCCAGGGGGGGAGGGCGGGATGGAAGGGCAGATGGGCGCCCCATGCCTCGTCCACGATGAGGGGCACGTCGTACTCGTGGCACACCCGGGCCACGCCCGCGATGTCCGCGCAGGTGCCCCAGTCCGTGGGCGTGATCAGCAACATGCCCTTGGCGTCCGGGTGTTCCCGGAGTGCGCGGCGGACGTCGTCCGGCTCCGGCGGGTGGGCGAGGTGCCGTTCGGCGTCGAACCGCGGGTGGACCCAGACCGGTTCGACGCCGTTGACGACGACCGCCGCGACCACCGCCTTGTGCGCGTTGCGCGACAGCAGCAGCTTCTCCCCCGGGCCGGCGACGGACAGCATGGCGGTCTTGACCGACAGGGAGCTGCCGCAGGTGGAGAAGAAGGCATGCTCGGCGCCGACGGCGTCCGCCATCAGCTCCTGCGCGGCGTTGAGCACCCCCTGGGACTGACGGCGGTCGTCGAGCCCGTTGAGGGAGAGGACGTCCGAGCGGAACACGTCGATCCCGACGATCTCCGCCACCCGCGGATCGACCCCGCGGCCCTGCTTGTGTCCCGGTGGGCCGTAGGCGATGTCTCCCCGCCGCCGGAAGTCCTCCAGCGCCTCCAGAACGGGCACCCGCGAGTGATCCATCGTTCCTCCCACGTCGGTTCGGGGGCGCCGTCCGTCCGCGGTTCACGGCCCCGCGGCGCATGGGAACGTATTGCACCCGCCCGGCCGCCGAAACCCGGTGCGTGTCACGGCACCCGGATGGTGGCACCCGCACATCGCAGGAAGCCGGAGCACCCGACGCGAGGAGGCGGCGTGGCCCGCACGCTCGACGACGTCCACGAGGACATCCGCCAGCAGGTGGCCGGCCGGGCCGGGGCGCTGTGGGACGTGGCGCTGCGGCTGCACGCCGACCCCGAGTACGCGTTCGCCGAGCACCGGGCGGCCGCCCTGCTCACGGGGGAGCTGGAGGGAGCCGGTTTCACGGTCGAGCGCGGCACCGCGGGGATGCCGACCGCGTTCGTCGCCCGCTCGGGCGAGGGCCGCCCCGCCGTGGCGCTGCTGCTGGAGTACGACGCACTGCCCGGCCTCGGTCACGCCTGCGGCCACAACCTGATCGCGGCGGCGGGTCTGGGCGCCGCCCTCGCGGTGCACGCCGTCCTGGGCGGCTCGGGGGGCTGCGTGACGGCCGTGGGCACGCCCGCGGAGGAGGGCGGGGGCGGGAAGGCCGTGGAGGTGGAGGCCGGGGTGTTCGACGGGGTGGACGCGGCGCTGATGTTCCACCCGGGGGTGTACGACTGGCGACGGGCGCCGCTGACCGCGCAGGTGCAGTACCGGGTGGCCTTCCACGGGCGGGCCGCCCACCCGACGGGCAACCCGACCGAGGGCGTCGACGCGCTCGCGGCCCTCGTGGAGCTGTTCAACGTCCTGGCCGTGGTCGGCCGGCGACTGCCGGAGGCTTCCCACGTGCAGGGCATCGTGACGCACGGAGGGACCGCCACGAACATCGTGCCCGAGTTCGCCGAGGGGCTGTTCGGGCTGCGGGCGGCCACCTCGCGCGCACTGGACGGGCTGATCGGGCAGCTGCGCGAGTGCGCGGAGGGCGTCGCCCGGGCGACCAGTACGCGGGCCGAGGTCGAACGCGCCACGGTCCGTTACGACCACTTCCGGGACAACGGGGTGCTGTCCGACCGGTTCGCGGCGCATCTGTCCGCGGCGGGGATCGCGCTGACGCCTCCGGTGCCCGGTGTCTACCTGGGCTCGTCGGACGTCGGCAACGTGAGCACGCGCGTGCCCGCCATCCATCCGTTCGTCGCGATCATGGGCGAGGACGGCTCCGACCACACTCCCGAGTTCGCCGCGGCCGCCGCCTCCGGCCGGGCCCGTGAGGTCCTGACCGCCGCTGCCGGGGCGCTGGCGTGCACGGCCGCCGACGTACTGCTGCGCCCGGACCTGCGGGAAGCGGCCTGGGCGCGGCACCGCGCGGCGGAGGCGGGTGAGGGCTGAACCGCCCTCCGGCAGGCGTGCTCGCCGGGTCCGCAGGGAGTCCTGGTCACGCCTCGTCGTCCTCCGCCGGAACCACCGTGAGCAGGTCGTCGCGGCCGGACAGGGCCTCCAGGGACAGCGTGCGGTAGCCGGCCCGGTCGAACAGGACGGTGATGCGGTCGCCGTCCTCGCTCAGCACCGTGCCCTCGCCCCACTCGCCGTGCCGTACCTGGGCGCCGACCGGATAGGCGGAGGCCTCGGGGTGGGCGGCCGGTTCCCCGGCCCCGCCGTCCCCCGCCCCGGCGTCCTGCGCGTCGCACACGTCGCAGGCGCCGCACGGGGGCTCGTACTCCTCGCCGAAGTAGCCGAGCAGGAACCGCCGTCTGCAACTCGTGGTCTCGGCGTAGGCGCGGGCCATGTCCACGCGGGTGCGGTCGGTCCGCCGGTGCGCCTCGGCCGCGTCCCCGGCCAGGTCGGCCGCCTCGTCGGGCGGGGTGCCCGGATCGGGCCGCACCTCGCCGTCCTCCCCGGTGTCTACGGCGCCGGCCTCCTCGAGCAGGTTGACCGCCGCGGTGACGCGGTTGCGCGACAGCCCGGTGTCCCGGCGCAGCCGGTCCACGCCGGCGGGGTCGCTCCGGTGGTCGTGGACGGCGTCGGCGACGTCGGACAGCGCGCCGCGGCCGGGGGTGCGGGCGGCGAACCAGCTCTGCATGCCGGTGTCCTCGGGCCGGTAGTGCAGTACGGCGAGGGCGGGCTCGCCGTCCCGTCCGCAGCGGCCGATCTCCTGGTAGTAGGCGTCCGGCGAGCCCGGCAGCGAGGCGTGGAGCACGAACCGCACGTCCTCCTTGTCGATGCCCATGCCGAAGGCGGAGGTCGCCACCACGACGTCGGCGGCGCCGGAGAGGAAGGCGTCGTGGATGCGGGCGCGTTCCCCTGCGCGCAGTCCGGCGTGGTAGGCCTCGGCCGTCAGTCCCAGCCGGGCCAGTTCGCCGGCGTAGTGCTCGGTGTCCTTGCGGGTCGCGGCGTAGACGATGCCCGGCTTCGGCTCGGCGGCGGCCCGTTCGACGATCGCCAGGCGCCGCTCGTCCTCGTCGAGGAACCGGCGGACCTCCAGCCGGATGTTCGGCCGGTCGAAGCTCGTCACCGTCACCCGCGGCCGCTCCATGCCGAGCCGTTCGACGATCTCCCGGCGCACGGGCGGGGCCGCCGTCGCGGTGAGGGCGAGCACCGGGGGCCGGCCCACTCGCCGTACCGCCTGCTCCAGGCGGAGGTAGTCGGGCCGGAAGTCGTGGCCCCAGGAGGCCACGCACTGGGCCTCGTCGACCACGAACAGGGCGGGCCCCAGCTCGGCCAGCCGCTCCACGACCTCGTCCTTGGCGAGCTGCTCCGGCGACAGGTAGAGGAACCTGGCCTCGCCCCGCCGCACCGCGTCCCAGGCGGCCTCCGCCCGGGCGGAGGTCAGGTCGGAGTTGACCGCCACCGCGCCCGGGGCTCGGGTGCCGTCGGGCAGACCGGCGATCTGGTCCCGCTGGAGGGCGAGCAGCGGCGAGACGACGACGACCGGGCCGGGCAGCAGCACGCCGGGGACCTGGTAGACGGCGGACTTGCCGGAGCCGGTGGGCATGACGACCAGGGTGTCCCGGCCGGCCAGGACCGCTTCCATGGCCTCGAGCTGCGCGGGCAGGAGGGTGTCCCAGCCGTACACCTCCTCGGCTGTGCGCCGCAGGCGTTCGGTGCCCTCCGCCGTGTCCGACGGCCGTTTCCCGCCCATGGCCCCTCCCTCGTCGATCGGTGAGCCGCCGCGCGGTTCGCCCGGCGTCCCGGCCCGGGTACCCGTCCGGGCCGTCGCCAGTGCCCCACCGGCCCTGCGGGGTCCGTCACACCCGCCGCAGCCGCCACACGTTGTCGTCGCGGTGGCCCTCGACGCCCTCGGGCGAGGTGTGCGGCCGGCGGACGGTCTCCCTGGTCTCGACCGTCCACTCACCGGCCGGCAGTGCGAGCTCGGCGAGGACGCCGTCCAGGGTGGGGAAGTCGGCGTCGAAGGGCGGTTCGGTCTGCCACGTGGGCCAGCCCGCGTGCATCACGATCAGCAGCGTGCCGCCGTCCGCGACGGCGCGCGCCGCACGGCTCAGGACCGCCTGCTGGTCGAGGGGCACCGGCGACTGCAGGAACTGGGCGCTCACCAGGTCGAAGGTCCCCTCGGGGAACGACCGTCCCAGCTCGTGGCGCTCCCAGGCGGTGCGGTCGCCGACCCCCGCCTCGGCGGCGTGCACGGCCGCGCGTTCGAGTGCCGTGGCGGAGATGTCCACGCCGGTGACGCGCCAGCCGCGGCCGGCCAGCCACACGGCGTCCGCTCCCTCGCCGCATCCCAGGTCGAGCGCGGTACCGGGGGTGAGGTCGCCCGCCTCCCGGACCAGCAGTGGATTGGGACGCCCGCTCCAGACGCGGTCGGCGTCGCGGTATCGGGCCTCCCAGAACTCGGCGGCGGGGGCCGGGGCGGGGGTGTCGGTCATGCGTGCCTCCTGAGGAACGGACACAGTCGTCTGCTCGGCCGGGCGCGCCTCGGGCGCCGCCCGTTCCGTGCCAGGCTGCACCCGCCACGGCCGCCACGGCGAACGGCTTTGCCGAAACGGCAAGTGCGCCGCTCCTCCCCCGGGGCCGGGTCAGCGCAGGGCGGCGGAACCGGGCTCGGAGGAGTCGCCGCCGCGCACCCACACGTTGCGCGCGAAGGGGATGTCGATGCCCGCACCGTCCAGGGCGTCCTTCACCCGGCGGCGCAGTTCGCGGGTGACGCCCCACTGCTGGAGCGGCGCGGTCCGGACGGCGACGCGCACCACGACCCCGTCCGGGTCGAGGGACTGCACGCCCCACACCGACACGTCCTCCAGCAGGAGGTCCGCGAAGGCGGGGTCCTCGCGGAGTCCGCGGCCGGCTTCCTCGAGGACGCGGTAGACGGTGTCGAGGTTCGCGTCGTAGGTCACGGCGACGTCGAGGACGGCGCGGGCCCATTCCTGGCTGTCGTTGCGGACCCGGAGGATCTCGCCGTTGCGGATGTGCCACAGACCGCCGTTGAGGTCGCGCACGTGGGTCAGGCGCAGGCCGACCTGTTCCACCTCGCCGACGGCCTCCCCCAGGTCGACGGAGTCGCCGACGCCGTACTGGTCCTCGATCATGATCAACAGGCCGGACAGGTAGTCGGCCACCAGGCTCTGCGCGCCGAAGCCGATCGCCAGGCCGACGACTCCGGCACTGGCCAGCAGCGGGCCGAGCGCGATGCCCACCTGGTCGAGCACCATGGCGACGCCGACCATGAACAGCACGATGGTCACGGCACTGCTGAGCACCGAGCCGATGGTGCGGGCCCGTTGCTCGCGCCGCTGCCTCGCCCGGGTCCGGTCGCGGTGCAGTACCGCGGGCCCCCGGGCCGACCAGCGCGAACGGCTGCGTTCGTGCTCACCCGCGGACGGCTCCAGTACGCGCTGCACGATCCGTGTGATGGCCCGCTTCGCCACCGCGCGCACCACCAGCAGCACCACCACGATGAGCGCGATGCGCAGCGGCACTCCGACCAGCGCGGTGGTGTGATCGCCCACCCAGTCCGACCACGAGGCCGCCGACTGCGGTGCCGTGGCCGGACCGGTGGGTGCGGTTGCGTCCGTCATCGCCTCAAGTGCTCCGTTCCTCGGCGCGTACGTCCCTGCCGTCGGCCCCGCGTACCCACCGGCGGCTCGAACATGACACGGGGGCACATCCCGTCCCACCCGCACCTTTTCGCCCTTTCTGCGCCTTTTGTCCGACGGTTGCGTCATCTTCACGGGACGCGGGCCCATCACCCGTACGGCTCCGGGCACCCGTCAGGAAGTCGTTCACCGCGGAGGGGGACCTGCGTCGTGGTTGTCGTTGCCGTCCTGCTGCTGCCCGCACTCGGGCTGCTTCTCTTCACCATGACGTGGCTGGAGGACCGGATCTTCCGGGACACGGAGCCCGCCCGGCACGCCCGGCGCCGGCATCTGCGGCTGATCCCGGGCGGCGGCGCCGGCGCGGACCGGGGCACCGCGCCGGCCGCGCGGCACTCGGCCTCAGCGGACCGGGACGCCGCCTGACCCCGGGTCCGCCGGCAGGGCCCGCGCACGGGCGGCGCGCCGCTCGGGCCGCCAGGTGGACACCAGGGCGCCCGCGAGCAGCAGCTCGGCGATGTCACCGCCGTAGTACATGATCTCGGCGCCCTGCCGGACCTGGTCGACGGGCGCGTGGACGTCGACGAGGAACCCGCCGTACATCGCCTGGGCGATGAGGGCGTGGGCGGCGATCGCGATGCCGAGGTACACGAGCCGGGCCGGCACGCCGGGGCGCGCGGGCGCCGGATCGGGGCCGGCGACGGCGTACGCGAAGAGGCAGCCGGACAGCAGGAAGTGGGCGAGCGTCAGCCAGTGCCCGGCGGGGTGGGACATGACCGTGCCGAGGAGCGGGGTGAAGTACAGCGCGCCGAGGGTGCCGGTGCTCAGCGCGAGCGCCGTGGCGGGGTGGGTGACCAGGCGCGCGGGACGGCTGTGCAGCAGCCCGGTCACCCGGCGGGCGTGCGCCGGCGGCAGGATGCGCAGCAGCAGGGTGACCGGCGCGGCAAGGACCAGGAGCAGGGGCGCGTACATGCCGACGAGCATGTGCTGGGCCATGTGGCCCCGGAAGTCGGTGTGCGCGGCCGGCCCCAGCGGCGGCAGCAGCGCGACGGCGAGCAGCGCCACCCCGCCGAGGAACGACGCCGACCGCCGGCCGCTCCAGCCCCGCGCGGGGTTGGGGCGCCGGGCCCGGCGCACGGCGAGCAGGTAGGCCGCGGCCGGGAGCGCCAGCAGGACCAGCGGGACGAAGAGGGTCGTCGCGGCGCCCGGCACGACGTCACCGTCCGGACCGTGGTGGTGCGTGGCGTGTGCGCCGTCCGCCGGGCCCATCAGGCGGGGCCTCCGGACCGGCCCGCGCCCCGGGGGGCACCGGGGTCGAAGGGCCGGGCCCCGCGCCGGATCAGGTGACCGCCGGTCAGGAGCAGGACGCCGAGGACCAGGAACCCGGCGTCCCACCACGCCTGGTGGGGGCCGCCGTGGACGTGATGAATGCCCAGAATCTGGTGGTCCAGAAGGCCTTCGACCACGTTGAACAGGCCCCATCCGGCCAGGATCCAGCCCCACAGCACCCTCGACGCCCACACCGCGCGCCGGTTGTGGGTGACCCGGGAGTACAGCAGGGCCAGGCCCAGCAGGACGGAGATCCAGCACACGGTGTGGAAGACGCCGTCCCACACGGTGTTCATCTCCAGGCCGGAGACGGTGTTCGGGTCGTAGTACTTCACCCCGATGCGGTCGTGGTCGGTGCTGGTGAGCATGTGGTGCCACTGCAGGAGCTGGTGGAGCAGGATGCCGTCGACGAAGCCGCCGAGCCCGACCCCGAGGAGGATGCCGGGCAGCCGGATGCTGTTCGCCGCCTCCGTGACCGCCCGGGTCTCACCTGTCGTGGTGGCCATGCCTGTTCTCCGTCCCGTCGGCTGTGCGCGGAGCTTCCGGACACGGTTTCCCCGCCCCGCGGGTTCATGTCACCGTCCGGCGGGATCCCGTCGCCGTTTTCCGTCACTCGGGTGACGGGCGCTCACGTGCGGGTGCGCGTCGTAGGGTGAGGCGAACGGGCCGGTCGACCGTGGCGGAGCGGGGCCGGCCGAGCGGACACCGAGGAGCGCCATGGACACCGTGCAGCACGACGACGCCGACGCGGAGTTCATCGCCTTCTGGCAGGAGCGCCGGGTGTGCTTCCTGTCGACGCCGCGCGCCGACGGCAGCCCGCATCTGGTCCCGGTCGGTGTGACGTACGACCACGCGACCCGCACCGCACGCGTCATCACGAGCCGCGGCACCGCCAAGGTGCGCAACATCGAGCGGACCGGCGGGGCGGCCGTCGCCGTGGGCCAGGTGGACGGCCGGCGCTGGTCCACTCTGGAGGGTGTCGCGACCGTACGGGACGACGCCGATGCCGTCCGGGAGGCGGAGGAGCGGTACGCGGCCCGTTACCGGCAGCCCCGGGCCAACCCGGAGCGGGTCGTCGTCGAGATCGAGGTGCGGCGCTGGCTCGGCACGGTGCGGCCCCGGCGCCCGGAGGCACCGGGGCCGGCGGCGAGCTGACCGGACGCGCGCGCCGGGCGCGTGTGCCGCGAGCCCCCGGACCGGGACCGCGGCACACACGCGGCCGGCTCATCCCTGCGCCGGGTTCCCGGAAGGCCTGCGGCCGAGGCGGCCCGGCCACCACGCGACGGCGCCGATGTCGCGGGCCAGGGCCGGGACCAGCAGCGAGCGCACCACCAGCGTGTCCAGCAGGACACCGAAGGCGACGATGAAGGCGATCTGCACGAGGAAGGCCAGCGGGATCACCCCGAGCGCGGCGAAGGTGGCGGCGAGCACGACACCGGCCGAGGTGATCACACCGCCCGTGGCGGTCAGGCCGCGCAGGATGCCCTCCCGGACCCCGTGGTGCAGCGACTCCTGCCGCACCCGGGACATGAGGAAGATGTTGTAGTCCACGCCGAGGGCGACGAGGAAGACGAACCCGTACAGCGGGACGGAGGCGTCCGTGCCGCTGAAGCCGAACACGTGCCGGAAGACCAGGGACGAGACGCCCAGGGTGGCCAGGAAGTTGAGCGCCACCGTCACGACGAGCAGCACCGGCATCAGCAGGGAGCGCAGCAGGCCGATCAGGATGACCAGGATGATGGCGAGCACCACGGGCACGATGAGCGTGCGGTCGTGCTCGGCGGTGCGCTGGGTGTCGTACTGCTGGGCGGTGTAACCGCCGACGAGGGCGTCGGCGCCCGGCACCCCGTGCACCGCGCTCCGCAGGCGGGCCACCGCCTCCTTGGCCGCGTCGCTGTCCGCCGGGTCCTGGAGCGTGGCGTCGATCCGCACCCGTCCGTCGACCACCTTCGGGGGGCCGCCGCCGGGCCGGCCCGAGGCGGTCACCGCGGCGGCGGAGGCGACGCCGCGGGTGTCGCGGGCCGCCGCGAGGACGGGGCCGGCCCGGTCCGCGTCCGCGATGATCACGGCCGGGTTGCCGGAGCCGCCCGGGAAGTGCCGGGCCAGCGTCTCCTGCGCCGCGACCGACGGGGCGTCGTTGACGAAGATCTCGTCCAGCGGGACGCCCTTGGACTCGAGGGTCGGGGCGAAGGCGGCGCAGGCGAGCAACGCGGCGAGGCAGATCGCCCAGATGCGGCGCGGCGCCCGGTCCACCAGCCCGGCGATGCGGTGCCACAGGCGGTGGCCGGCCTCCGGGTCGTCGGCCCGGACGGGCTTGGCCGGCCAGTAGGCGGCGCGGCCCAGCAGGACCAGGACGGCGGGCAGGAACGTGAGCGTGCTCAGGACGGCGCAGACGATGCCGATGGCACCGACGGGCCCGAGCGCGCGGTTGTTGGTCAGGTCGCTGAGCAGCAGGGCCAGCAGGCCCAGGGCGACGGTCGCCGCGCTGGCGACGACGGCACCCCAGGACGCGCGCAGCGCGGCACGCACGGCGCCGAAGCGGTCCGGGTGCCGGGGAAGTTCCTCGCGGAAACGGGCGGTGAGCAGCAGCGCGTAGTCGGTCGCGGCGCCGATGACGAGGATGGAGAGGATGCCCTGGACCTGCCCGTCGACGCGCACGACGTCGTGGTCGGCGAGCACGTAGACGATCGCGCAGGCCAGCCCCAGGGCGAAGACGGCGCCGAGGATGATCGTCAGGGGCAGCAGGACGCTCCGGTAGACGAGCAGCAGGATCACCAGCACCGTGATCAGGGCGACGCCGAGGAGCAGGCCGTCGATGCCCGAGAAGGCGTCGGACAGGTCGGCTTGGGAGGCCGCGGGACCCGCCAGCTGCGCCCGGGTTCCCGGCACCTTCCCGGCGGCGTCCCGGATGTCCCCGAGGACGTCGGGCAGGCGCTCGCCCAGGTCGGGTTCGACCTGGACGACGGCCTGGAGGGCCTCGCCGTCCTCGGAGGGGAATGCGGGCGTCGCGGGGCCGACGATCCCCGGGTCGCCGTCGAGGCCCGCGACCGAGCGGGTGGCGCCCGCCCGCTGCCCGGTGACGTCACCGCCGTCGTCCGCGGTCCACACGACGATCACCGGCAGGGTCTCGTCCTGCTGGAAGGCCTTCCGGGCGTCGATGACCCGGGTGGACTCGGCACTGCGGGGCAGGAAGGAGGCCTGGTCGTTGGTGGCGACCTCCCCCAGTTTCCCGGCGTAGGGGCCGAGGGCCCCGCCGATGCCCAGCCAGACCAGGAGGAGGACTACGGGGACGAGCCAGCGGGCTCGTGAGGTGGAGGACATCGGTCTGCGGGGCTCCAGGTCTTTTGTTGTGCGGGGTGCCGACGGGATGATTCGATCATAAACAATCTCAATGATCGAGTTACATCACCGCCGTGCCATGTCGGTACCCCACTGGTGCCCCCGACCCGCTCCCTGATGCGGACGACCCGTCGTCCCGCGGGCGGACGGTGGTTCAGCCGTCGTCGGCGGAGCGCACGGCCCGCAGCTCCTCGTTCATGGCGGCGACGAACCGCACGACGACCGCCAGCTCCTGGGCGTCGAAACGGTCCCGGGCCGCGCCCGCGGCCTGTGCCAGGGGCCGGAAGTACGTCCGGGCCGACGCGCGGGCGTCGGGCACGTAGTGCAGGTGCACGACCCGGCGGTCGGCGCTCTCCCTGACCCGGCGCACGTGCCCGGCGCGTTCCAGGCGGTCCACACAGGCCGTGACCGCGCCCGAGGTCAGTCCCAGGTGCTCGCGCAGCCGTCCCGGCGTCATCGGCTCCTCGGCGTCCAGGATCGCCGCGAGCGCCTGGACGTCGGTGGCGTGCAGCCCGTGTGCGGCGGCGAAGCCGTGCACGAGACGGTTGATCTCACCGTTCATCCGCCGCAGTCCGGCGGCGAGGACGTGGAGGTCGTCCGCCTCGGGCCCCGTCCCCGGCTCGTGCGCGCGCCGTCCGCGCTGGTTCGCTGTCGCCACGCGATCAGCGTATAGAAGGATCGCGTCCGGCCATGTCGCACCCATGACGGTCCGGGCGGGAACGGACCGGCACGGGTACCGCCCCACGGGTGCCGGCCCTCAGGCGAAGGGCGCGTTCGGCGGGCGGGTCCCGGGGCTGTCGGGGCGGGCCGTGTGATCGGCGTGGTCCCGGGTGCGGCGGGCCTCCTTCATCTCCGCCTCGTACAGGTGGCTCCGGCCCTCGGCGAGCCGCCGCACCGCCTCGGTCTCCAGGTCCTTGAACGCCTGGTAGTACGTCTGGTCGTAGGCCTCGACGATCTGGAACGTCCAGTGGCCGGGGATGACGTTGCGCCCGAGGATCTCCGTCTCGACGCGCTGGGCCCACTCCGGGTGGCCGGCCTCGCGCAGCAGCCGCACCGCACGGTCCAGCTCCAGGTCGGCGGTGCCGGTGAGCTGGTGGAAGGAGTACAGGTGCCCGCGGGCGCGCTCGATGGTCTCCAGCGCCTTGGACAGGGAGCCGAGGGCCTCCACCGTCTCGTCGCCGACGCCTGCGGGACGCCGGTGCATGTCCGTCATGGGTGTCCTCCGGTGCGGTGGCACGGTCCGTCAGGCCAGCGGATCGTGGCCCCAGTTCATGAGCGAGTGCCGCCAGCGGGAGTCCTCGACGTCGCCCGAGGGCCGCTGGGCCAGGTGCCGGCGGACGTAGCCGACGACCTTGCGCATGTGCCGGTAGTCGTCGTCCGTGAGGTCGCCCTTCTTCGCCCGCAGGATGTCCACGATGCGGCGGCCGGAGGCGTGCCCGGTGGACTCTCCCCCGTCCTTGTGCTGCCCGGCGTCGCGGGAGGCGTCGGTGGCGAGCCACTTCTCCAGGTCGGCCGGGGACATGTTCACCAGCTCGCGGAAGTCGTCCCAGGTCTCCTTGCGCTCTCCGTCGTCCACGCCCGCTCACTTCTTCCTGAGCGCGGAGGGCTTGTGCACCGCGGACTTGCCGGACTTGTCGCTGCGGACCTGGTACTGCGGGTCGTCGGGCGAGGCGTCCACGGTGCGGCCGGCGGCCTCGGTCCGTTCGGTGATCTCCTTCTCCACCGTGCCCTCGGTCTCGCTGCCGTGACTGCTCCAGGCGACCTTGTCGCCCTTCTTCGGCGTCTTCTTCCCGCCGCGGTTCTTCGCCATCTCCGGTACTCCCTGTCTGCTCGGCTCGGTGTTCCGCTCGGTGTCTTCCTGTTCAGCCCGGTGGGTGGTCCGGGGCCGGTGTGCCGTCCCGCAGGTCCGCGAGGACCTCCCGGGCGGCGCGGCTGCCCGAGGCCAGGGCGCCCTGGACCGATCCGGTGGCCCGGTGGTCCCCGCAGACGTAGCGGCCCGCGGTGACGCGGGTGCGGCGCGACAGTGGCCACGGGGGCCGCATCGCCGGGAGCGCGTTCTCGACCGTGTACGTGGCGACGTGCTGCCAGCCGGCGGTGTCCGCCGCGTAGAGCTCCGCCGCCCGCCGGCGGACGGCCGCCTCCCCGCCCGGCAGGTCGCCGCCCAGCACGGACGTGGACACCAGCGAGGTGCCCGGCGGCGCGTAGGTGCCGCTGACCTCGGAGAGCACACACGTGTTGAGGACCGTGAGCGTGCTGTCGACCACGAGGGTCGGTTCGGGCAGCGGCGACGTGCCGGCCGCGTGGTAGTAGGTGGTGACGGTCCGGCCGGGCGGTACGGGCGTGCCCGGCAGGAGCCGCGCCGCCGTGACGGCGTCGGTGGCCACCACCACCGCGTCCGCCGGGCGTTCGGTGCCGTCCTGGAGCAGGATCCCGGAGTCGGTGAGCGACCGGACGGACGAGTCCAGCCGGACGGTGCCCTCGGGCAGGCGGGCGGCGAGCAGGCGAGGGGCGGTGCCGATGCCGCCGGCCGGGAGGCAGAGCGTGCCCCGGGCCATGCTGCGCCACACGAGGTGGAAGAAGCGGGCCGACGTCTCCAGGTCCGGTTCCAGGAAGACACCGGCCAGGAAGGGCCGCAGCACGTGGTCCACCGCGTCCCGGGTCAGTCCGCTGCGGGCCAGTGCCGCCCGGGTCGTCCTGTCCCGGCCGCGTCGGAGCAGCGCGGCGGGCACCAGCGTGTCCCGCGCGGTGAGGCCGGCCAGCGCCGCGAGGTCCCGCGTCCCGAGGGCGTGGCCCGGCAGGAGGGAACCGGCCTCGCGGGGCCGCCTCGTGGGGTCGGTGAGCCGGAGGACGCCGGACGGGGTGTGGGCCAGCACGCCGGGGGTGAAAGGCCGCAGCCGCAGTGCGCGCAGCGGCAGCAGCCTGCGGACCTGCGGATAGGCGGTGTTGAAGACCTGGAAGCCCCGGTCCAGCAGGAAGCCGTCCCGGCGGTCGGTGCGCACGCGGCCGCCGACGGCGTCCGAGGCCTCGTGCAGTTCGACCTCCACACCGGCGCGGCCGAGGTCGAACGCGCAGGCCAGGCCGGCGAACCCGCCGCCGACGACGACGGCGCGCGGTGTCCGGCGGTGCCGGCCGTTGCCCATGTGCGCTCCTCACGCTCCCCGACCAGCGTGGACCGCGTACCGCCGCACCACCACTCGGGGGTGCCCGGACGGGAGGGCGTCCGGGCACGGCCCGGTCAGGCGCCGACGTAGGCCGCGAGGTGCTCGCCGGTGAGGGTGGAGCGGGCGGCGACGAGGTCGGCGGGGGTGCCCTCGAAGACGATCCGGCCCCCGTCGTGGCCGGCGCCCGGGCCGAGGTCGATGATCCAGTCGGCGTGGGCCATGACCGCCTGGTGGTGCTCGACGACGATGACGGACTTGCCGGAGTCGACGAGCCGGTCCAGCAGGCCGAGCAACTGCTCGACGTCGGCGAGGTGGAGCCCGGTGGTCGGCTCGTCGAGCACGTAGACACCGCCCTTGTCGGCCATGCGGGTGGCCAGCTTGAGCCGCTGCCGCTCGCCGCCGGACAGGGTGGTGAGCGGCTGGCCGAGGGTGAGGTAGCCGAGGCCGACGTCGGCGAGCCGGCCGAGGATCCGGTGCGCGGCGGGCGTGCGGGCCTCGCCGGCGCCGAAGAACTCCTCGGCCTCGGCCACCGGCATGGCGAGCACCTCGCTGATGTCGCGGCCGCCGAGGCGGTACTCCAGCACCGACGCCTGGAACCGCTTGCCCTCGCAGTCCTCGCAGGGGGTGGCGACGCCGGCCATCATCGCCAGGTCGGTGTAGACGACACCGGCGCCGTTGCACGTGGGGCAGGCGCCCTCGGAGTTGGCGCTGAACAGGGCCGGCTTGACGCCGTTGGCCTTGGCGAACGCCTTGCGGACCGGGTCGAGCAGACCGGTGTAGGTCGCCGGGTTGCTCCGCCGCGAGCCCTTGATGGGACTCTGGTCGACGGCGACGACGTCCGCCCCGGCGGGGACCGATCCGTGGATCAGCGAGCTCTTGCCGGAGCCGGCGACACCGGTGATCACGCAGAGCACTCCGAGCGGGACGTCGACGTCGACGCCCCGCAGGTTGTGCGTGGTCGCGCCGCGGATCTCCAGCGCGCCGGCCGGCTTGCGCACGCTCTCCTTGAGGCCGGCCCGGTCGTCGAGGTGGCGGCCGGTGATCGTGTCACTGGCCCGCAGCCCGGCGACGGTGCCCTCGAAGCAGACGGTGCCCCCGGCCGTGCCGGCGCCGGGGCCGAGGTCCACGACGTGGTCGGCGATCGCGATGGTCTCCGGCTTGTGCTCCACGACGAGCACCGTGTTGCCCTTGTCCCGCAGGCGCAGCAGCAGGTCGTTCATCCGCTGGATGTCGTGGGGGTGCAGGCCGATGGTGGGTTCGTCGAAGACGTAGGTGACGTCGGTGAGCGAGGAGCCGAGGTGGCGGATCATCTTCACGCGCTGTGCCTCGCCGCCCGACAGGGTGCCGGCCGGCCGGTCGAGGGAGAGGTAGCCCAGCCCGATCTCCACGAACGAGTCCAGCGTGCCCCGCAGCGCGGTGAGCAGGGGTGCCACCGACGGCTCGTCGAGGGTGCGGACCCATTCGGCCAGGTCGCGGATCTCCATCGCGCAGGCGTCGGCGATGCCGACCTTCCCGATCCGCGAGTTCCGGGCGCCCTCGCTGAGCCGGGTGCCGTCGCACTCGGGGCAGGTGGTGAAGGTGACGGCGCGCTCCACGAAGGCCCGGATGTGCGGCTGCATCGCCTCCTTGTCCTTGGACAGGAACGACTTCTGGATCTTGGGGATCAGGCCCTCGTAGGTGAGGTTGACGCCGTTGACCTTCACCTTGACCGGCGCCCCGTGGAGGAAGTCCCGCAGCTCCTTCTCGGTGTAGTCGCGGATCGGCTTGTCCGGGTCGACGAAGCCGGACTGGGCGTAGACCTGCACGGTCCACTGGCTGTCGGACTTCCAGCCGGGGATGGTGAAGGCGCCCTCGCTCAGCGACTTGGAGTCGTCGTAGAGCTGGGTGAGATCGATGTCGGAGACCGTGCCCCGGCCCTCGCAGCGGGTGCACATGCCGCCGGTGCGCTCGTAGGTGGCCTTGACGGCCTTCTTGTCGCCGCGCTCGACGGTGATCGCGCCGCTCGCCCGGACCGAGGCGGTGTTGAAGGAGTACGCGCTGGGCGGGCCGATGTGCGGCTCACCGAGCCGGCTGAACAGGATGCGCAGCATCGCGTTGGCGTCGGTGGCGGTGCCGACGGTGGAGCGGGGGTCGCCGCCCATGCGCTGCTGGTCGACGCTGATCGCGGTCGTCAGGCCGTCGAGGACGTCGACCTCGGGCCGGGACAGGGTCGGCATGAAGCCCTGGACGAAGGCGCTGTAGGTCTCGTTGATCAGCCGCTGCGACTCGGCGGCGATCGTGTCGAACACCAGTGAGCTCTTGCCCGATCCGGAGACGCCGGTGAACACCGTCAGGCGACGCTTCGGGATCTCGATGCTGACGTCCTTGAGGTTGTTCTCGCGCGCGCCGTGCACGCGGATCAGGTCGTGGCCGTCGGCAGCGTGCGGCGCAGGCGGGCGCGTGTCGGTCCGCGTGGCCTTGCTCATGGTGTCTCCATCTGTCGGGCGGCGCCGGCCGACGGGCCTGGCGTCGGCATCCCCTGGCTCGGTCTGCGAGCAGTATGTCTGTTCGTCCCGCACCGTCGGTGCCGAACGGCTCAGCGGCGTTCGTTGACGCGGATCAGGTTGCCGGCGGGGTCGCGGACGGCGCAGTCGCGCAGGCCGTACGGCTGCTCGGCCGGCTCCTGGACGATCTCGGCGCCGCCGGACCGCAGCCGCTCGAAGGCGGCGTCGAGGTCGTCGGTGGCCAGGGTGATGCGGGCGTAGGTGCCCTTGGCCATCATCTCGACGACGGTGCGGCGCTCGTCGTCGGTGATGCCCGGGGCGGTGGCGGGCGGCTCCAGGACGACGGACGTCCCGGGCCGGCCGGCGGGGCCGACCGTGATCCAGCGCATGGCGCCGTCCCCGACGTCGCCCCGGACCTCGAAGCCGAGGAGGTCGCGGTAGAAGGCCAGGGAGGCCTCCGGATCGTTGTGCGGGAGGAAGGTCCAGTGAATGCTGATGTCCATGCCGGTCAGGCTAGGCAGGGGCCGGGACCGGGTGCTTCTCCGTTCCTGACCGGTCCGGTCCCCCGCCGGCGGGTGCCGCATGACCGGGTGGCCCGGCTCGTCGGGGCTGTGGGAAACTCGCCGCATGGGACGCCCGGCACTCGACGACCTCGTCCGGCTGCGGCGGGCCCGCGACCGGATGGACCGCGACTACGCCGAGCCGCTGGACGTGCCGGCCCTCGCGCGGGACGCCCTGATGTCGCCGGGGCACTTCTCCCGCAGCTTCCGCGCCGCGTTCGGCGAGACGCCCTACAGCTACCTGATGACCCGCCGCATCGAGCGGGCCAAGGCGCTGCTGCGGCGCGGCGACCTGACGGTGACCGAGGTCTGCTTCGAGGTCGGCTGTACGTCGCTGGGGTCCTTCAGCTCGCGTTTCACGGAGCTGGTCGGCGAGAGCCCGAGCCTGTACCGGTCCCGGGACCACGGCCCCGGTGCCGCCGTCCCGGCCTGCATGGCCAAGATCCACACCAGGCCGGTCAGGAAGAGAGAAGCGGGTCCCGCCGCGCGGCCGTAGCGTGAGCGGTATGGACATCAGGCTTTCCCAGTGCTTCATCGCCGTCGACGACCACGACGAGGCGATCGTCTTCTACCGCGACGTGCTCGGCCTGGAGGTGCGCGACGACGTCGGCTTCGAGGGGATGCGCTGGGTGACCGTCGGGTCGCCCGCGCAGCCGGACGTGAACATCGTCCTGGAACCGCCCGCCGCCGACCCCAATGTCTCGCCCGCGGACAAGCGGGCCATGGCGGAGCTGATGGCCAAGGGCCTGCTGCGCGGCGTCATCTTCGCGACCGACGACTGCGACGCCACCTTCGAGCGCATCAGCGCCGCGGGCGGGGAGGTGCTGCAGGAGCCGATGGACCAGCCCTACGGCGTCCGCGACTGCGCGTTCCGCGACCCCACCGGCAATCTGCTGCGCTTCACCCAGCCCCTCGGGAGGTAGGACCTTCGGGCGGTGACGGTTTGAGCCGCGCATCGCGGGGCATTCGGCGTGCCAGGTGCTTGGGATGACAGGCCCGTCGCGGCAGCGGCCGTCGGTTCGCTCCCGAAGCGCCTCCCGGACCCCTTCCGCGACTGTTCGAACCAGTCCGGGCGGGAGGAAGCAGGCACGACGACGAGCCCCGGGAACCGCGCACGGCCCCGCCGTGCCGGCGGAGGAGCCTCCGCACTCCCGGTTCCACCCGGCGTCCGCACCGCTCCGCCCGACCCTCGTCAAGGAAGAAGTTCCCCATGCTCATGGCCCACCCCGCCGTTCTGACCGACCTGCTCAGGCAGTACGCGTCCCTGCAGGCCCTGCACGCCGAGCGCGGCACGCCCGAGGCCCGGCAGCGACTGGAGGACGTCTCCTACACCCTGTGCATCGCCACCGGGACCCGGGACATCGAGTCCGCCCTGACGGCCGCCCGCCACCAGCTGCCCGGTGCCCGTCCTGCGGACGACTCCGTCGTCGCCCCCGCCTAGGCGTCCGCCCGGCCGGGCGGCCGGGGTCGTGTCCGGTTCCGGGGACGGACCGCCGGACTCATGCGCCCTCCCGGCCGTCCGGTACGAGGACCAGCCGGCCGGCGACCGTGCCGGCCTCCAGTCTCCGGTGCGCCTCCGCGGTCATCGACAGCGGCAGGCGGTCGGCGATGCGCGGGCGCCACGGGGTGTCGCGCAGCACGCCCACGACGCCTTCCGCCGCCGCGGCGAGGTCTGCGGTCGTGGCGTTGCTGATGGCGAAACCGACGATGCTCGCGTCCTTGGTGTAGAGGCGGCCCAGCGGCAGGGCGGAGGGGCCGCCGCCCAGTCCGACCATGGCGACCAGACGCCCGCCGTGCGCCAGCAGGTCGACGGAGTCGGCCAGCACGCCGTGGCCGGAGGTGTCGAGGTGCACGTCGTAGCCGTCGGGCGCGGCCCGGCGCAG
The DNA here is from genome assembly GCF_042724095.1 of Streptomyces sp. NPDC127100. NCBI lineage: Bacteria > Bacillati > Actinomycetota > Actinomycetes > Kitasatosporales > Streptomycetaceae > Streptomyces > Streptomyces sp. NPDC127100. The sequence continues at coordinate 142,032 of NZ_JBHXFL010000004.1, forward strand.
TCGCTCGCCCAGGTCGGGCGCACGGTAGTCGAGGACCTCCGCGGCGCCCAGGGCGTGGACCGCCGCGGCGTCCTCGGCCCGCGCCGTCGCGATCACCCTGGCACCGGCCCGGGCGGCCAGTGCGACGGCGGCGCCGCCCACGTTGCCGGCCCCGCCCCCGACGTACACGGTCTCGCCGGACCGCAGCCGCCCGTGCCGGAACAGCGCGAGCCAGGCCGACGCCGCCGGGTGGGCGGCCGCGACGAGGTGTTCCCCGGTGATGCCGGGCGGCGCCGCGTAGAGCCGTTCGGCGGCGACCGTCGCGTACTCGGCGCAGGCTCCCTGCCGGCCCGCGTGTCCCAGGCTGTTGCACCACACCCGCTGCCCGGCCGTGAAGCCCACCGCGCCGGGCCCGGTGCCGGCGACCTCCCCGACGAGATCGCGTCCGACGACGAAGGGGAACGGGAGCGCGGTGGCGTAGGCCCCGGAGCGCACGAAGGTGTCCACGGGGTCGACGGCGACGGCCTCGACACGGACGAGTACGTCCGTGGGTCCGACGGGCGGCACGGGGAGCGTCCCGTACCGGATGGCGTCGGCCGGGCCGACGGCGTCGATGCAGGCGGCCCGCATCGTGCCGGGGACTGCGCTGACGGACATGGCTCCTCCTGAATCGGGGCGTCGGGGCGGCGACGCCCCACCACCCGATCATGAACCCGATGCCGCACGCCGGCAGTTCCGGGTGCCGCGGCGCACCGCCGGACCGCCGGGCACGACCCGGCGGGCGCGTCCGGACAAAGGGGGTGCGGGCCCGCTCCGGCGACCGGATGCCGGGGCGGCGGCCAGGGCGTAGTGTCCGCGTATGGGCGATGTTCGGTCCGGTCGGCGGGCCGGGGTGAGCGGACCGGGTGCCGGGAGGCACCGGCCCGCGCCCGGTGCCGCGGGCCCGGCCCGGCCGCGGGTCGGGGCGGGCGGCTGATGGACGCCGCGATCGACGCGGCGATGGACGCCGTAGTACAGGAGTGCGGGGCGTTCGGCGGGATGCTGTACGTGCTGTCGCCGGACGGCGAGGCGTTGTGGCTGGTCCTGGTGGCGGGGGTGCCGCAGGAGATCGCCACTCCGTGGCGGCGGATCGCGCCCACCGATCCCATGCCGGTGGCGGACGCCGTGCGCGAACGGCGCGTGGTCTGGATCGCCGGCCAGGAGCAGATGGCACGCCGGTACCCGCGGCCGGCGCTCGTCCTGCCGTACGAGTTCGCGCTGGCCGCCGCCCCGGTCTCGTCGGACACCGCGCTCCGGGGCGGGCTGGTGCTGCTGTGGACCGGCGGCCGGCCGGACCGGCTGAGCCGGGGCGAGCGCGACGCGCTGGAGAGCGGCTGCCGCCGCCTGGGGGGCCTGTTGCAGGCAGCGGCGGACCGCGGCGACCGGGTGGACACGGAGCGGCTGCGGATGCTGCCGCCGCCGGCCGGGCGCCGCCTCTCCCCCGACGAGGCCACGGCGGTCTCGGCGTTCGTGGACCGACTGCCCGGGGGGTCCTGCGCGCTGGACCTGGACGGCCGCATCACCTTCATCACCCCGGCCGCCGCCGACCTCGTCGGCCGTGACGCGGCCGACCTGCTGGGCACGCTGCCGTGGGAGTCGCTGCCCTGGATGGACGTCCCCCAGGTCGAGGACCGGTACCGGGCCGCGCTGGTCAGCCGGCGGCCGCAGGCCTTCATGGTGCTGCGCCCCCCGGACGTGTGGCTGTCGTTCGAGCTGCATCCGGACGCTTCCGGCGTCAGCGTCCGCATCACACGGAGCGATCCCGCCGAGGAGGCGCCCGCGTCCTCGCCGGTCCCGACCGCCGGCCCCAGCCGCGCCACCGTGCTCTACCACCTGATGCACCTGGCGGCCACCCTCACCGAGGCCGTCGGCGTCCAGGACGTCGTCGAGCAGACGGCGGACCAGCTGCTGCCCGCTCTCGGCGCCCAGGCCATGACGCTGATGACGTCCGAGGACGGCCGCATCAGGATTCTCGGCCACCGGGGCTATCCGGCCGAGATCGTGGAGCGTTTCGACGCCATCCCCCTGAGCTCGGACATCCCCGGCAGCGCGGTCCTGACCACCGGCGTCCCGGGCTTCTTCCCCAGCTTCGCCGACCTCGTGCGCGACTACCCGGCCACCGTCCACGAGGACGGCATGGCGTCCTGGGCGTTCCTGCCGCTGATCGCCTCCGGCCGCCCCATCGGCTCGATCCTCCTCGCCTACGACCGCCCCCGGCTCTTCCCGCCCGGCGAGCGTGCCGTGCTCACCTCACTGGCCGGCCTGGTCGGGCAGGCCCTGGACCGCGCCCTGCTCTACGACACCAAGGACCACCTGGCCCACCGGCTGCAGTCCGCCCTGCTGCCGCACACCCTGCCCCGGGTTCCCGGGCTGAGGGTCGCCGCCCGCTATCTGCCGGCCGCCCGGGGCCTGGGCATCGGCGGCGACTTCTACGACCTCATCCGCCTCGACGCGCGCACGGCCGGCGCCGCCATCGGCGACGTACAGGGCCACAACGTGGACGCGGCGGCCCTCATGGGACAGGTCCGCACCGCCGTGCACGCCCACGCCACCGTGGGCGCGTCCCCCGCCGACGTCCTGGCCCGCACCAACCGCCTGCTCACCGACCTCGACCCCGGCCTGTTCGCGAGTTGCGTCTACGTACACCTCGACCTCGCCAGGCGTCGCGCCTGCCTGGCCACCGCCGGCCATCCGCCGCCGCTGCTGCGCCATCCCGGCGGACGCACCGAACTCCTCCGGGTTCCCCCCGGCCTGCTGCTGGGCATCGAGCCGGACACCGCCTACCCGGCGCAGGAGATCCCGCTGCCGCACGGGTGCGTGCTCGCCCTCTACACCGACGGCCTCGTCGAGGCCCCCGGGGTGGACCTCGACGACGCGACCGCCGCCCTCGCCGGGCTGCTCGAGCACGCGGACCCGGCCGACCTCGACGCCATGGCCGACACCCTCATCCGGCACGCGCCGACCCCGGGCGACGACATCGCTCTGCTCCTCATCAGCCCCGGCGACTGACGTCCGACGGCGAGGGACACCCCGGCGGCCCGGGCCGTTAGCATGTGCGAGCCCAGGACGATCTCCTGTTCGCCCGCTCTTCACCCGGAAAGACATGCCAAACAGCGCCATACCTGACTCGTTCTTGCTGAATCCGACAATCGAGCCACACCGGTGAAAAACACTCCCGCAGACATACCCCGGCGGATCGACCGCGCTTCTCTGCTCTCCGTGCGGCGACGGCCGCGGACGGTGCTGTGGGCCACGGCGGGTGCGGTGACCCTGGGCTTCCTGGTGGCGCTGGAGTGCGCCGCGCGCCACTACGGTCTGCCGGGGCCGATCACCCACCAGGCCCGCGAGGTGTTCTTCACTCCGGCGTCGGGGCCGCTGCTGTACGGCGGGCTGGCGTTGACGATGGTGGTACTCACCTGGCGGCAACGGCTCCTCGCCGCCTCCCTCGCGGTCGCCGTCGACGTCGTCTTCGCGCTGGTGCGATGGAGGGCCGGTGCCGACATGGAGTTCGGCAACGGTGCCCTGTGGGTGGTTCTGGGCTGCGCGGTCGTCGCGGTCACGCGCCGTTCCGGCCGGGAGCGCGTGCTGCTGCTGAAGGGCGTCGGTCTTGGCCTGCTGCTGGTGGCCGGTCACAAGACGGGCGACACCTGGCTCCTCATCACCTCGAAGACCCGGCCGACGGTCCTCGACCAGTACGTGGCGACCGCGGATCACGCGCTGGGCAACCCGTCGTGGCTGGTCGGCCGGATCGTCGAGGCCACCCAGCCGATCAGCGGCCACGCCCTGCACCTGGTCTACGGTCAGCTTCCGCTGGCGGCGGCCGTGGTCGGGCTCTACCAGCTGCGCCATGTGGCGGACGAGGGCCGTTTCCCACGTCACCACATGGTGCGCACCTTCCTCGCGATCGGCCTGCTGGGGCCGGCCGTGTACATGATCTTCCCGGTCGTGGGACCGGTCTTCGCCTACGGCGCCGAAGGCGGCTCGTGGGTGGCGGCCGACCTGTGGCCGGGGACGCTGGCGCCGGTCGGCGTCCCGCACTCGATGCCGTTCGACGCGGTCACCCCGCGCAACTGCATGCCCAGCCTGCACACGGCGTGGGCCACCACGCTCTTCGTCCACACCCGCAAGGGCTCACGGCCGATGCGCTGGGCGGGGGCGTTCTGGCTGGTCGCCACCCTCGTCGCCACGCTGGGTTTCGGTTACCACTACGGCGCGGACCTCGTCGCCGGTGTGGTGTTCGCGCTCACGGTCGAGGCGACGATGCGCGCGCTGGCACGCGGCTGGGACCGGTCGGCCACCCTGCTGGTCGCCCACGGCACGGCGGTCTTCGCCCTGCTGCTGGTGTCGTACCGCTTCCTGCCGAGGCAGATGGCCGGACATCCGTGGCTGTCCGGGCCGCTTCTCCTCCTGGTGGCGGCCTCGGTGGTCCACGCCTATGTGCGGACGACCAGGGGGTGGGCCCCGAAGCCCGTTCCGGCGCCGCGACCGGAACCGCAGCCCACCGAACCGCGCCCCGAGCTCGTGTGAGGCCCGGCGCCCCAGCTGGCCCCGCCTCGGCCGGCCCGCGCTCCCGCCCGGGCCGGCTCCCGGTTGCGGGGCCCCCGGCGAGGCGTTTCGGTGGGGAGGCCCCCCGTCGACGCACCAGGAGCCGCCCCATGCCGACGCCGCCCTTCGGATCCGTATGACGAACCCGGTCTGCACGGTGGGGCACTCCACCCGGGACTTCGACGAGCTGCTCACCATGCTGAGGAACAACGAGGTGACGCACCTCGTCGACGTCCGCTCCTTCCCCTCGTCGCGGAAGTTCCCGCAGTGGAACGAGTCCGCGATCGTCGACGCGCTCCCGCCCGACATCGCGTACCGGCGGATTCCGCAACTCGGTGGGCGCCGGCACACGCCCAAGGGGGTGCCCAGCGAGAACGGCGCATGGCGGGTCAAGGCGTTCCGGGACTACGCCGACTACATGGCGAGCGACCAGTTCGAGGAAGGGCTGGAGGAACTGCTCCGCCTTGCCGCGCGGGGGCGGCCCGCGATCATGTGCAGCGAGGCGGTGCCCTGGCGCTGCCATCGCAGGCTGATCACCGACGCCCTGATCGTGGCGGGCGTGGAGGTCGTGCACATCATGTCGGCCACGACGACGAAGCCCGCCGTCCTGAACCCCCACGCGCGCGTCCGGGACGGACACCTGGTCTACCCGCCCGGCACGGACGAGTCATGAGTCCCGTCGTGCTGACCTGCCGTCGTCCAGCCAGTGCGCCAGCACAGCGGCCGTGCTGTGGCCGGCGTCCTTGGCGGCCGTCAGCAGCGTGACGTCGCCGTGGGCCGCGAGGTCGCGGAGCTCCTGGACGGCCTGCTCGTGCTCCGGGTCGTCCAGCTCGGCGACGTAGCGGCGGCGGAACTCGGCGAAGCGCTCGGGGTCGTGGTGGTACCAGCGGCGCAGATCGGTCGAGGGCGCGACGTCCTTCAGCCACCTGTCCAGGTGTGCCGCCTCCTTGCTCACCCCACGCGGCCACAGGCGGTCCACCAGTACCCGCTCGCCGTCCTGCGGCGACGGCTCCTCGTACACCCTGCGAATGGCTATCCGTCCGGCCACGGCGTCCTCCCTGCCGGTCCCCCCGCCGGCGGCACCCGGCGGGGCACGATCCGCGTCACATCCTAGTCGGGCCCGTCCGTGCGGTCGCCTCGAGTCGCGTCGCCGTAGGCCGTGTGGAACCGTGGGAGCGTCGGCAGGCGCGACGCTCCTGCCTGCACGGAGAGGAGGGTGACCATGTCCTCGAAGCGACGTCGGAAGAAGAAGGCACGCCGCAAGCACGCCGCCAACCACGGAAGGCGGCCGCAGTCCTGAGGGCGGGCCGCGGGATCCGGAACGGGTGGGCCATGCACAGCATCGAGGAAACGGTCGAGGTCTCGGTACCGGTGCGCACCGCGTACAACCAGTGGACCCAGTTCAGGACCTTCCCCCGGTTCATGACCGTGGTGCGCGGGGTCGAACAGGTCCGGCCCACCGTCCTCGTGTGGACCGTGGGATACGGACCGGTGCGCCGCGAGTTCGCGACCGAGATCCTCGAGCAGGTGCCCGACTCCCATCTGACCTGGCGGAGCCTCGGACGAGGGCCCGCGCACCGGGGCGGGGCGACCTTCCGGCCCACCGCCGCCGGCGGGGCCGCGGTCACCGTGCGGCTGGAGTTCGCGCCGCGCGGCCTCGCGGGTCTGACGGCCCGCGCCCCCGGGGTGAGCGGCCGCGTCCTGCGGGCCGAGCTCGGGCACTTCAAGAAGTTCATCGAAGGACTGGGGGAGGAGTGCGGGGCCTGGCGCGGAGTCGTCCGCGGAGGCCGCGTCTGCCCCGTGGAACCGGAACCGCCCAGGAGCCGGGTGCCGCACTGGCCCGTCGGCTGATCGCCCCGGCGGCAGGAGCAGGAGGAAGCCCACCCATGAAGAAGCCGCCGCGCGAAGAGCCGGAGGACGACCTCACGGTCACCCCGCCCAGGAAGTGGGCGGCCGGGGTTCCCGCCGTCGTGCACGCCCTCGAGTACTCCCTGGAGCAGACCTCGCCGGCGCGCACGGGGGTGACGCTGCTGACCATGAACCAGGTGGACGGCATCGACTGCCCGGGGTGTGCCTGGGCGGACCCCTCTCCGGGCCACCGGCACCGCAACGAGTACTGCGAGAACGGCGCCAAGCACATCAACGACGAGGCGACGACGCGGCGCGTCACCCCTGACTTCTTCCGCCGGCACACCGTCTCCGACCTGGGGCGGCGTTCCGACATGTGGCTGAACCAGCAGGGCCGGCTCACCGAACCGATGGTGAAACGGCCGGGGTCCGACCACTACGAGCCGATCAGCTGGAACGACGCCTTCGGACTGCTCGCCGCGGAACTGACGTCCCTCTCCTCCCCGGACGAAGCCGTCTTCTACACCTCCGGCAGGGCGAGCAACGAGGCGGCGTTCCTCCTCCAGCTGTTCGCCCGGGCGTACGGCACCAACAACCTGCCCGACTGCAGCAACATGTGCCACGAGTCCAGCGGCTTCGCCCTGCACGAGACGCTCGGCACCGGCAAGGGCACCGTGAGCCTGGACGACCTCCACCAGGCCGACCTGATCTTCCTGGTCGGGCAGAACCCCGGTACCAACCACCCGCGGCAGCTCTCGGCGCTGGAACAGGCCAAGCTGAACGGAGCCCGGATCGTCGCCGTCAACCCGCTGCCCGAGGCCGGGCTGCTGAGGTTCAAGAACCCGCAGAAGGTACGCGGGGTGGCCGGCTCCGGCGTCCCGATCGCCGACCGGTTCCTGCACATCCGGCCCGGTGGCGACCTGGCCCTCTTCCAGGGACTGAACCGGCTTCTGCTGGAGGCCGAGGACGCACGGCCGGGCGAGGTGCTGCACCACGACTTCATCCGGTCCCGCACGAGCGGCTTCGCGGAGTTCGCCGAGCACGCCCGCACCGTCGACTGGCACGACGTCCTCGCGGCCACGGGCCTGACCCGCGAGGAGATCGAAGAGGTCCGCGACGACGTCCTGCGCAGCGAACGGGTCGTCGTCTGCTGGGCCATGGGGATCACCCAGCACAAGCACGGCGTCCCCACCGTCCGGGAGATCGTGAACTTCCTGATGCTGCGCGGCAATCTCGGCAGGGCGGGGACCGGCGCCTGTCCGGTGCGCGGGCACAGCAACGTGCAGGGCGACCGGACCATGGGGATCTGGGAACGGATGCCGGACTCGTTCCTGGACGCGCTGCGAGGGGAGTTCGGCTTCGATCCGCCGCGCGCCCACGGACTCGACTCGGTGAACTCGATCAGGGCGATGCGGGAGGGCCGCGTCGCGGTCTTCCTCGCCCTGGCCGGGAACTTCGTGCGGGCCGCTCCGGACAGCACCGTCACCGAGGAGGCCATGCGGCGCTGCCGTCTGACCGCCCACATCTCCACCAAGCTGAACCGGTCCCACACGGTCTGCGGCGAGACCGCGCTGATCCTGCCCACTCTCGGCCGTACCGAGCGTGACATCCAGGCGGGCGGCGATCAGTTCGTCACCGTGGAGAACTCGATGAGCGAGGTGCACACCTCGCGCGGCCGCCTGGAACCGGCGTCCAGGGTGCTGCTCAGCGAGGTCGCCATCCTGTGCCGGCTCGCCCGCCGGACCCTCGGCGACACGACGGACATCCCCTGGCGGGACTTCGAGGCGGACTACGGGACGATCCGCGACCGGATCGCCAGGATCGTGCCGGGGCTGCACGACTTCAACCGGCGGGTGGTGCGCCCCGGCGGGATCCGGCTGCCGAACCCGGTCAACGAGGGCGTCTTCCCCACTCCGCCGGGCAAGGCGCTGTTCACCCGCAACGCCTGGGAGATGCCCGACGTTCCGCCGGGGCACCTGCTGCTCCAGACCCTGCGCTCGCACGACCAGTGGAACACGGTCCCCTACACGCCGAACGACCGCTACCGGGGCATCCACGGGAACCGGCGCGTGGTTCTGGTCGCTCCGGCGGACCTGAGCGCGCTGGGCCTGACGGAGGGACAGCACGTCGACCTGGTCGGCGTGTGGACCGACGGTGCCGAGCGCAGGGCCGAGGACTTCGAGGTCGTCCCCTACCCGACCGCGCGCGGTTCCGCCGCCGCGTACTACCCGGAGACCAACGTCCTCGTGCCGCTGGACAGCGTGGCCGACATCAGCAACCAGCCGACGTCCAAGGGCATCGTCGTCCGCCTGGAGCCCGTCGCCGTCCGGCGGGGCGCCACCGTCCCGGGGTGACGGCCCGGCGCCGGCCCGGCCCCCGGGGTCGGGGCACCCGCCGGATCACGGGCTCCGGCGCACGCGGGCGAGGGCACCGGTCTCCAGCGCCACCCACAGGGCGCCGTCGGGGCCGAGGGCGACGCCGTGCGGCTCCGAGCCGGGTGCCGGCAGGTCGTGGACCTCGATCACGCCCTCGGTGGTGACGGAGCCGACGCGGTTGCCGCCCCACTCCGTGAACCACAGGGCACCGTCGGCGCCCGGAGTGATCGCGTGGGGCCGGCCGGCCCGGTCGGGCAGCGGAAACTCCGTGATCTCGCCCTCGGTGGTGACGCGGCCGACGAGGCCGGCGGCGATCGCGACGTACCAGACGGCGCCGTCGGGGCCGAGCGTGATGCCGACCGGTGCGGCGGCCGCGGTGGGCAGCGGGTGGACGGAGACCGCGCCGTCGTGGTCGATCCGGCCGATGGCGTCGGCCTGGTTCATGGTGAACCACATCGCGCCGTCCGCTCCCGCGGTGATCGCGGACGGGAACGCGCCGGTGACCGGGAGCGGGAACTCGGTGACCTCGCCGTCGGTGGTGATGCGGCCGATGCGGTCGGCGGCTGTCTCGGTGAACCACAGGGCACCGTCGGCTCCGGCCGCGATACCGAAGGGCCCGCTCCCGGGCGTCGGCAACGCGAACTCCGAGACGGCGCCGCCGACGGTGATGCGGCCGACGCGGTGTGCCCGGTACTCGGTGAACCACAGGGCACCGTCCGGGCCGTTGGTGATGATCGTCGGCCCGCAGTCCGGTTCGAGCCGGTGGCTCTCCGGCCGGCCGCCGGGCACCAGCCGGCCGATCCGGCCGCTGTGCACGAGCGTGTACCACAGCGCGCCGTCCGGGCCTGTGGTGACCGCGTACGGTCCGCCGCCGTCCACGGGGTGTTCCTCGATCGATACGTCGGTCATCCGGCCTGCGCTCCGTGCTCGTCGGCTGATGGGTCGCGAGCCCGATGATCTCACCGGAGGCCCCCCGAAGGGCACCCGATTTTCCCGGCCGGGCCCGTCGCGCCCCGTCAGCCGCCCCGGCGGTTCAGCGGACCCTCCCCCGGGCCTTGAGCGGCGTCGCCGGCAGCTCCGGCGCCGGAAGCGGAGCCCCGTCGTACCCCTTCACCTCGCCGAACCGTGACCCCTCCATCCAGTCCCGTCGCGCTTGCTCGATCTCGTCCTGCGACCGTGCGATCCAGTTCCAGAACATGATCAGCTCCTCCTCGAACGGCTCGCCGCCCAGGAGCATCAGGCCCGCGTCCGACTCGGCCCGCAGCGGCAGTTCCCGGCGGCCGCAGCCGAGGTAGAGCATCGAGCCCGGCACCAGGGGCACGCCGTCGACGTGGGCCTCGCCGGACATGGAGAGCACGGCGTACTCGAAGTCCGGCTCCAGCGGGAGGCGTACGTCCGCGCCCCGGGCGAGGCTCAGGTCGGCGCCGACGAGGGGGGTGTACGTCGTCCCGGGCGAGGTCGCGCCGTCGAGCTCGCCGAGGAGCAGCGTGGCCGTCAGTCCGGGGGCCGTGACGTGCGGCAGGTCGTCGTGGAACTCGAAGTGCGGGTCGATGTGGCGGTGGGCGTCCGGGAGGGCCACCCACAGCTGGGCGCCGTGCAGGTGACGGGCGTGCGGGCGCGGGCTCTCCTCGGAGTGGCTGATCGCGCGGCCGGACGTCATCAGACCCAGCTGACGCGGGCGGATGGTCCGCAGGCTGCCGGTGGAGTCGCGGTGCAGGACCTCGCCCTCGTGGAGCCAGCTCACCGTCTGCAGGCCCATGTGCGGATGCGGCGGCACCTGCATGCCGGGCTCGTCGGCGATGTCGTCGGGGCCGTAGTGGTCGACGAAGCACCAGGCCCCGATCATGCGGCGGCCCAGGTTGGGCAGCAGCCTGCGCACCTCGGTGGACTCGCCGAGCATCACCCGGCGGGGACTGAGGAGCTCTCGCACGGGCTCCGCCACCACGAATCCGCGGCCGCCGCACACGGAGGGAACCGCCTCGCGATCGAGATTGCTCATGCCGCCCAACCTAGCCCCGCGCGGCCCGCCGCGTCAGTCCGTCCACGGCCCCGTCACCCCGCCGGACGGACGGGCTCCACGCCGGTCCCGGCATGCCTCCGCCTCACGGAGAGGATGGTGGAATTTTCAACCAACGGGTGTGGTTGCACGGTCCGAAGGAGGCAGGAGTGGACATGACGTACTACGACCACGGAACGCCGGCGGAGCGCTGGGAGCGTGCGCGGATGTTCTTCGACGCCAAGGACTACGCCGCCGCCGCGCGCGTGCTGGGCGGGCTGGTCGAGGAGGTGCCCGAGCAGACGGGCCCGCGGCTGCTGCTGGCGCGCGCCTACTACCACTCGGCCCAGCTGCGGCGCGCGGAGGCCGAGCTTCGGGTCGTCGTCGAGCGCGACCCGGTGGAGCACTACGCGCGGCTGATGCTGGGCCGCACGCTCGAACGGCAGGGGCGTCAGGAGGAGGCGGACACCCACCTGCGGATCGCCTCCGCCTTCACCGGGGACTTCCCGCAGGAGGTCTGAGGAGCGTGCCTGAGCGGTGCCCCGTGCGGGGTGCCCGCGGTGCCCGGTTCCCCCTGGGGAGCCGGGCACCGGTGCGTGGGCTCCGGGCGCCGTGTCATGCTGGCGCGATGGGAGCCCCGAGTCAGGACGCGCCTCTCGCCGAACGCGTCGAGGAACTGCTCGCCGCCGGCGGTCCGTTGCCGATCGTGGCGGCCGGTGATCCGGTGCTGCGGCGGGTCGCCGAGCCCTTCGACGGGCAGCTGGAGCCCGCGCTGCTGGCGCGGTTCGTGGCGGCGCTGCGCGTCACCATGCACGCGGCGCCCGGGGTCGGCCTGGCGGCGCCGCAGGTCGGGGTGGGACTCGGCATCGCGGTGATCGAGGATCCGGCGCCGGTCCCGGACGAGGTGCGCGTGGCGCGCGGGCGGGTGCCGCAGCCGTTCCGGGTGCTGGTCAATCCGCGGTACGAGCCCGTCGGCACCGGCCGGGCCGCGTTCTACGAGGGCTGCCTGAGCGTGCCGGGCTGGCAGGCGGTGGTGGCCCGGCACGCCGAGGTGCGGCTGGTCGCGCGGGACGAGCACGGGCGGGCGGTGGACGAGGTGTTCACGGGCTGGCCGGCGCGGATCGTGCAGCACGAGACGGACCACCTCGACGGCACCCTGTACCTGGACCGGGCCGAGCCGCGGTCCCTGGCGTCCGGCGCGGCGATGGCGGAGCTGTGGGCCCAGCCGACGCCGGAGCGGGCCGCGGCGGCCCTGGGGTTCGACCTGCCCTGAGGCCGTGTCGGGCGTCCCGGCGGGCGGCCGGGGCGCGTTCGGGGCGGACGCGTCCCGCCGGCCCCGAACACCGCTGCCGGACCGGTCAGTTGTCCCGGTAGGCCTCCAGGAGGCGCAGCCACACCTCGCTGATCGTCGGGTAGGACGGTACCGCGTGCCACAGCCGGCCGACCGGCACCTGCCCGGCGACGGCGATCGTCGCGGAGTGGAGCAGCTCGCCGACGCCGGGGCCGACGAAGGTGACGCCGCGGACGATCTCGTCCTCCAGGTCGACGACCATGCGGGCGCGGCCGGTGTAGCCGTCGCGGTACAGGCTCGCGCCGGCCACGGTCGACAGGTCGACGTCCACGGCGCGGACGCGGTGGCCGACCTGTTCCGCCTCGGCCAGGGAGAGTCCGACGGACGCCGCCTCCGGGTCGGTGAAGACCACCTGGGGCACCGCGTCGTGGTCGGCGGTCGCGGCGTGCGCGCCCCACGGGTCGGACTCCGGGACCGCCACGCCTGAGGCGCGGGCGGCGATCGCGGCACCCGCGATCCGGGCCTGGTACTTGCCCTGGTGGGTGAGGAGCGCACGGTGGTTGACGTCGCCGACGGCGTACAGCCAGTCGTGGCCCTCGACGCGGAGGCTGTCGTCGACCGGGAGCCAGGAGCCGGGCCGGAGGCCGACGGTCTCCAGCCCGATGTCGTCGGTGCGCGGGGCGCGGCCGGTGGCGAAGAGGATCTCGTCGGCCTCGATGCGGTCGCCGGTGCCCGTGACGGCGACGACGGTTCCGTTCTCGCGGGTGACGGACTCGACGGAGGTGCCGGTGCGGATGTCGGCGCCGGCCTCGCCGAGCGCCTCGGCGACCAGTTCGCCGGCGAACGGCTCCATGCGGGCCAGCAGGCCCTTGCCGCGGACGAGGAGGGTGACCCGGGAGCCGAGGGCCTGCCAGGCCGTGGCCATCTCGACGGCGACGACTCCGCCGCCGACCACGATCAGCCGTCCCGGCACGCTGCGGGCGCTGGTGGCCTCGCGGCTGGTCCAGGGGCGTACGTCGCCGAGTCCCGGCAGGTCCGGGAGGGCGGCGCGGGTGCCGGTGCAGACGGCGACGGCGTGCCGGGCGGTCAGTGTGCGGCGGGTGCCGTCCGGGCCGGTCACCTCCACCGTGCGGGGTCCGGCGAGGCGTCCCTGTCCGCGGTACAGGTCGGCGCCGATGCCCTCGACCCACCGGACCTGGCCGTCGTCCTTCCAGTGGGAGGTGTAGTCGTCGCGGTGGGCGAGGACCGCGGCGGCGTCGAGGGGGGCCTGCGCCGCCCGGTCCAGTCCCGGGGTGCGGCGGGCGTCCGCACGGGCGATGACCGGGCGCAGCAGGGCCTTGCTGGGCATGCACGCCCAGTAGGAGCACTCGCCGCCGACCAGTTCGCTCTCCACGATCGCGGTGGACAGTCCCGCCGCCCGCGTGCGGTCGGCGACGTTCTCCCCCACGGGGCCCGCGCCGATCACCACGACGTCGTACACGATGGATTCCGTTTCCGTCATGGGGCCAGTCTGGTGGGTGGTGTGCGGCGTGGCCACATGGGTACGTGCGCGGAATAGCCGCCCCACCGGCCGCGTTGTGCGGACGGCTTGTCGCCGACACCAGGAAGAGGGATCACGTCATGAGCAGCACCGTGGAGCTCACCAAGGAGAACTTCGACCAGATGGTCACGGACAACGAGTTCGTCCTGATCGACTTCTGGGCGTCCTGGTGCGGGCCGTGCCGGCAGTTCGCCCCGGTCTACGAGAAGGCGGCCGACGAGAACCCGGACCTGGTGTTCGGCAAGGTGGACACCGAGGCGCAGCCCGAACTGGCCCAGGCCTTCGGCATCCAGTCCATCCCGACGCTGATGATCGTCCGGGACCAGGTGGCGGTGTTCGCTCAGCCGGGTGCGCTGCCCGAGGCCGCGCTGACGGACGTCATCGGGCAGGCCCGCAACCTGGACATGGACGAGGTCCGCAAGGCGGTCGCCGAGCAGCAGGCCCAGCAGGAGGGCGGCCAGGCGGCGCAGGACGGCCAGTAGGGAGCGGGCGGTTCAGCTCGACCCGCGGTGCACCACCCTCGCGCCGAGCACCGTGTGCAGCTCGGGAGCGGCGCCGGGGTCGTGGACCGCGCGGTCGACCAGCGCGGCCAGGTCGCGGCCGGACGGCAGTTCGAGGTGGACGGTGCTGAGCCGGGGCCGGAGCAGGCGGCCGAGCATGAGGTCGTCGGCGCCGACCACGGCCGCGTCCCGGGGGATGTCCAGGCCCGCGTCCTGCAGCGCCCGCATCAGCAGCATCGCGTACTCGTCGTTGTACGCGAACACCGCGTCGAGGCCGAGGGCGGGCCAGCGGGCGGCCAGGCGGGCGGCGTCCCCCTCGTCGTAGGCGAGCGGCAGTTCGGTGACGGTGGTGCCGGTGCCCTCGACCGCCCGGCGCACCCCGCGCAGACGCGGTGCCGAGAAGACGTCCAGGCCGGTCTCCGCGGGGACGACGACGCCGATCCGGCGGCGTCCCCGGTCGTGGAGGTGGCGTCCGGCGCGGTGGCCGACGGCCTCGTGGTCCATGATCAGGGCGTGCGCTCCCTCGACGGCCTGCGGCGCGAGGGTGACGACGGCGCGGGCGCCGGAGCGCTTGAGCAGTTCCACACCGCGCGGCCCCAGTCCCGAGCCGGGCACCAGGACGGCGACCGGGCGCAGTTCGGCCCAGGCGCGGGCCGAATCGTCGTCGTGCGGCCCGGCGGTGCCGTACTGCACGACCGTGTAGTCGAGTCGGCCGAGCGCCCACTGGAGTTCGGTGAGGAACCGGCTGTAGAGCGGGCCGACGGGGAAGGACGGTGCGGGCATCAGGACCATGCGGCTGTGTCCGGCGCGCAGGGACCGGGCGGCCGCGTGGGGGACGTAGCCGAGTTCCCGGGCGGCCTCGTGGACGCGGCGGCGGGTGGCTTCGCTGATCCGGACGGCGCCGGTGTTGTTGAGGACGTAGGAGACGGTCGCGCGCGAGACGCCGGCCAGGCGGGCCACATCGGCACTCGTGGGGACTGAGCGCGGTGCCAGGGACGCGGGGGCGGGCGTTTTCGGTATCTGCACCATGACGTACGGCATCTTGGCAGAGCCCCGGGTACCGCCCGCGGGCGGGGGACGATGGTCCGGACCGGACGAAATCCTCGGGCCGTGACGGACGGGGCCACGACGCCGGCCGGACGGGACGCCCCCGGTCCGGGCCGGGAGTTCAGCGCGGCGGCTCGGTGCGGGTCACCCTCGCCACCAGGTCCAGCCAGCCCGCCTCCAGCCGGGACACCGGCACCCCGCACTGCTCGGTGAGGTGGTGGATCAGGGCCGGGTCCAGGTAGGCCATCAGCGTGTGGGAGAGCAGTTCGCTGTCCGCGTCCGGGACGGCCTGGCGCAGCAGCAGGGCCACGTGGCCGCGCAGGAAGCGGCGCGGGGCGGCGGTGTAGCGGCGTTCCGCGCTCGGCTCGGCGGCCAGTTGCAGGGCCAGTTCGTCGACGCTGCGCCGCAGCATGGCGCAGCCGAAGGCCCCCAGCCGCTCCACGGCCGGCGCGCCGGGTCCCAGGGGCGGCGGCCCGCCGAGGAGGGCGGCCTGGAACTTCTTCTCGGAGTGGTCGAGCAGCGCCGTCAGCAGGCCCGTTCGGTCGCCGAAGCGGCGGAAGACCGTGCCCTTGCCCACCGAGGCCGCCGCGGCCACCGCCTCCATGGTGAGGCAGGCCGCGCCGTGCTCGGCCACCAGCCGCCCGGCGGCCTCCAGCAGCCGGGCCCGGTTACGGGCCGCGTCGGCGCGCAGGCAGGGTTCGTCCTCGTCGGCCCCCGTACCGAGCTGGAGCAACTCGGGCGGAGCGTCGGGCTCCTGGGGCCTGGGAAGGGGCGGCGGGGCGGCGGACATGAAAACAGCGTAAAGCATCGGGAAGAAACTGGACCGCGGTCCGCTTAAGATGTTAGAAATTAAACGGACCTCGGTCCGGATCGCTCCGGCGGTGTCTCGGCACCGGCCGTTTCACAGCAGCACCAGCAGTGGGAGTACTCAATGTCTGTCCGCATCCTCGCCCTCGTCGGCAGCCTTCGCGCCGGTTCGCACAACCGTCAGCTCGCCGAGGCGGCCGTCCGCCTCGCCCCGGAGGGCGCCGAGGTGGAGCTCTTCGAGGGACTGGCCGACGTCCCGTTCTACAACGAGGACATCGACGTCGAGGGCAGCGTCCCCGCCGCCGCGGTCAAGCTGCGTGAGGCCGCCCTGGCCGCCGACGCCTTCCTGCTCTTCTCGCCCGAGTACAACGGCACCATGCCGGCCGTGCTGAAGAACGCCATCGACTGGCTGTCCCGTCCGTTCGGCGCCGGCGCGTTCAACGGCAAGCCCGTCGCCGTGATCGGCACCGCCTTCGGCCAGTACGGCGGCGTGTGGGCGCAGGACGACGCCCGCAAGTCCGTGGGCATCGCCGGCGGCAAGGTGATCGAGGACATCAAGCTGTCCATCCCGGGCTCCGTCACCCGCTTCGCGGAGACCCACCCGGCCGACGACACCGAGGTCGCCGCGCAGCTGACCGAGGTCGTCGCCCGCCTGCACGGCTACGCGGACGGCGCCGCCGCCTGACCCGGCTCGTGAACACGCACAGGACCGGAGCTCGCCGAGTTCCGGTCCTGTGCGTGTGCCGGGACGTCCGTCAGGCCACGGCGCCCGATGCCAGGACGCGCAGTTCCTCCAGCGCCGCCGCGACCGCGGGACGCCGGTGGCCGCCGCGGCGCGTGCAGGTGAGCAGCTTGCGGCGCGGCCGGTCCGCACAGGGCACCCGGACGATCGGCAGGTCCGCGGCCGGCCGGGCGAGCCGGGGGATCAACGCGACGCCGAGTCCGTGCGCGACGAGGTGGGCGGTGACGTTCCAGTCGAGGGCGTGGTGCACCACGTCGGGGGTGAACCCGGCGGCACCGCAGGCCGACATCACGTGCAGCCGGCAGGGACTCTCGGGCACGGGCGCGATCCACGGCTCGTGCGCCGCCTCCGCCAGGCCGACCGGGTTCCGTCCGGCCAGCGGGTGCCCCTCCGGCACGACCAGGTCGAACGGGTCGTCCAGCAGCGGCCGCTGATCGAAGCGCGCGTCGGCCGACGGCGGGTTGTGCGGCGTCGACTCCACCACCGCGAGGTCGCTCTCCCCCTCGAAGAGCAGGTCGAAGATCTCCGTCACGCCGGCCTCCCGGATCCGGACCGACAGCCGGGGGTGCCGCTCCCGCAGACGCGCGGCCAGCGGCGCCAGCAGCACCGAGACGGCCACCGGGAATCCCGTCACCCTCAGCGGCCCGGCCGGCGCCCCCTCCCCCGCGCGCAGGTCGAGTTCCGCCTCGTCCCAGCGGGCCTGGATCGCGTCGGCGTGCGCGAGCAGGCTCTCGGCGGCCGGGGTCAGCCGTACGCCCCTGCCCTGCGGCTCCAGCAGGACGACGTCCAGCTCCCGGGCGAGCTGCCGGATCTGCTGGGACGCGGCGGACGGGGTGAAGTGCAGCGCGTGGGCCGCCGCGGTGACCGTGCCGTAGTGGGCGACCGCCCGGAGGACGTGCAGCCTGCGCAGGTCAATCATGAAGGCAACGCTTCACGGTGGGTTCCGCAAAGTCAACCTGGACGTGAACGGAGTTCTGCCCGCACCCTGTCCGTGGGGCCACGGTGACCAGCACCCGCACCGGCCCTCCCCCGCGTACCACCGACGCACGAAGGAGTCGCCATGCCCAGCACGACCGGCGCCCGCTGCCCGCACTGCGGTTGGCCGGACGGTGCCGAGCCCTTCCAGGTGGTGTCCACGCACACCA
Source organism: Streptomyces sp. NPDC127100 (assembly GCF_042724095.1). Taxonomy (NCBI): domain Bacteria; kingdom Bacillati; phylum Actinomycetota; class Actinomycetes; order Kitasatosporales; family Streptomycetaceae; genus Streptomyces; species Streptomyces sp. NPDC127100. The sequence continues at coordinate 159,886 of NZ_JBHXFL010000004.1, forward strand.
CCGCGGCCGGCGGCACGGTGTGGACCCGCTGCGCCTGCGGTTCGCTCCAGGCCCGTGTCGTCGACGACCGCGGCACGCGCGTCGTCTCCCGCGGCGGGCCCTCGCCGGCGCCCTCGGGTCCGGCGGGCCGCTGAGGCGGCACGGGCCGGCCGGCGAAGCCACAGGACGGGGACCGTCCGTGCCGGTTCCCGGCCGCCGTTGACATCCTCCGGCCGGGAACCGTAGAACTCAGCGCACAAGGCCCCCGGGAGTACCGCCCGCGGGCGGTACGGTCCGGCGGCAGGAGACATGAGCGTGCAGCTTCCCCTGGCCGGGGTCACGGTGGTCAGCCTCGAGCAGGCCGTGGCGGCGCCCTACGCCACCCGGCAGCTCGCCGACCTCGGCGCCCGGGTGATCAAGGTGGAACGGCCGGGCGACGGCGACTTCGCCCGCCGCTACGACACGACCGTGCACGGCCACTCCAGCTACTTCGTGTGGCTGAACCGGTCCAAGGAGTCGCTCACCCTCGACCTCAAGGACCCGAGGGGCCGCGAGATCCTGCTCCGGCTCCTCGACGACGCCGACGTCTTCGTGCAGAACCTCGCGCCGGGCGCCACCGGCCGCCTGGGCCTGGACGCGGCGTCCCTCGCGGAGCGCTGCCCGCGGCTGATCCCGTGCACCGTCTCCGGCTACGGCACCAGCGGCCCGTGGTCCGACCGCAAGGCCTACGACCTGCTGGTCCAGTGCCAGACCGGGCTGGTCTCGCTCACCGGGACCGCCGAGGAGACCGCGCGCACCGGCATCTCCGTCGCCGACATCGCCGCCGGGATGTACGCGTACAGCGGCATCCTCACCGCCCTGTACACCCGTGCCACCACCGGCCGGGCCCACCCGGTGGAGGTCTCCCTGTTCGAGGCCCTGGCGGAGTGGATGGGGCAGCCCGCCTACTACACCGAGTACGGCGGCAGCCAGCCCCCGCGCCTGGGCACCCGGCACGCCACGATCGCGCCCTACGGCGCCTACCGTGCCGCCGACGGCAAGGAGGTGCTGTTCTCCGTCCAGAACGAGCGGGAGTGGGCCGCCCTGTGCGACGGGTTCCTCGGGCGGCCTGAGCTGACCGGCGACCCCAGGTTCGCCACCGGCTCCGACCGCGTCGCACACCGGGAGGAACTGGACGCCGTCGTCGCCGCCCGGATCGCCCGCTCGGACAGCGAAGCCGTCCTGGAGGACCTGCGGGGCATCGGCGTCGCCTGCGCCGGGGTCAACGACATCGCCGCGTTCCTGGACCACCCGGTGCTGGACGCCCGCGACCGCTGGCGCCGGGTGCCGGTGCCGGGGGGCGCCACGGTACGGGCGCTGCTGCCGCCGGCCGACCTGGTGGGCATGCCCGCCCGCATGGACCCCGTGCCGGCGGTCGGCGAGCACACGGAGGCGATCCTCACGGAGCTCGGCCGCTCCGCCGCCGACATCGCGGCCCTGCGCGCGGACGCCGTGATCTGAGAGCCGTAAGCCCGCGGGGTACGCCTCGTACCGCGTCGGGGGCGGGGCGCCCCGGGGTCTCAGCCCGCCCAGTCCAGCAGGCGTTCCCGGTTCTCGGGGGCGCGCAGGTGGGCGAGGGACGCCTTCTCCAGCTGGCGGACGCGCTCGCGGGTCAGGCCCACGTGCTGCGCGACCTGCTGCAGGGTGCGGGGCCGGCCGTCGTGCAGGCCGTACCGCAGGCTGAGGACGAGGGCCTCGCGCGGGGCCAGGGTGCCGACGGCCTCCCGCAGTTCCTCCGCCAGGGCCCGGAACTCCGCGACCTCGGGGGCCCGCAGCACCTCGGTGTCCGGGATGAGGTCGCCGACGACGGTCTCCCCCGTCTCGTCGACCGGTGTGTCCAGGCTGACCGCGTCCCGTCCGACGCGGCGCAGCCACACGATCCTCTCCGCGTCGATGCCGCTCTCGGCGGACACCTCCTCGACGGTCGGCTCGCGGTCGAGTGCGCCGCGGAGCCCGCGCTCCACCTTGGCGACCTTCTGCAGCTGCTCCACGACGTGCACCGGCAGCCGCACCGTGCGCGCGTGGGTCGCGAGGCCCCGCTCGATGGCCTGGCGGATCCACCAGGTGGCGTACGTCGAGAACTTGAAGCCCTTGGTGTGGTCGAACTTCTCCACGGCCCGGATCAGCCCGAGGTTGCCCTCCTGGATGACGTCCAGCAGGGGCAGCCCCCGGTGGGCGTGCCGCTTGGCCATCGACACGACGAGCCGCAGGTTGGCACGCACCATGTGGTCCTTGGCCGCCTGCCCGTCGCGGACGGTCTCCTCCAGCGCGCGGCGCCGTCCGGGCGCCGGGGCGGGTTCGCCGGCGTCGGCGGCGGCCAGCTCGTCGGCGGCGCGGACGCCGGCCTGCAGGCGCCGGGCGAGCCGCACCTCGTCCTCGGCGGTCAGCAGGGGGGTGGCACCGATCTGGGCCAGGTACTGACCGAGGAGGTCGGGTTCCTCGTCGGGTTCGGGGATGCGGCTGCGCAGCCTCGCGGTGCGGCCGGCGGCACGGCGGTCCTCCCGGGGGCCTGCCGCGGGGGTTCGTGCCAGGGGGGTCATGTCGCTTCCTCCGTCCCCTCCTCGGATGGTCGGGCCGGCCGCCCGGCGGCGGGCACCGCGGGGGCCCGGCGCGGTGGTGGTCCCGGACGCCCGTGCCGCGTCCCGGTCAGTGGCCGGGGTCGGCCCTGCTGATGTCCGCCAGGGCGGAGTGCGGGTCCTCGGTGCCGGCCAGGTCGCCGAGGCTGACCACGCCGACGGGGACGCCGCCGTGCTCGACGACCGGGAGGCGCCGGACGGCGTGGCGCCGCATCAGGTCGACCGCGTGCTCGGTGGAGTCCTCCGGTGCGAGGGTCACCACGGGCGGGGGCGTGCACACCGAGCCGACCGTGGTGTCGTCCGGGTCGCGGCCGTCGGCGACGCTCCGGAGCACGATGTCGCGGTCGGTGAGCAGGCCGAACAGGTCGCAGTCGTAGGTCACCAGGACGTCGCCGACGTTCTCCTCGCGCATGAGCCGGGCCGCCCGCGTCACCGAGGTCATGGGTTCGACGGCCACCGTGGCGGGTGACATCACGTCGCGGACGCGCTGTGTCATGGTCGCGCCTCCCTGGGTGTCGGTGCGTGCTTCGTGCGGGCCGCGTAGCCCGCTCGCGGGCCGGTAAACCGCCTTCCGGCGGCCGGCTCAGCCGAGGTCGATCAGGGCCAGACCGATCTCCGGCCGGTGTGTCCTGGCCAGCTCGGCGGGGCTGTCGCGGACGACGACCTCCAGCGTCGGCCAGACCCTGCCCGAGAGCAGGTGGCCGCCGCGGGTGGAACCGTCGGACAGGCCCAGCACGGCGTGCAGGTGCGGGGCGGGTCCGTCGTCGGCGACGGCGATGTCGCCGATCAGCGACAGCACCTCGCACTGCTCGCCGACGGGGATGTTCCGGTAGTCCCCGGAGTCACGGTCGAACCAGCCGACGACCGCCTCCGAGAAGGCGCCCACGGCGGTCACCTGGGAGGCCTTGAGGGAACGGTCGCGGGCGAAGGCGGTGAGCTCGGCGACCGGCTCCTCGCCGGGGTCCAGCACCACCACGTACACCGCCGACGGGCCGTCCTGCACCTGTTGCCACTTCATGCGCGGCCGGGTACCCGGCGCGGTCCGGCACAACCGCCGTCCGGCCCGAGCGCGCGGCGGATCGCGGCGAGCCAGTCGTCGACCGGGCCGAAGGTGAGCAACCCGCTGCCGGCGCCCGCGAGTTGCCCGGCCGCGGGAAGCAGCCGGCCGTACGTCCGCCGCAGTGCCGTCCGGTCGCCGAGTGCGAGGGCGAGGGCGGCCTCGGCGCAGCACAGGGCCTCGTGGAGGAGGTCGGGCGGCGGCTCGGTCAGGGCGCGCAGTGCCGACCGGGCCTCGGCCTCGCGGCCCTCGCCCAGCAGCGCGAACGGTGCGGCCCACGGACGGTACGGACCCCAGTCCGCCCGCGGATCCACGGCGGCGGGCCGTCCGTGGGCCAGGCGCAGCCCGAGGAGCGCCAGGGGCAGCAGTCCGCGCTCCAGGCCGGGCATCCCCGCGCCGTCGAGCCGGGCGGCAGCGGCCCGGTAGCCGGCCTCGGCACGGTCGTACGGGCTGCCGGTGGCGGCTTGGCGCAGGGCCCGGTACCAGGAGGTGAACACCGCCACCAGGGGTCGTTCGTGCCGTGCGGCGAGGCGGTCCACGGCGTCGGCGTGCTCGTCGGCGGCGGCGAAGTCGCCGAGGGCGGACCGCGCCTGGACGCGGATCAGACGACCGAGCACCTCGTTGATGTGCAGGCCGTACCGGCGGGCCAGGGCGACGAGTTCGGCGCCGACGGCGTCGCGGCGCGGGGCAAGCCCCGCGGTGGTGCAGGACTGCATGAAGGTGCCGTTGAGGGCGAACGCCAGCAGCGCGGGGTCGTCCAGGCCGCGGGCGATCCGCTCGGCCCCGGCGGCGGCCTCCGGTCCGCGTGCGGAGCGGACGCCACGGGACTCGACGGCGACGGTGGCGAGCAGGCGGCAGCGGGCCGGGGCGGTCCCGGCGTCGTCGGGCAGGGCGGCGAGGGTGTGTTCGGCCGCCGTGACGATCCGCCGGGCCGCCTCCGGGTCGTCGCTGCGGGTCCACACGGCGGGGACGTCGTAGGCGCCGATCACCCGGGCCGCGAGTTCCGCGTCGCCGGTCTCCTCGGCCGCGGCGACCGCCGCGGTGCGGTGCTCGCGTGCCGCCTCGAGACCACCGCCTCCGGTGACCGCGAGATCGCGCAGCAGGCCGACGGCCGACTCCAGCCGGACACGGGCTCCGGCGGCGACCGCGCGGTCGTACGCCTCGGTCGTGCGGGACCACAGGCGGGCCGCCGCGTCCGCGGGTTCGGCGGGCGGGTCGAGCCACGGGTCCTGGGCGAGGATGCCGGCCTCCAGCCGGCGCAGCCGGGGCCCGGGGTCGATGCCCAGTTCCCCCGTGAGCAGGGCGCGGGCCCGGCGCAGTACCGCGAGGGCGTCCGCCTGGCGGCCGGTCCGGTACAGGGCCAGGGCCAGCAGTCGCCAGGCCTCCTCTCGCCGGGGGTGTCCGGCCAGGTGCGCCTCCAGGTCGGGGACCGCCTCGCCCGCGCGGCCCAGGCCGACGAGCAGGTCCGCCCGCCGCTCGACCGCGTGCAGCCTGAGCTCGGTCAGCCGGGCGTGTTCGCCCCGGGCCCACCTCTCGCCGCCGAACTCCGCGTAGGCGGGCCCGCGCCACTCCCCCAGGGCCGCGGCGAGCCGGGCGGACGCCGGGTCGGCCGGCAGCCGGCCGGCGAGGGCGACGGCCTCCTCGAAACGCCAGGCGTCCACCGCGTCCGGTGCCGCGCGCAGCGCGTAGCCGGGGCCGTCGGTGACCAGCAGCCGGGCCGGTGCCCGGCGCGGGCGTTCGGGTTCCAGGGCACGGCGCAGATCGCCGACGAAGGTGCGCAGCGTGCCGACGGCCCGGGCGGGCGGTACGTCCCACAGGTCCTCGACCAGGCGCGCGACGGGGACCACGCGCCGCCGGGCCAGGACCAGCCGGGCCAGCAGGGCCCGGTGCCGGGGTCCGCGCAGGTCGAGCGCGGCTCCGTCCCGCTCGGCCGTGACGGGCCCGAGCACCCCGAAGGTGACCGCTTCCATGTTCCGTCCGCCCTGCTCCGCGCCGCCCCGTGTCCGATCACCACGGTACGCGCGCTGATCGGTTGCTGATCCGCGCCCGGCAGCCTGTGAGGCGTCCGGCGACGTACGCGTCGAACAGCACCGAAAGGCACCGATCAGTCATGGCACCGACCATTCCCGGCTTCACCTACGACCGTGTCCCCGTCGCCGACGGCGTCGCGCTGAACGTGGCCGTCGGCGGCTCCGGCAGCCCTCTCGTGCTGCTGCACGGCTTCCCGCAGACCCACCTGATGTGGCGGCACGTCGCGGCCGACCTCGCCGCCGAGCACACGGTCATCTGTCCCGACCTGCGCGGTTACGGCGACAGCGACAAGCCGGCCGACCGCGACGGCACCGCGTACGCCAAGCGGACCATGGCCGCCGACGTCGTGGCCCTGGCCCGGGCGCTCGGGCACGACAGGTTCGCGCTGGCCGGGCACGACCGGGGCGCCCTGGTGGGGGTCCGGGCCGGGCTCGACCACCCGGACGCGGTGACGCACCTGGCCGCGCTGGACGTGCTGCCGACCCTGGACATGTGGGACGTCCTGCACGGGACGACGGCGGCCGTGGGCTTCCACCTGTATCTGATGGCGCAGCCGCCCGGCCTGCCGGAACAGCTCATCGGCGCCGCGCCGGACGCCTTCTTCGGCCACTTCCTCGACGTCTGGACCCGGGACCCGGGAGCCCTGCCCGCCGATGTCCGCGCCGCCTATCTGAAGGCGTCGCGCGAGGCGGTGCCGTCCATCGTGGCCGACTACCGGGCCTCGGCGGGCGTCGACGTCGACCACGACCGGGCCGATCGCGAGCGCGGCAGCCGGCTGCGGATGCCGGTGACCGTGCTCCAGCAGGACTGGGGCGCGGCCCTCGGCTACGACGCCACCGCGCTGTGGCGGGCCTGGGCGCCCGGGCTGCGGCACATCACGGTGGGCTGCGGGCACTTCATGGCGGAGGAGGCGCCCGAGGAGGTCGCCGGTGCCCTGCGCGACCTGCTGGCCCGGTAGCCGTACCGCGCCCGCCTCGGGGACGGGCCGTGGGGGGCGGGGCGGCCGGGCCCGCCGCGCGCCGGGGGGGGGGGGGGCCCCCCCCC